>CASDQW010000097.1 GCA_949282965.1 uncultured Lentisphaeria bacterium
TACCACGCTGTTTCAGAGTTATCTGGGCCCCGCCCCCGTCGGGGAAACCGGACGGCGGAGTCGGCAACTCACCCGGCCGGAAACCCTGACGGATGTCAACGGCACCCGTTATTTCGTTCCGGCGGGCATGATGCTGGAAACCATGCGTATCATGCAGCAGGGCAGCGACGAATGCGGCCGTCCGGAGCTGCGTTCGGGATTTTATGAAACGGTCCTGCTGCGGCACGGTCGCGCGCCGCAGGACGAACGTTATGAATACGCGGTCATGATCGATGCGCCGGACCGGCAGCCGCACTACCGGGTGCTTCAGCAGGATGGCACGGCACACATCGTCCGGTTCCCTGATGAAAAAATCTTTTCCGCTGCCGTCGCCCGGCCGGATACGGCGTTGGCGGAGGAATTTCCGGTGCAATCCGTTTCGACGCCGCTGCTGCTGGTGCTTCAGGAACGGGCGGACGGCATTCTGGAACTGGCCGTCACCGATCCGGATTACCGATGGGGGGACACCCACCCGTCGAAAATCTCCCGCCACACCTTTCCGCGGCCCGGCCCGGTGCGCCTGACGCTCCGCGGCGACTGGGAGGTGAAAAACGGCGACGCCCGCCTCCGAGACGGCGTTCTGGAACTCACCGTCACGCCGGGAGACGTCCGGCAGCTGACCCTCCGGCGAAAACCCTGAAAAACACGCCGCCGGTCCCCCCCCGGCGTTCGCGTCTCCCCTCCGTCCGGTCGAATGCACATTCGCCCGGACGTTTTTTCTTTCGCCGCCTTCCTTCTCCCGCGCGTCACGGCCCCGGCGCCGGATTCCGGCCGGCCCCCCGCGATCCCGCGGCGCCCCTCGAAAAACGGGTTCCTCCCCATCCGGACAGCCGGACAGTTTGTTCCCGCAAAAAGCGAACTCCCGCTTGTTTCATCCGCGCGGTTTTGCTATAATCAGAATTGAGAGGAACAGGAAACGGCCGCGGCATCCCCGACGGTATGCCGCGTCCCCCCCCGGAATCAGGAATCACCATGAAACTGGATCGTCGTCTCGCCGATTATCTGCTGGCCCGGATCGCTTCCGGGGAATATCCGGTCGGAATGAAGATTCCGTCGGTACGCCGGTTGACCGCCAAGTTCGCCATGCCGCGGAGCACCGTATACGATCAGCTCGCGTTTCTGATCCGGAGCGGGATTCTGAAAGCGCATCCGGGCAAGGGCATTTTCGTGGCCCGGCAGGATATTTTTCCGACGGGCCGCAGCGCGGGGAAACTGGCGGCGTTCATCTCCCCCAGGGTCGTCGGTTCGACGACCAGCATCAGCTATCTGGCGCTGCTGGAATTCCAGCAGCGGGCGATGGCGCACGGTTTTGAAGTAAAGCTCTGTCTGGCGCATTACACGGACCTGACGCCGGAAGACTTCGCCCGCCGGACGGCGGACTGCCGCGGCGCGGCGCTTTTTCAGGAATACGACGCCAAATGGAAGGCTTTCGACTGCCGGATTCCGGTGGTGGCCACCCTGATGCGGCACAGCTTCGGCGGACGGATTTCCCTGGTCAACCTCGACCCGGAACAGGCGGCGGAACTGGCCGCGGCATATTTCCAGCACTACGACATTCAGACCGTGGAAATTCTGGCGAACATGCCGCCGATTTACGTTCAACGGGCTCACGTCTTTCAGGAACTCTGGTCGCACGGCCGGAAGCGCTGCAAGCTGTACCGGAAATTCTCCGAACAGCCCGCGCCCTATCGTCGGGACCGGGGATATTTCTTCACGTCCGACACGCTGCTGTACGACATCTATCTGACCCCCTGCCTCCGGAATTCCGGACGGCGGCTGGACCATGACTTCGTCATCCTCGGGCTGGACGGGAAACGCGACCTGAATCCGGACTGGCCGGATTTTCCCACCGTGGCGGTGGACTGGCGGGAGATCGGAGCCTGCATGTTCGCGGAACTGGCCCGGCTGCTCCGGGAACCGGATGCCCCCCGCCGGAACACCACCGTCTGCGGCCGGTTGAAATTGAATGCCCGCCAGCAGGCGGAATGGACTCCGGATCACCCCGGCGCGGTGCGTACCCATTTCCACGATGGTCAGAATTATGATCCGAATGTTTCAGCGGTTCCGGAAAGAACATCGGCAGGCGCCGGGTCCGACAACAGCCCCGCTGCGTCGTCTTCCCCGTTCCGTTCTCCGGAAAAACCGGAAGGACCGAAAACCTGAACCGACCGGAAAGATCCCGGTGTTCCTTCCCGACTTTCCCTGATCGACCTCACCAACTACAAGGAGAATGAATCATGCAGCACCCGCATTACGACGTCCGCCGCCTCCCCGCCCGTCCGTCATCCCGCCGCCGCTCCGCCTTCACGCTGATCGAACTGCTGGTGGTGATCGCGATCATCTCCATTCTGGCCGGCATGCTGCTGCCGTCCCTCAGCAAGGCGCGCGCCGCCGCCCGCAACACCCAGTGCCTTAGCAACCAGAAACAGATCGCCGCCGCCATCGCCCTCTACACCACCATGCAGGATGACTATTTCCCGGTCAACATCAAGGGCTTCAACGCCTCCGGCAAGCCGGTCGGCGGCAATAGTTATCTGAAAAACATGGAGGATCTCGGCGTGCTTCAACTCGGGTTCTTCAGCACCAATTACGTCCGCATGGGCAGCGTCGGCACCTGCCCGCTGGAGGCGGAATTCACCGGTTCCAGCAAGCCTCCCGCCTGGAAGATCGCCCCCAGCAGCTACCCGATCAACGATCTGCTCAGCGGCGCCCGGCATCTCGGCAATCTCTACCTGAGCGGCGTAACCGCCTACAGGAAAAACGCCCGCATTTCCTCCGTCCGCCGGCCGTCCGTCCGCTGGCTGACGGCGGAACGCGGCAAAAGCGCGATGTACTTCAGCCACCGGGCGGATGCCGCCCCTGCGTTCCCGCACAGCGAGTTCGACCGGAAAATCGCGGTAAGCTCCCTGACCGGCGGCGTCGACGTCGTCCCGCAGCCGCTCTCGGCCAAAGGCAATATCTCCTTCGTCGACGGCCACGTCCAATCCACCACCAAAGGCGAAGCCATCACCCGGTTGAACCGGAAAGAGTGGGTGATCATGGAAGACGGCGTTCTGGGCAACTGGAATTAAACACATTTGCGAACAGGGAGACGAAGACCATGACTTGCCGCTTCAACCGACTGACGCCCGGCATTGCCCTGGGCATCCTGCTGACCACCGGCTGGTTCTGTGCAGCGGAAACCATCATCTGGGACCATGCCGCTCTCCTCCGGGCCCGGGAACGTCTGAACCGCAACGACGACGAATCCCGGAAACTCCGTGCGGAGCTGGTCGCCGTCGCCCGGGAATCCCTCCGGCAGCAACCCGGCTCCGTCCTGGACAAGGAACTGACCGCCGGGTCCGGCGATAAACACGACTTTCTCTCCTGGGCCATCTACTGGTGGCCCGATCCCGAAAAACCCGACGGCCGACCTTACATCTACAGGGACGGCCGGATCAATCCCGAAGGCGGACGCGGTAAAACCGACACCGCCGCTGCCGCCCGGATGCTGCGTCATACGCCGATTCTGGCGCTGGCCTATTTCTACACCGGAGAACGCCGCTACGCCGAACACGCGGCGCATTTCCTGCGCAAGTGGTTCGTCTCGCCGGAAACGCGGATGAATCCCCATTTCAATTACGGCGAAGTCCGCCCCGGCCACGACGGCGACCGCGGCGGATACACCGGGTTGATCATTCTGGCGCTGCGCATGCATCTGGTGCTGGATTCGCTGGCGCTGATCCGCGATTCCGGCTGCTGGAGTGAAACGGACGAAACCGCCTTCCGAAAATGGCTGACGGACTACCTCGACTGGCTGCATACCTCACCGCTGGCGCAGAAAGCCGCACGCAACCGCAACAACCTCGCCACCTATTTTGCCGGCCATCTGGCCATGATCCAGCTCTATCTCGGCCGGAAAGACGCGGCGCGGAAGGTGGTGACGGATTTCTTCCACCGCAGTTTCGCGCAACAATTCGGCGTCGGCGGCAAGCCGACGCACGAACTCGTCCGGACGCTATCCTTCACCTATGCCGTCTCCAATGCCAAAGGCTGGCTCAATCTGGCCACCATCGGAGAGAAAACCGGATTCGACGCCTGGCAGTACCGGACCGCCGACGGTCTGCGGTTCCGGGATGTGGCCGCCTATTTCACACCGTACGCCGCCGAGGGCACCGTCTGGCCCCATCGCCAGCTCAAAAAACCGGACCGCCGGGTCCTCTGGGACATCATGGTCCGGGCCGTCCGGCATGATCCGGACCCGGCCTTCCGCACCGCGCTCCGGCAGCTGCGGGACGCGCCCGGCATCGCCATGGAACAGTGGTACTTTCCTTACGAAGAACCACAGGAGCAATCACGACAGGCCCCCGCCCCCCGCGCCGGAGAGGATGGCGTTCCCGCCGCCGCGCCGGAAGGGCTCACTTCGCCGTAAACAGGGCCCCCTCGCCCGGTTTCTGGTAGAGTCGGATCCAGTCGATCCAGTAATGATTGGGCAGACAGCTGCTGGAATTGACTTCCGAATCCTGCGGCTTCCACGGACTGGTGTTGGTGAACACGTGATTGTTGATAATCACATACAGCGTTTCGTGAAACCCCGCCATGCCGTCCTTGTGGCCGAAATCCACCGACAGGTCATAATACCCGTACCGTTCGCCGTCGAGGTACATCGACATGCTCCGGGGCGTCCATTCGAAACCGTAAATGTGATACTCGTTGTTCAGATTGGCAATATCCATGAACTTATGCCGCGTGGGACTGCTGGTGGAGGAGTGTTTCCCGTTCCGATGCCACTTGTGCAGATTGGGCGCCGCCGTATCCGGCGAGGAAAACACCTCGAACACGTCCACTTCCGCCATGTAATCCGCCCGGCCGGCCGGCGCGATGTCCCCCGGCAGAGACTTCATCCAGAGCGAGGGCCAGGCACTGCGCTTGTACGGCACGCGCGCGCGCATCTCCAGATAACCGTACCGGAAATGCATCTTGTTGTACGTGGTCACCGAAAAACAGGTCGTGTAAAGCGGATTCCCGCTCTCCGGAGGACGGTCCATCACCGCGTTCAGCTGCAGTTTCCCGTCCGCCACCCGGACCACTTCGGGCCGTTCCGTCCCGGCCAGGGCCAGTTCCCCGTCCCCCTTCATATCGGGACGCAGCGTCCACTTCCGCTCGTTCAGCGTGGTACCGTCGAATTCATCGCTCCAGACCAGACGGTATCCCTCCGGCACATACGAGGCCTGATCCGCTTCCGCTCCGGTCCGCGCCGTCGTCCCCTCCGCGCCGGACACCAGCCCGCAAGCCCCCAGCAGCAGCACCGCCAGGCAATTTCTCATCCTGCATGCAATCATTCCGTACATTCACCACCTCCTGCTGTTCGCGTTTTCGTCCCCCTCCCGCGTCCGGGTTTCGCCGCTTATCCGGCCAGCTCGGAAAAACGGGCAGCCAGCGCCGTACAGAAAAACCGGAGATCGCGGAACCGGTATCCGGCCACGGCATCATAATCCGTCGGCTGTTCGTTGACGATGATGATGGTACCGCCGTTGACCCGGGCGGCCATCGGCAGCGAGGAAACCGGCGCAACAGTGAGGCTGCTGCCCAGCACCAGTACCAGATCGGCACTCTCGAAATCCCGGAAAGCCCGGTGCAGCAACTCCTCGTCCAGCGGGTCGCCGTAAAACACCACCCCCGGCTTGATCAGGCCGCCGCAGGCGGGACAATGCGGCACGTCGCCGCGCATGACGGCCTCGCGCACCGGCTCCAGCCCGAATTCGCGACCGCAGGCAAGACAGCGATGGGTCCGGAAGGAGCCGTGCAACTCCATCACCTTGCGACTGCCCGCCCGGGTATGCAGAAGATCGATATTCTGGGTGTAAAGCGCGTCGAGCATGCCGTGTCTTTCCATGGCGGCCAGCGTCAAATGCACGATGCTCGGTTCCCGGAACGTCATCGGATACCAGTTTTCCCGGGCGTAGGCGTAAAAAACGTCCGGAGCCCGCTCAAAAAACGCACTGTCCAGCAATTCTTCCACATCGTAACCATGCCATTTCCGCCGGAAAGCCCCCTCCGCCCCCCGGAAGTCGGGAATGCCGGAAAAAGTAGAGACCCCCGCCCCCGTCAACACCACGATTTTCCGTGCTTTTTTGAATTCATCGAAACACTTGCCGTGATCCATATGCCACTCCTCTCCTGTCCGGCTCTGTGCCGTTCTTTCAATATATCCCGTCCGAAAATATTTCGCAAGTTGTTCCATGCGCTTCTTTGCCCGCCGCGCGTTCCCCCCGTACGGAAAACCCCGGCTGCGGCGGTTGCACGACCAGCCGGATTGTGCTATAATATGACATCATGAAAACATTCGGGGTCATACTGCTGTTCCTCTCAGGGGTTCTGCTCCGGCTTCACGCGGTCACGCTGAACGCCGGTATTCCGATATTTGAACGGCCGGACCCGCAGTCCCGGTTGATCACCATCACCGACCGCCCGGTCGAATGCCGGGAAAACGCCCCGCCGCAGCGGGTTTTCATCAGCCGCCATCCGCTGGCCCGTTACGAAGACTTTCTTGCGGTCACCCTGCCGGACGGCCGTTCCGGCTATGCCGCGCCGACGATCCGCCCGGTGCGGGATGCCGGAGGCGGATTGTTCTTCCGCAGTCTCGGCCCGCCCCAGAGCGGCCGACAGGTGTTGTTTCTCGGCATCGCCGCCGCGCTGGTCCTGCTGATCATGCATTACGGCAAAGGCCGCCGCGACCGGACAATCGCCCCCGGCTCGCCCCGGGAGGATTGCTGTTTTGCGCTGTTTCTGGTGCTGCTCCGACAGCTGCTGCTGCTCTACGTCGTCATGGGCGCGGGCAATCTGGTCTGCTCGGCCGCCGATGAGCCCGGCTATCTTCAGGTGGCTGCCGATTTGCTGCAGGGGAAATGGGACGGACCATGGAGTTATCCGATCGGGCTCGGGGTGCTTTTCTATCTGCCGGCCCTGTTGCTGACCGGAGCGGAAAATTACTATGATCTGGCCATTGGCGCCTCGTTGTTTTCGGCGCTGGTGCTGGCGCCCCTGTCGCTGGCGGCGGGGTATGCGATCCTGCGTACCCTGCGGCTCGGAAGCCGGGCGGCGCTGGCGGCGGGACTGATGTGGACGCTCATGCCGTTCGTACTTTTTTATGTGCCGGACTGGGACAACGGGGTTTTCTCCAGTGCGATCGGTCTGCCGTCTTTTCAAATGTCGTTCCGGCATTACAACACGCTGATCGGTGCCGGATACAACGCCATGAGCGACACGTTTTCCACTCTGCTGGTGCTGGTGACCCTGCTGGTGGCGCTGCGACTGCCGCCCCGGCTGTGGTCGATCGCCGCCGTGGCGGCGCTCTTCGCCCTCTGCAGTCTGGTGCGGCTCAACAACATCTTTTTCGCTCCGGTGATCGGATTTATTCTTTTCTGCCGCCACCGGCAGCAAATCGCCTCGCCGCGGTACCTCGCACTGGGACTGCTGGTCGGGAGCGCGGTTTATCTGGGGGTGTTGCTGCCGCAATTCCTGGTTAACCATCATCAATTCGGATCGCCTTTCACCTTTTCCTATGTCCTTCATTATCAGGAAAACGCGGTCGGAGACCGTCCGGTGGACGGTTTTACCCTGCATACGCTCTTCAAGCTCTCCGGCATTCGTTTCCTCGGCGGCAGCAATTTCGCCGTCTGGTGCCTCGGTTTGACCGGCTTGCTGTTCCTCCGGGAACGTCGGCTGCGGATTGTCCTCACGCTGTGGGCCGTGCCGGTGATCTGGTTCTTTTTCGGCTACAGCCACACCTTCTGCGACGCGGTCCGGTTCATTCTCAGCAGTTATCTGCCGCTTTTCGCAGCATTCACCGCCGTCGCCGTCTGGCGCGAAGCCCCTCTCAGAGGACGTCTGGCCGCAGCGGCCGCCATCGGCTTCGCCGTCTGCTGCACCGTGCCGACCATGATTCGTCAGCCGTGGCTCGCGCCCTGGAGCTGGCATCTTGCGCCGTGGGGAAATGCCGTCACCACGCTCTGTGCCGTGCTCGCTCCCCTCGGCCTGCTGGCGGTCGCCGTCTGGCGGTATCGGGCCGGAGCCCGGCGTGAGGCGGCGTTTCTGGCGGTATTCGGATTGCTCTACTTTCTGGCAACGGCGGAAATTCTTGCCGCGCTGTTGTTGCTGACCTTGATCCGCGCCCTTTGGGACTGGGGGCGGATGCTGCCGGAAAAAGCATAAATTTCTCCAGTTTTTTTCGGATGCCCCTTGACTTTTTTTTCCTTTTTGTTACAATAAGAGTAGATACAAGTAAGATACAAGAAGAGAACAAACCAAAGACAATAATTGAAAAATGCTGAACGCTACGCTGCCTCTGTACGAAAAACTCAAGGAACAATTACTGGAGCATATCGAAAAGAATGCGCCACGCCTGCTTCCCGGGGAAAATGAACTGGTGGCACACTACGGTGTTTCGCGAACCACCGTGCGCCGGGCGTTGCGCGATCTTACGGAAGCGGGAGTGATCCGCCCGGTACAGGGACTGGGAACCCTGGTGTTGAAACGGCAACGGAATCACAGCGACCGTTTCATCCTGCTGCTTGTCGCGAAAAACTGGGGCATGTTCGCACAGGACATTTTCTCCCGCCTGATTGATACGCTGAGCAATTTTCATCTGAGCGCCATCCTCTGCATGGTGGATCTGGACCACCCCGACGAAGAACGTCTGCGCTATCTGCTGGCCAAATCCGAGGGTGTGGTGGTCGATCCGTGGGTGTCACGCTCCGAATCAGTACACGCCGTTATTCGCAAATACAACGGCCGCCCGGTGGTGCTGCGCTGGATCTCTCCGTTCCCGGAAGACAGCTTCGTCACCGAGGACGTGCCCGGCGGCTACTACCTGCTGACCCGCCACCTGCTGGAACTGGGGCATCGCGACATCGCCCTGCTGTGCCACCAGACGGACGGCTTGCACATGCCCGGCATACTCCGCGCCTTTCGGGAAGCCGGCCTGGAACCGAACCCGGCCCTGGTCATTCACCAGAAGGACTGGGATCGGAAAACCGGCTATCACGCCACGGCCCGACTGTTGGAATCCGGGCAGTTCTTCTCGGCCGTCATCGCTCACAACGACATTTCCGCTCTCGGCATCATGGAAAAACTCCACCAGGCCGGGCTGCGCATACCGCAGGATGTTTCACTGGTCGGCTCCGACAACATCGCGGATTCCGGCGATTATCCGGTACCACTGACCACTTTCGGCGGCGATCATCAGCGCATGGTCAATGAAACCATCTCCATTCTGCTGCGCGATCATGACGCGGCGGTGCGCACCACCTTTCCGCCGCAACTGGTCATCCGCCAGTCCACCGCCCCGTTCTCCGGCGGTGACTGGCGCCGGATGCTGCACCCCGCCGCAAGCCGGAAATGCTGACTTCCCTCAAATTATCCCTATAAGCAACCATCACATCCAAGGTGCAATCGAACATGAAAAAGAGTTTCACGCTGATCGAACTGCTGGTCGTCATCGCCATCATCGCCATCCTCGCCGCCATGCTGCTGCCCGCGTTGAACCGGGCCCGGGACACCGCGCACCGGATCAGCTGCATCAGCATTCTCAAACAGTGCGGCATCGCGGACCTGAGCTACCAGCAGGATAATTACGAATACGTGACTCCGGCCCGGATCTACAACAACTCCCAGTGGGACCGGCTCTGGTTCCAGCTGATGCAGCCGTATGCGCCGGCGTTGTTCACCCGCAAAAACAAAACCGCCGGCAAGGAACCCATCGCCGCCAGTCCGGTCTGCTCGACCGCCATGCGGGAAGACGGCGTCATCACCGGCACGCC
>CASDQW010000098.1 GCA_949282965.1 uncultured Lentisphaeria bacterium
CGCCGCGCGCCGGAACAGCGTTACTGGTCGCGGCAGGGGCAGAGCGGCGCTTTCATCACGCTCTATCTGCCGAGCCGCACCGCGCTGGTCCTGAAAAGAATTTAGTTTTTTGTACCGGAAGGCTTGCTTTGCAAGGCAGCTGCCGGTATACTATTTACCATTCCGGTTATCGCAAAAGAGAAGGAGATGTTACGATGAAACGGATTTTGCTGTTTACCGCGTTGATGGGATTCGCCTGCATGCCGCTGATGGCGGCCGGCCCGATGAGCATTCTGGGCAAGGTGCAGCGCAAAGGGCAGGAACAGGCGGTCACGAACAATCTGAAGCAGCTCACGGTGATGCTGCTGATGTATGCGGGGGATCATAATAACCGTCTTCCGGCGGCGGCGGGAGCTGCCGGGCTGGCCGAACTGCGGCCATACGGCGCCAGCGACAAGCTGCTGATCGTCCCATACGATTACGTCAGCAAAGCCGCCAACGGCGACAAGCTGACCGAAGCCAACACCAGCTACGCCTATCTGGGCAATGCGGTGGGTGAATTGAATAAGATCCGCAAGCCTTCCGTGATTCCGCTCATCATCGAAAAGACCTCCCTCAAGGAGGGCGGCGACGTGCAGATCGCGTTCTGCGACGGCCATGTGGCGCTGAAGAAGTTCGGTCCCACCACCGTGGCCGGAGTCGTCAAGACCCTGATGAAGGAATCCGGCATCGAAAAGGATCCCGTCTGGCAGAAGCTGGCAGAAGCCGCCGCCTCCCTCGACGCGAAAAAGTAACCGCCGGCCGTTCCCCGTTTCCGGTAAACGGGGCGGCGCAGTCAGACGCGTTCGATCATCCCGGCGGGCGTGCGGCGGACCGGGATGTCGCAGCTTTTCAGGTCGACCGTTTCGGAGAGTTCAAACACCGCGGAATCCTCCTCCGGCATCGATGCGGCGACCTGCAGGGCCGCCCGCCGGTTCCGGGAACAGGTGAGCAGCGTGCCGCCGGAGGCCGGAAAATCGCAGCCGGAGATCAGCACCGAAGTCCGCTTGCCGTCAGGCTCCCCCTCGCGCGGTTCGGAGAGCCGGACCGCTCTGGCGGGCAGCCGGGAGTTCAGGATGCGGATATTGCCGCACGGCGTGTTGCTCTCAAGCAGCCACTCCACCCCGGCTTCCACGGAGATGTTTTCCAAAGTGATGTTTTCGACCGCCGGGGCCTTCACGCCGGGGTAGACGCTGCGGGCGTACTGGTTGAATTCGAGCAGCATGCAGAAAGCCAGCTCCCGCCGCTTCCGCAGGAAGATATCCCGGAAATGCACATTGCGGATGGAAGCGTCGCGCCTCCCGTCCTGTTGCACGAAGCGCCACGGAATCCCGTCGGCTGCGACGATCCCGTCCTCATGCTCCGGCGGGTTCAGCGAGGTGTATTCCGTGAAATCCGGCTCGCCTTTCACCGAATACAGCCGCCCGCCGTGCGCGACCAGATCGGAGTTGCGCACCTTCATTCCGGCGAACCACTCCCGCCACGCTCCGGAGAGCAGCCGGCAGAAAAAGCCGGTGGTCGCCGGCTGGTCGAGGTCATGGCAATCCTCGATCACGCCGTCCTCGATCCAGCCGAACTGCGGATTGGAGTTGGAATAATCGTAGGCATTCAGCGCAATCGGGTCGTCGTAGGTGCGGAACACGCCGTGACGGATCGCGAACCTGCGGCCCGGCCCGAGGTGGACGCCATCCTTGAACCCCTCGATATGCAGGTTTTCCAGCAGGATATTTTCAAACGTGCAGACCTGAATGCAGAATCCCCGCTTCTCCAGATCGAGGCATTCAAAATCCCGGATCACCAGATCCTTCACGTAAAAAAACGAAATATGCGAACACAAACCGGGAATTTCCGCCGTATAATGCACATCGTTGCCGTTGCAGATCACCTTCAGGCCGGAGATCCGGATCCCGTGGTCATAGCTCCGGCGGAGGGCGCCCTTGTTCAGCAGCAGATGGCAGAAGGAACCCGCCCGGCGGAAATAGACGCCCGCGCCGCACTCCAGCGCGGTATCGCTGCCGATCAACACGGTCCCGTCAAGATCGTAGACGCCGGGCGTGGTCACGCGCACGGTCCCGGTCCGGTCGAGCGCCTCCTGTAAGGCCCGTACGTTTTTTCCCGGGGCGGCGCCGGGGAGAAAACCGAATTCGGCGGCATTTTCCTGATGCATGACGATCTCTTTCCGTAATGAATAAATCAAAGTTGCCGGCTCCTTTCCGTGGGCCGGTCCGTCACACTTTTATTATATCATGGTGTTTACCGTTTTGCAAACCGCATTACGGCCGGAACGGCATCCCCCACTGCTGCAGAAAGAGCCGGGAGGGGTCGTACTTCTGTTTGGTTTTTTCCGTCCCGGCGGGATGGCCGACCGAAATCAGGCTGAACGGCACGATCCCTTCCGGCAGCTTCAGGATGGAGCTGATTGAGGCGGAACGGTCTTTATAGGGATAGACGCCCAGCCACACCGCTCCGAGTCCGGTCCCTTCGGCGGCCAGCAGGATGTTTTCGGTGGCGGCGGAACAGTCCTGCACCCACATCTCACGGGATTCGCCGGAACGGAACGCGCTTTCGACTCCGCAGACCGCGATGGCGGCGGGAGCCTTCTTCAGCATCTTTCCATACGGCATCGCATCGGCGAGCGCGTCGAGTTTGGCGCGGTCGGTCACGATCACGAAGGCCCACGGCCGGGCGTTCCCGGCGGTGGGGGCGGCGAATCCGGCCCGCACCAGTTCGCGCAGTTCGGGCAAACCGACCGGCTCACCGGTGTAGGAGCGTACACTTTTACGCTGGTGAATCACCGTCAGCACGTCCGGC
>CASDQW010000099.1 GCA_949282965.1 uncultured Lentisphaeria bacterium
GACATTCATGAGCGTTGCGCCGTAACGCAGGTCGACCCCGCACTCCAGCGCGGCCCTCTCCTGGACGAATTTCAAAGGTTCAATCAGACCCGCACAGCCTTCAATCCGGGCGGCTTCACGGTAGAATTCGGCGGCAAGGCCGACTGGTTTCTGCAAATAGCAGTGCGGCAGAAAGCCGCCGGTCCAGGTCCCGCCCGGATAAGTCGAGCGTTCGATTGCCATCACGCGCATACCGCGGCGGCCGGCGGCCACGGCGGCGGAGCTGCCGGCAGTTCCGAATCCGACGACGATCACGTCGCAGTTTTCCACGTCCCGGACTATGCCGGTGTCGGAACGGACCAGTTTCCCGGTGCCGGCGAGTCCGGCGTCAAGTGCGGCGGCGGCATTGGCGAAATGCCGGCGGCTGAAGCGCGGTGCAACCAGTTCAATCCGGGCCTCCTTCAGCGGAGCCGGGCGGTTGTGCCACTGCCGGAACAGCCGGCTCCGGGCTTCGGGCCAGTCCACCGTTTCCTCCAGCGGCAGGGCGAGATAATACAGACGGTCGATTCCGGAGCCGGTGATCTGAAAGTCTCCGATTTCTCCCTCCGGCAATGCCGTTTCCGAATAGAGCGAGGCGGTGAGAAATTTGCCGCCGCATTCCGGCTCCCGGGCATCAATGATCTGCCGGGCGCGGCAGGTCAGGGGCGTGCCGCAAAGATCCATGAAAACCACGGAGTGTTCACGGATTTCCACGGCGGAGAGGCCGAGCCGGGGGACGAGTCCGCGGCGCCGGCACCAGTCGGCGAAAACCGGCGCCAGCGCTCCGGTAAGCAGCCGGCCTTCCGGGGTAAGGGCATGGCGCCGCCGCAGCTCGGCCCGGAATTCCCCGGCGTCCGGATGAAGGAGTTCCCGGTCCCAGCCGGTGCCGGGGTCGAATCCGAATACCGCGTCCGACCCCGGTGCCGCCGCCGCTTCCGCTACGAGCGCCCCCGGCAGACCGGCGGCCAGGCCGCAGCCGTAGAAAGTGGCGCCGAGAATAAGAGTGTCAACCTCGATAACCTGCACTTGAAACCGCCGTCAATCCATTTTATAATACCAGAAGTTCCGGAAATCCTTGGCGTTGGAACTCACGTCCTCGCCAGTGTAGTAATCCGGATCATCGAGGGCCGCCACATGGCCGTCGAGATAAAGCACATTCGGGCGGCCGCGGTGGCGTTCCCCGCCGTACCCCAGCAGATCCCGGTAGCCTTTGGAAAAGGAAATCGCATAAATTTCCTTGTCGGTTTCGCCTGTTGCGGTGTCGCCCATGGCACAGATCAGGGCCGGATTTTTCAGCGGCGAAACTTTGCGGGCATTCAATCCGGAATTGTAGCCGTAACTGTAGTCCATCGGATGATTTTCCGTACCTCCGGCCCGCGGCGTGGCGTCGCCGGGACACTTGGCGAGCTTGTTGAACGTGGTTTCAGAGACACCGAGCCCGTTGATGAAAGGATTGCCGTCAATGCGCACCCAGCGTTTAAGTTCGCCACCCAGGACCACGCTGGGCATCCGGTCGGAGAAAAGAAAGCCGTCGCTGGCATCGGCGTACATCTGAATGAAGGTGCCGAACTGCTTCAGGTTGGCCAGGCAGTTGCTCTGCTGGGCCGAAGCCCGGGCCGAATTGAGCGCCGGCAGCAGCATGCTGGCAAGAATTGCAATGATCGCAATGACCACCAGCAGCTCGATCAGCGTGAATCCGGAGGTCGCTACCGGCGTAGAACCGGCTTTTTTGCAGTGTCGGTCGCGACTGAATATGGTTGTCATAATCAACTCCCTGTTGTGGTTGAAATTGAGTTTGCAAACTGCAAATTCCGTCCTTTCTACGGACGTTGATCCAGATAAAGTTCGGTATTCATATAGATCCGGCGGGCGGCGCTGCCCGGTCGTGACAGTCTCCGGAAAAGCTCGTCGGCGGCGGCAATTCCGGCCTGTCGCCAGTTAAGGGCGACGGTCGGCATGGCGCTGACGGAGTCATAGTTGAACATCGGCCGCCCGTCCATGCACAGCACGGTGCAGTCTTCGGCCAGAATCCGGCCGGTCTGCTGATTGTAGGCAACGGCGTCGCGGTAGGCGCTCACCCCGAATACGTAAAGATAGCCCCGTCCGGGCTGAAATTCCCTGACCGGTCCGGAAATGGTTTCACATTCTTCGCCGGCGCGGGTCCACAGCGAGCGGAACACCAGTTCCCGGAACGCATAATTGAGCCGGTCGGGAACGATAATAGTAATCCGCTTCCGGGCCCGGGTTCGGAAAAATTCCGCCGCCAGTTCCGCCGAACGCACCGGATCAAGGTCGATAACGGAAAAAATCCCATCGTAGGAGTTGTGCATCACCAGCCCCACCATCGGCGTCCGGGGCCTCGGCTTCCGCAGCACTGCGTCGTAGCCGCCCAGCAGAATGACTCCGTTGCTTTTACGGGAAATCGAATCGAGTATTGCGTCGTTGAAATCCTTGGCATGGTAGGAGTAATGGCGCATGTTCAGACCAAGTTCCTGCAGCCGGGCCGCCACGCCGCTGATGGCAATTCCGGTGAGATTGAGTTCGCGTCCTTCCGAAAACGGCACCGACACCACGGCGATCGGGCCATCGTTTTTCGGGCGGCTGTGTTCTGAAACGTAACAACCCGAGCCGCGCCGCAAATCCACCAGTCCGCGTTCGGCCAGGTGAGCCAGCACCCGGCGGGCGGTGGGCAGCGAGATCGCAAAACGCTCCGCCAGCCGGCGCAGGGAGGGCAGACGTTCGCCGTTGCCGTAACCGCCGCAGATGATTTTGGACTCCACGAAACGGTAGAGATCGTCCTGTTTTCTTTTGCTCATGGTCCGATGACTTCAAAACGCCGCCGCGGCGGCCGTTTTACTCTGTCAGCTGCGAAATCACTCCCCGGCGCGCCAGCGCTTCCGCTGCTCCGAACAGCAGCGTGACCGGCCCGAAGGCGTGATCGTCATTTAAAACCCAGTTCCAGGCCATGTAGTCGGCGTCGGTGCCGTTGCCCGGCGAAAGACAGCCGCGGCAGCAGTTGAACACCGAACCGTCCAGGGCGATGTAGCGGGTCATTCCGCGCAGTGCCGCCAGCAGGGGCGCACGGTATTGCTCCGGATCCAGAATGCCCAGGTCAATGCCCCGCGCCATTCCGTAAAATACCAGTCCGGTGCCGGAGGTTTCCACATAGCTCTCCGGCACCGTCAGCACCTGATGCAGCATGCCGTCGGCGTCCTGCACCGCAACGCAGCCGGCCATGGCTTCGCGGTAGGCTTTGATGAATTCCGGCCGGTCAGGGTGGTCCGGATCCAGGTCGGCGATCAGTTCGATCAGCGCATTGACGCCCCAGCCTTCACCCCGGCCCCAGAAAGCGGAATAGTATTGAGTCGGCGAGAAATTGACCGCCTGATGATAAAGCCGGGTGGCCGGATCAAACAGCACCGCATGGTGTTCCTTCATCTGGAAACAGGCATCGGCAATGTATTCCGGGTGGCCGAAGGCCTGCCCCAGCAACACTTCGAATTGACAGACCCCGAATGTGGTGTCGATCCAAAGCGGGCCGTGGGGCTGATCCGGTTTTTGCGGATAACGCGGATGGCAGAACGTCCTGCCAGTGTCCCGCAGCTGATTATGGTACAGCGCTTCGGCGTGCTGACGCAGCGTGTCTTCCGCTTCCGGCAGTTCCCCTATCCGGTAAAGGTAGGCAGCGGCGCTGCCCCCGCAGCGGTAAACCGTTTTTCCGTAAACTCCGCTGGCGTTGGCAAAGGCGCCGGAAAGAAAAGGCTGCAGTTCCCGGCGGACGTCGGCGAGCAGCTCCCGGTTGCCGGTGATGAGGGCGAGCCGGGCGGCTCCGAACATGCCGAGTGTGTAGGCATAGTGGTTGGGGCGGGCCAGTTTTTTTTCCTGGTTCCAGCTGCAAAGAGCTATGTCGGCATAGGTCATTGAACGAACTCCTGTCAGTAGCGTCACCTGGTTTCAACTTCAGGGGCAATCCGCGGCTGGCCGACGGACTATTCACTGTCCCTCTGCTTTAAATATAGTTGTGTCGGCAGTGGAATCAATTCCTGAGAATAAAAAAGTGTTTCGGAAATAATCGCACAATATTGCTGGAATGAAGCTGATTCGCGAAAATTGTTTCAGTTTTTATATTGAAAAACATTGTGGTTTTCCAGGATTGCGGCAAAAAAAAGCGCCGGATCCGGTTGCCCGGAATCCGGCGCCGAAAGGGGCCAGAATTCAGTATGCTGACCTACGCCAGTTTGGCGAACTTCAGAGTGCTGTCGTTCTCATCGAAGTTGAGAGAATAACCGGCAAACACGCCACCGAGGACGCTTTCGCCGATGCTCAGTTCAAGCGCCGAAGTGCTGTTGATGTAGAGCTTGAACACGGTGTCGGTGAACGCGCTGACATCGGCGGTCTGGATGAGGTTCCAGCCGGTGGAGATGTTG
>CASDQW010000100.1 GCA_949282965.1 uncultured Lentisphaeria bacterium
TTGTTATTTTTCCCGCAGTTTTGCCGCCCGCTATGGGGTTTCTCCGCTGAAATTCAGAAAAAACACCAACTCCATGCCCGGATTTCTGAAACCCGATGATCCTTCTGATACCGGGACTCCCTACGAAGCGCAGGAATACGGTAACATCAAAATTTCCTGGAAGGATTTTTCCTGAAACGCCATTCGCGCCGCTCTTCCCCAAAAACATACGGCGGAAGGCATCTGCACTTCCGCCGTATGTTTTTGGCATTCATGCAATCACTCCCGCTGCGTCGGCGCAACGGGAGCGATCGTTCCCCCATTGATTACTTCTGATCATCCGGTCTCAGTTTCAAATCCCGTAAGAATTTTTCCACCGCAGGCTGACTGTCAACGTAATATCTGCCCTGATAAAACGCCGCATGTTTGGCACCGGGGAAAATAACCAGGTCGCAGCGGCAGCCCTTTTCCTCCACCTGCTTTTTGTATTCGCGGGCGTGTTCGACGCTGAGCACGCTGTCCTTGTCGCCCAGGAGCAGCAGCTGCGGCGGCATCTTTTCATGCAGGTTGTGGATCGGCGAAAATTCCTTGTAACGATCCGGAATCCGTTTGTAGATATGGCGATATCCCGGCGGCGGTCCGGCGTCGATTACCGGACACATCAAAATGACCGCGGCCGGCGTGGGATCGATGGACAAATCATCGTCTGCCGCATCCAGCTTCAGAACCGAGGTGGCAATCGCCAGATGCGCTCCGGCGGAACTGCCGGCAGTGATGATCCGCTTGGGATCGATACCGAAACGTGCGGCGTTCTTCTTGATGTAACGGATGGCGCTGCGGGCGTCCTCCACCGAGTTGAAGACGGTATTCTGCGGTTTTTCCTTGGGACTGAGCCGATAGGAAGCGGAAATGGCGACATACCCCTGATCGGCATAGTCCCGGCATTGGTTGAAGAACTGCGTCGGGGCCCCGCCACGCCAGCCGCCGCCGTGATACATCAACATCAGGGGGCGGGGGGCATCGGTTTTCTGGTACCCCGGGGGATAAAAGACAAAGAGTTTCAGGTCTTCGCCGTCGGGCGCTTTTTTGTAAACGACCGTTTCATCCGGCTGGGCGATCTTTTTCGGAGGGGCCGCCGTGAGCGTCCAGGACAACGCGGCGGCGCAGAGAATGCAGAGAGTTTTCCACATCATGCTGTTACTTCCTTATTGTTAGGGGTATTCGGAAACATCCGTTTGTCGTTTTTCTTCCGGCTTTCCAAAGCTAATATGGCGCCGGCCATTTTTATTTGCAAGAGATGCGAAGCAAATTTTTCGGTAAATATTGATCCATTTATGATAAACTGTTTCAAAGTGAGCAATTTTGATCCACCCGGCTTGACAAGTGCAGCCGTGCTGATTATATTAAGTGTTTTATAGTGAGTTTTAGACAACGGGTCTGAAGGGAGCTCCTCTTGAATCAAGGAAAGGATGATCGATGAGGTATCTGGAGTTGACGGTGGGCGCGGTGCTGGTTTATAATTTCGTGCTGTCGCGGTTTCTCGGGATCTGTCCGTTTCTCGGCGTGTCCAAGCGTCTGGAAACCGCGATGGGGATGTCCGGAGCGGTGATTTTCGTCATGACGCTGGCATCGGCACTGACGGCTTTGATCTACAATTATCTGCTGGTGATTCCGCTGCCCGGAGGCGTGACCGTGCATTTGGAATTTCTGCAGATCATTCTCTTTATTCTGGTGATTGCGGCGCTGGTGCAGGTCGTGGAAATCATGCTGCAGAAACTCAGCCCGCCGCTGTACAAGGCGCTCGGCATCTATTTGCCGCTCATTACCACCAACTGCGCCGTGCTCGGGGTCGCCGCGTTGAATGCGAAATCCGGCAACAGTGTGCTGGACGCCACGATTTTCGGGGCGTTTTCCGGCGTTGGTTTTGCGCTGGCGCTGCTGCTGTTCGCGAGTTTGCGGGAACGGTTGGAACTGGCGGACATTCCCCGGCCGTTTCAGGGAACGTCGATTGCGCTGATCACCGCCGGGATTCTGGCGATGGCGTTCATCGGTTTTTCCGGCCTGTGCTGAAGTTGAAAATTACGTTTTTTCCATAGAGAAAGGGTAAAACATGGCACTTTTCATCGTGGCGGCGCTGGCGATGACGGTGGTCGGGCTTCTGCTCGGTTGCGTGATCGGACTGTTCGCCAAAATTTTCCGGGTCGAGACCGACCATCGGATCGAACTCGTGACCGAGCTGCTGCCGAACGCCAACTGCGGCGGCTGCGGCAAGGCCGGGTGCGCCGATTTCGCCAAATCCGTCGTTGAAGGGGAAAATCCCCCCGGCAAATGCCCGGTCTGTTCGCGCGAGGCGGTCAGTGCCATCGCCCGGGCGCTGGGGATCGAGGCCGGCGGCGAATTCAAGCAGGTGGCCGTGGTAACCTGCAGCGGCGACTTCTCCAAGATGAAAACAGAAGTCCGTTACAATGGGGTTACCGATTGCGTGTCCGCCTCCTTGATCGCCGGCGGTCCCAAAGGCTGTGCGTACGGCTGCCTCGGCATGTCCAGCTGCTCCCGTGCATGCCCGTTCGGCGCAATCGAAATCCGCAACGGCCTGGCGGTGGTTCATTCCGACCTCTGCGTCGGGTGCGGCAAATGCGTGGCGACCTGTCCGCGCGGCCTGATCAAACTGGTGCCCGCCGACGCGCCTTATCATGTGTTCTGCAATTCCCCGGAAAAAGGTCCGGCCAAGAAAAAAGTTTGCGACGCCCCCTGCATCGGCTGCCGCAAATGTCTCAAGGCGATGCCGGAAAAAATGACGGTTACCGGGTTCCTTGCCAAAGTCAATTATTCCGCCCCCGCTCCCACTGCCGAAGAGATCGCCGCGGCCGCCTGTCCGACGGGCTGTCTGCGTGCTGCGCTTCCGGTCAAGGAGCAAGAAGTTTCGGAGGTAGCCAATGGATGAAATGGATTTCAAGGTCGCCACATTCAAGGGCGGCGTACATCCTTCCGGTGACGGCAAGGACCTTTCCAGTGGAGCGGCCGTCCGCACCGCGCCGCTTCAGAGCGAATATCGGGTGATCATTCCCCAGAACATCGGCGCGCCCCCCAAGGTGATCGTCACCCCCGGGCAGCTGGTGAAAAAAGGTGAAAAAATCGCGGAACCGGGCGGATTCGTCTCCGTGCCGCTGCACGCGCCGACCAGCGGCAAGGTGGAAGCGCTGGAAGATGTTCCCGGTCCGATGGGCGTGCCGGTTCCGGCAGTGCGGATTTCCGCTGATGGTGAGGACGCCTGGTGCGAATTGCCGCCGCCCCTGGACTGGAAGACGGCCGCACCGGACGAACTCAAGAAACGGATCGCCGATTCCGGGATCGTCGGCATGGGCGGAGCGGCGTTTCCGACGCACGTCAAACTTTCGCCGCCGCCGGATAAGAAGATCGACTATCTGATCCTGAACGGCGCGGAGTGCGAGCCTTATCTGACTGCCGACCACCGGTTGATGCTGGAAGACCCCGAAGCGGTCCTGGCCGGCGCCGCGATCTGCGGCCGGATTCTCGGCGTGAAGGATATTTACATCGGCGTCGAAGTCAACAAGACCGACGCCATTCAGGCGCTGCTGGCCAAAGCGGGTGCCTACGGAGTGCAGATCGTCGGGTTGAAAGTGCGTTATCCGCAGGGAGCGGAAAAACAGCTGATTTACGCGATCACCCGGCGCAAAGTTCCGGCCGGGGGCCTGCCGATGGATGCCGGCTGCGTGGTTCAGAACGTCGGTACCGCCGCCGCCTGTGCCGCCGCCGTGCTCCGCGGAGAACCGTTGATCGAGCGGATCACCACCGTTACCGGGGAAGCCATCCGTGAACCGGGTAACTGGCGTTTCCGTCTGGGTACGCCGATTCGGACCGCGATCGAACTTGCCGGAGGCGTAACCTGCGAGCCGGGCAAGGCGATTCTCGGCGGACCGATGATGGGCTTTGCGCAGAAATCCTTCGACGTGACGATCATGAAGAATACTTCCGGCATTCTGCTGCTGCCGCCGGAGATGGTCCGGCAGTACGAATCGACCGGCTGTATCCGTTGCGGACGCTGTCTGGCGGCCTGCGCGATGAACCTCAATCCCGGCGCTCTGGCTACCGCGATTGAAAGTGAAAAATTCGACATCGCCGCCCACAACCACCTGATGGACTGCATTGAATGCGGTTCCTGCGCGTACATCTGCCCGGCACATCGTCCGCTGGTGCAGCATTTCCGGCGCGGCAAGGCGGAAATCCGCAAACGTGCGAAGAAAAATTAATCCCACACCAACGGAACAAAATACAGAAAATGAGTGAAGAAACCATTAAATCCGAACTCCAGATGCCGAAAGGCGACGAACTGGTCCTGAGCAGCTCTCCGCATGTCAGAACCAAGGAAAGCGTCCCGGCGATCATGGGCAAAGTCATGCTGGCGCTGGTGCCGGCGGTCGTGGCCGGGATTCTTTTCTTCGGCATGGATGCGGTACGGGTGATCGTGTACTGCATCGTCTTCTGCGTCGGCGCCGAGGCGCTGTGGTGCAAACTGGCGAAAAAACCGGTCTGGGGCACCATCCGGGATTGCAGCGCGGCTCTGACCGGGCTGCTGCTGGCGTTGAACCTGTCGGCGGGAGTGCCGTTTTACGTCTGTCTGATCGGTGCCTTTCTCGCGATCTGGCTCGGCAAGCAGGTGTACGGCGGACTCGGCCACAACCCCTTCAACCCCGCGCTGGTGGCGCGTGTCGGCTTGCTGATTGCGCTTCCGGCGGCGATGACCACCTGGATGCCGACCACCAATATGGGCGTCATGAACGCCAAATACGCCAAAGGTTTTTACAATCAGAACGAATGGCAGCAGCTGGAAGCGGGCGCGGAACCGGACGCTCTGACCTGCGCCACGCCGCTCGGCATTGTCAAAACAACGCCGAAAGTCATGGGCAACAGCCCGGCGGCCCAGAACAATTATGCGGCGGTGGACAATCCCATGATGCTGCGGGAATATTTTCTCGGCAACCGCGGCGGCTGTCTCGGAGAAACCTCGGGGCTGGCGCTGCTGATCGGCGCGGTCATGTTGATCTGCTGGCGTCTGATCAACTGGCGCGTGCCGTTGTGCTATGTGGGAACGGTGGCGCTGTTTACCGGGATTGTGCATTATTTCATGCCCGGGGTGACGCCGACGCCGTTGTTTCATGTGCTGACCGGAGGGCTGCTGCTGGGCGCGATCTTCATGGCGACGGACATGGTGACGTCGCCGATGACCTGCGCCGGATGCGTGGTCTTCGCCATCGGCTGCGGGGTGATCACCAGCGTGATCCGTATCTGGGGGAATTATCCGGAAGGAGTCAGTTTCTCCATTCTTTTCATGAACGCGCTGGTGCCGCTGATCGACCGCTGGTGCGTCAAACGGCCGTTCGGTTACATCAGAAAGCGGGGGTGAGCAGATCATGAAACTCAAGGAAACTGAAAATACCGTTGTCCTCGGCATTTTTCTGGCCGTCATCGGGTTGATCGCCGCTCTGGCGCTGGCTTTCATTTCCCAGCTGACCGCGGCGCCGATTGCCGCGGCCGAGCAGAACGCCACCAATCAGGCGCTGCAGAAAGTGCTGCCGCCCTTTGACAACCAGCCTTCGGCCAATACGATTACGGTCAAGGATCCTGATGGTCGCGAGGTGATTTTCTACGGCGCGCTCCGGGATGGGAAACTGGTCGGTTTCGCGGGCAAGGGCAGCAATCCGCAGGGATATGCCGGTGCCATCGAAGGACTGGTCGGACTGGAAGCGGACGGAGCGGTCCGCACGGTGCTGATCACCCGCCAGAGTGAAACACCGGGCCTCGGCACGGTGGTCTGTGATCGTAAGGAAGTGAAAACGATTTTCACGTTGTTCAAGCCTTCCGACAAGAAAGAAGGAGCCGTGCCGGCGAACCGGATTCTCGATCAATTTGCCGGACGCAAGGCGGCGGAAACGCCGTGGCGGGTGAGCAAGGACGGCGGAGAGTTTGAATTTCAGACCGGCGCCACGGTCACCAGCCGGGCGGTTACCGCGCTGGTATGGTCGATCGCCCGCGCTTTCGAACAGAACCGCGCCGCCGTGGAAGCGGCCCTGGGAGGGAACAAATGAGTTTGCTGAAAGATTTCACCAAAGGTCTGTGGAAAGAAAACCCGGTGCTGGTGCTGGTGCTCGGCACCTGTCCCACACTGGCAGTCACCTCCAGCGCCACCAACGGTCTCGGCATGGGACTGGCCACGACCTTCGTGCTGGTGTGCAGCAACGTGGTCATCTCCATCATCGCCGGGATCGTGCCGAAAAAGATCCGCATTCCGGTCTACATCGTGGTGATCGCCACATTCGTTACGATCATCGATCTGCTGATGAAGGCCTATTCACCGCCGGAGCTGTACAATGCGCTTGGGATTTTCATTTCGCTGATCGTCGTGAACTGCATTGTGCTCGGCCGCGCCGAAGCCTTTGCGTCGAAAAACAACCCGGTCCGTTCCTTCCTGGACGGTCTCGGCATGGGGCTGGGCTTCACGCTGACGCTGACCATGACCGGTATCATCCGGGAATTTCTCAGCACCGGATCCATGTTTGAAGTGAAGGTCATCACCGGCTGGACGGTGGACTTCCTGTTGCCGTCGAGTGCTCCGGGAGCGTTCATCATCGTCGGCGTACTGCTGGCGGGGATGAATTATCTCAATCTCCGGCGCGCAGTCAAGCAGGGCAAGGTTTACGTGCCGCCTCAGGGGATGGACTGCCGGCATTGCCATATCTGTGATTTCGGCGACAAGGCGGGCGGACAGGATTGACGCGGATCCATCCGTTTCCGCACACAGGATGCCCGGTTCCCACCGGGCATTTTTTTTCGCAAGAAGGGCAGGGGCCGCGGTCTCGGACGTTCCGCTGCCCACCAGTGATTTCGAACAGGAAACGAAAAGGAGAATGAGGATGAAAGCTCTGGCCATCAACGGCAGTCCGCGCCGGAACGGCAATACGGCGCTGCTGCTTCGGACGGTACTGAACGAATTGAATGCCCGCGGCGTGGAAACGGATTTTTTTCAGCTCGGCGGTCATCCGGTATCGGGTTGCCGGGCCTGTATGGAGTGCCGCAAACGACAGAATCGCCGTTGTGTCATGGAACAGGACGTCATCAATGAATGCATTGCAAAAATGGATGCGGCGGATGCGATCATCATCGGTTCACCGACCTATTTTGCCAACGTGACCACGGAAGTCAAGGCGCTGATCGACCGGGCGGGTTATGTGGCGATGGCCAACGGTCGAATGCTGGAGCGGAAAATCGGCGCGGCGGTCGCCGTGCACCGGCGCGGTGGTGCGGTTACGGTGTTTGACGCACTCAACCGCTTTTTCCTTATCAGTGGCATGATCGTACCGGGATCCACCTACTGGAATTTTGCCGTCGGGCGCAATCCCGGCGAAGCGGCGGAAGACACGGAAGGTGTGAATAATTTGCGACACCTGGCGGAGACGATCGCCTGGTTGCTCGACCGGCTCCGGAACGACCGTTGATGTGTCGCGCTTTCCGGCTGGGAAATCCAGAGAAATGCCGTATGCTGTCATGCCGCCTTCCGATGAAAAATCCATTCGATTTTTGGTTTCACAATTGGATATTCGCCACTGGTGGCATTACAGTATGACGATACGAACTTGAAATTGGAAAGCTGCAGCCCATGCGTGCTTTTTTTGCGGATCACATCGGAATGCCGGGAGAGACGGCGGAACTGGAGGTACAGGAACAGGACCACCTGTTCAAGACCCTGCGTGCCCGTCCTGGTGAACAGGTGAAACTGCTGGACGGACGCGGCACCGTCGGCATCGCGCAGGTTGTCGCGGGGAAACGCCTGACGGTGCTGGAGCGTCACCCGGTTACCGCTCCCGAGCCCTGCTGGATTCTCTGCTGCGCGGCTCCGCGTCGGCAGAAATTCGACGGACTGCTCAAACAGGCAGCGGAACTGGGCGTGCGGAAGATCTGCGTGGTACATTGTGCCCGCTCCGTCGCGTTGCCGGAGGGAACGGAACGCTGGCAGTCGCTGTTGCGCGAAGGGTGCAAACAATCGGGGAATCCCTTTCTACCGGAGATTTCGGTGCATCATTCACTGGAGCAACTGCTTCCGGAACTTGCGGAGGCGCGTGTCTACTATGGTGCGGTAACGCCGCCGCCGCGTCCGCCGGTTCCGCCGACCAGGGGGAAAATTGCATTTTTCGTCGGGCCGGAAGGCGGGTTCACCCCGGAGGAGGAACGGTTGTTGGCACAGCATGGCGCGGAAGGAATTTCCCTGGGGCCGTGGATTCTACGCTTGGAGACGGCGGCGGTGTGCGGTCTGGCCGCTCTGCGCGCATTGGCGGAGGTGCAATCATGAAACAACGGAACGGAGGCCGGCTGGCGCCGATTCTGGGGATGACGATGCTGGTGCTCACCGGCTGCGGGGACGGCAATCCGGCCGCCCATCCGAATTTCCGCAAGGCGGAGCTGTGCCGGGAAGCGGGGGATTATGAGGCGGCGATGGGACAACTCCGGCGCTTTATAGCCTCGCGTCCGAATTCTCCGGAGGGGCATCTGACCATGGCTTCGCTCTGCGACGAAAACCTTAACGATCCGCTGGGCGCCGTTTATCATTACCGGGAATTTCTGCGACTGGCACCGGATTCTCCGCATGCGGAAATGGCGCGGGTGTGGATGAACGCCGCCCTGGAGAAACTCCGCACCACCGTCGAAACTTCGCCGGAAGAGCGTCAGGCGCTGGAACAGGAAATTGCCAGGCTGAAACGGCAGAATCTGCGTTTGACGCGGCTGTTTCATGCCCGGCGCGGAGACGGCGCACAGTCGGCGGCAACGGCGCCCCGGACGGTTGCGGAAACACCGTCCGGAAGAGGGCGGACTGCCGCCGCGGGTTCTCCCGCAGCGGTTCGGAAAGAACAGCGTTATCAGGTGCGCCAGGGGGATACGCTGGGCTTGATTGCCCGCCGTTTTTACGGGTCCTCCGCGCAATTTCGCCGGATTATGGAGGCCAACGGGCTGAAGCCGGACAGCGTACTCCAGATTGGACAGGAACTGAGGATTCCGCCGCTGCCGGATGACCAACAGCAGGAGCAGAGAACGCCATGAAACAATGGTTGACGGGGGCAATTGCCGCCTTGTTGTGCGGGGGATGTGTGTTTTTTTCGGAACCTTACCGGGAAACGGTCCGGTATGATCTGCTGCCGCCGGTCCCGGGAAAGGCTTCCGGGTCCGGGGAGATCACGGTGGAGGCTTTTCGCAACCTTTCTCCGGCAGGCAGAAAATTGCTTTACCGCGAATCGGACGGTCGCCTGACGGAGGATCCTTATGTCATGTGGGCGCAGCCGCCTGAACTGCTGCTGCAGCGGTATCTGGCGGATTATTTTTCGACCCGCGCCGTCAACGAAGCGGCCTCTGTGCGCTGGGTCATCGACGGGACTTTGTTCAAATTTGAACTGGACCGGACGAAAAAAATGGCGGAACTGGGTGTAAATTTTGAAATCCGGTGCTATGTTAACGGCGTTGTCCGGGAACCCTGGCGCGGCAATCGCCGCTTCTCCGCTCCGATGTCGGCAGCGGACGGCGCCGGTGCAACCGCCGCCATGAGCAAATGCGTTGCCGCTCTGGCGCAGGCGCTGGAACAACAAATGACGGACGCCGCTCCTCAAATAGAGAAAAACGGGAATTGAAGACTGCATGGAACACTTGAACATTCCACCCGAAAATCATGTAAAAGTCCTGGGCGGGCAGGGCTGGATCGGCCTGATCGATCACCTCGGTACGGAAGCGACCATTGTCAACGCCGCGCGCGTATCCTTCGGCAAACTGAAAAAAGAGATGGATGCCCGGGACATTACGCTGCTGGAATATCTGATCGCCAACCGCCACACCAGCCCGCTGGAACACGTGGTGTTTACTTTCAGTATTCACTGTCCGTTGTTCGTGCGCGGTCAGTGGCATCGGCACCGGACCTGGAGTTACAATGAAATTTCCCGGCGCTACACGGAGATCGATCTGGAATTTTATACGCCGGTTGCCCTGCGCCGTCAGGCGGAAAGCAACCGTCAGGCCTCCTACGCCGATCCCGATTTCGACGATGCCGAGCTGCGCAACCTGATCCGGCAGCACAATGCCGATTCGCTGGCGCTTTACGAAAAACTCCTGGCTTCCGGCGTCTGCCGGGAACAGGCCCGCGGCGTTCTGCCGCAGAATATGATGGTGACGTTCTGGGGGACGGTGGATTTGTCCAACCTGCTGCACTTCCTGCAGCTGCGCGACAGCGAGCATGCCCAGTACGAAATCCGGCAATATGCCATCGCGATCAAGCAGCTGATCCGCCCCATCGTGCCGCACGTCGTCGACTATTACGAAAAGAACCTCGCGGGGAAATAATCCATGCCGGCTCCCGGACGCAAAATCCGTATCGCCATCTCCATCGGCGATCCCGCCGGAATCGGTCCGGAACTGGCGGTCCGTGCCGCCGCCTGCGGGCGTTGGGCGGACCGCGCGGAACTGGTGCTTTACGGAGATCCCGCGGTGATTGCCGAGTCGGTCCGGAAGTTCGCTCCCGGCACCGTTCCGGAAGTGGTTCCGGCAGGCATCATGACGGCCATTCCCGCCTGCGGCATTGCTTCGGCCGACTGCGGCCGGGCGGCTTACGAAGCGATCGGCGCCGCAGTGAAGGACGTGCTGGCCGGCAAGGCGGATGCGCTGGTCACCGCGCCGGTCAATAAATATGCGGTCAATCTGGCCGGAATCGAATTCACCGGACACACGGAATACATCGCGGCGCTTTGCGGAGTGCCGGAGGTGGCGATGATGCAGTCGGCGGGGACGCTGCGGATTGCTTTCGTCACCACGCACATTGGACTGGCCGAGGTGCCCCGGGCGGTTACCCGGGAACGGATCCTGCGGGTGGCGCTGCTGCTGGACGAGGCCGTCCGCGCGGAAAACGTGACCTCGCCTCATCTCGCGGTGGCGGCGCTGAATCCCCATGCCGGAGAGAACGGTTTCATGGGACGGGAGGACGAAACGGTCGTCAAACCGGCCCTGGAGGAACTCCGCAACATCGGGGTGGACGTTACCGGACCGTTCCCGCCGGATACGCTGTTCATACCCGGAACGCTGGAGCAATACGACGGGATTCTGGCCATGTATCATGACCAGGGGCACATTCCCTTCAAGATGCTGGCGTTCGATCGCGGCGTCAATTCCACGCTGGGATTGCCGATCATCCGGACCAGTCCCGACCACGGGACCGCTTTTGAAATCGCGGGGCGGGGCATTGCCGACACCGGCAGTTTTTACGCCGCCGTTGAACTGGCCCTTCTGCGGGCGGAACGGAAATTTCGTATATGCAATTGTCAAGAAAAGTAATCGTTTGCATGGCGGCAGCGGCGGCGGGAGTGTCCCTGATCGCAGCTCCACCGTCCGGACCGGAAACGGAACCGACTGCCGCCGTTCCCGCGGAAATGGATTCCATAGTGGCCTCAGTCAATGGCGATCCCATCAGTCTGAGCGATATTCTGCCGGAATCGCGAACCGAAGAAATGGGACTTTATGCTGCCTATTCCGGCGAGGAACTTTTCAAGGCGGTGCAGGCCGTCCGCCGAAAAATCCTGGAGGAGCAGATCAACCGCAAACTGATCGTGGCCGATTACGAAAAAGATCCATTCGACATCCCCGCCCAGTATCTGGAAAGCGCCATGGACATGATGGCGGTGGGGTCCGGCATCCGGACCCGTTCGGAATTTGCCCGGCATCTTCGCGCGGCCGGACTGGACATCACCCGGCTGCGGCTTCAGGTGCGAGAACGGTTGATTGTGCAGGCCATGCTGGCCCGCCGCCGCCAGGTGGCAATCCACGTAACGCCGCAGGAAGTGTTTCAGTATTTCGAGAAAAACAAGGAAACGTTCTCCCGCCCGGAGCAATGGGAACTCGGCATGATCCTGATCGGTCGTGAAGCACCCGGACGGGAGGATACGCTGAAACGTCTGGAAACGGAACTGCGCGAGACGCCGGATCATTTCGCGGAACTGGCCGAGAAACACTCTTCCGGCCCCAATGCCGCCAACGGCGGCAGTCTGGGCCTGCTGGAAAAGAAACGACTGCGGCCGGAATTTGCCGCAGCCTTGAAAGAAGCCGTTCCGGGGCAGGTGGTCGGACCGGTTACCACGGGGGAAGGGGACTACTTTCTGCGGCTGATCCGGATTGTTCCGGCGCAGGAAGCGGACTTTTTGAAGCTGGAACCGGAAATCCGCGAAAAACTGGAAGAGGCGGAACGGCAGAAGGCGGTTCAGAGCTATTGCGACCGGTTACGGGCGGAGGCGGTGATCCGGATCTATCTCTGACGGGCGTTGCATATTTCACGGAGAACGCTGCATGCAATATGATTTTTACCCGGACAGCCGCTTTCAGTGCCGCTGCTGTGAATTCGGCTGCTGTTCCCGTTTTGAAGTTTCAGTCACGCCGGAAGAGCGTGAGAAAATTGAAAAGCTCGGCCTTACCGGAGTTCCTCCGTGGGACCAGTGTTTTCTGCCGGGGCGGGGACGGGATTTTATTCTGGCCAAGGATCCCGGCAGCGGCCGTTGCGTTTTCAGCGACGGCAACCGCTGCCGGATTCACGCCGGCTTCGGGTATCAGGCCAAACCGTTGAGCTGCCGGGTGTTTCCTCTGCACATTCAACATTGGCAGGATGGGCACGTCTCTGTGGAATACCGCTACATCTGTCCCGCGGTCGGTGGCGGGGAGGGCAAGACGCTGGCGGAGAACCGTGCCGCGGTGGAACGTCTCGCCCGGGAAATGGCCACGCGCCGCCCTGCCGATAAAACCACCTATTCGCCGGAGAATCCCGCAGGTCTGGCGGCGGTCCGTCAGGTTCATGCCGCCTTTTCCACGATTCTGCACGATCGGGAGTTGCCGTTCCGGATGCGGTGTTACGCCGTGCAGCGGATTCTGGATTTTCACCGGCGAAAAGCAATGCGCTCCGTCATTGCCGCGGCCGATGCCGCGTTTGCCGCGGACGCGGCGGCTTTTGTTACCAAAGCCCGGGAGGTGCTGCTCCGCGAACTGAATGCCGGCAAAGTGGACGCTCTGACCCGGACGAATTTCCGCAACATCCTCTGCGGCTATCTGCGGGACGACGACCCGAAAGCCGCACATGGGCTCCGGTTCCGTCTGGAGCGAACCCTGCGGCAGTTTCTGATTGTCGTCGGACCGGGGCTGCTCAGCGATCTCAATCCGGAGGCCCCGCACGCGCCCGGCGGACTTTTCCCGCGACGGGAAAAGAACTGGCCCGGATGCGGGACGGATGCCTGGGCGATCTTTGAAAACTATTTTTTCGGGAAACTGGACTCCATGCATTTCTGCGGTGGTATGGTGCATGGGTATACCTATGAAGAGGGAATGCGGCATTTGCTGTTGCTGCCGGTCGTGGCCTTTTCGCTGGCCTGCGCCCGGGCCTGGCACGACCAGCGGCCGGAAGCCGGGGCGGACGACATGCTGCAAACCGTCCGGTTACTGGATTTCACCTTTGCCCGTTCGCCTTTTTTCCGACTGCGTCCGGCGCGGCGCTGGTTGCGGCAACTGTCCAGTCCGGAGGCTTACGCCGGACTGCTCCGGGTGTCGTTGCCGCAGGAACAGCGCACCGAAAGGAAGCAATCATGAAAAGTCCCTTGTTGCCGGCGTTATACCTTGGAGTGGCCGTATGTTTTTTTGCCGGAACGGCAAACGGCGGCCCGCCCTCTCTGCGGCTGGGCAAAGCGGTATCTATTCCGGAACTTGGAATCAAATTTCGCGCTTTCGACGACTGCCAGGCCAGGCCGCTGCCGACGCTGAACCGCATCCAGCGGAATGGCCGGGAATGGGTACTGCCGCACGAATGGTGGATTCACGATCAGCACGTCGGCGTCTGGGGCTCTGCGCTCGGGGAAATCGTTGCGGCCAAAGTCGATCGTCCTTTTCCGGAAAACAGTGCGAAATTGACTCCGATCAAGGACTGCGAAAAAATCGCACGCATCACCGGAGAGTGGAACGAAACAGATCTGCGAAACTGGGTAGAACATTTCACCGGCTGCCGGGTTGTGCGGCTCACGCCGGACCGCCGCATGATGACCGACCGAAAAGTCCTCGGATTTGACCTGATCCGTCCTTCCGGCCGGGAGCTGGTGACGGGATATCTGGTCACCAGTTCCCGGGAGCCGGAGCGACGGATCTTCCTGTTTTACCGCCTGAGCCCGATGCTGGAAGTCGCCAAGGCCATGCGCACCGTTCTAAAATCGGTGGATTCACTTGATTTTCAAATCATAACCACCGTCAGCTCCCGGCAGCCGGACAAATCCTATCGGACCGGCAACACCCGTCCTCCCGCTGGGAAAACCGATTACACCCCGGAATATCTGAACAGCCGCCGCCAGGTGATCGACAACATTCGCAACTACCGCGACTGGTTCTATCTGGAAACGGAGCATTTCATCATCGTTTCCAATATCCGCAGCCGCCGCAGTCTCCGGATGCTTGCCGAGACCATCGAAAAAAGCCGTTCCGCCTACAGCGCCTATTTCCCGATCCGGGGGCCGATCCGGGCGGTGAGCACCGTCCGGCTTTTCCAGGAGCGGCAGGATTATCTCAATTACGTCGGTGCCGCCGGAGAACAGACGATCGGGATGTGGATGCCGCTGAAACGGGAACTGGCGGTGTCGCCGCTCGATTTTCTGAGCCGGGGAGACCAGCGGGAGATGATGGCGGGAACCCTGACGCACGAGGGCTTTCACCAGTACATCCATTTTGCCATCGGCGAAGTGGAGAATGCGCCCTGGTTCAATGAGGGAACCGCCGAGTATTTTGAAGGACTTGACGTCGGGAATGACCGGCATGAGGTGAAAGCCGTGGAAGGGCGCCTCGAAGCCGTCCGGCGACTGCTGAAGCGGGAACGGCCGGATTTTGCCGCTCTTTTCCGCATGACGCTCCCGGAATTCTATGCCGGAAACGTGGCGGATCACTATACCCTGGCGGGAGCCCTGATGTATTATTTGTTCAAGGGGGCCGCGGTGACGGACAAACAAGAATATACGAAGGTCCCGGAACGCTTTTATCAGAAAATCGTCGAATCCGGTGATTGGCGGAAAGCCACCGAGACGGCATGGCAGGGGATTGACCTGAAACAGTTCACCGACGATTTCATCGCCTTCTGGTCGGACGATTCCGGCCACGGCCGGGCGGAAGCCTACAATCCGGTAGCCCCCTGACGGTTCAACCGCGATTCCGGGGATCGAGCCGGTCCCGCAGCCAGTCGCCCAGCACATTCAGCGCCAGTACCAGCAGAAACATGAAGCCGGTCGCCGCCGCCACCTCCCACCAGATGCCGCGCCACAGCCGGTCCTGTCCGTCGGCGATCATCACCCCCCAGCTGGGCGCGCTCTGCACCCCGACGCCGAGATAGCTGACAATCACTTCGCTCATGACGGCGGAGGCGAAGGTCAGAGTGAAATAAATAATGACCAGGTGGAAGACATTCGGCAGCACATGCCGGAACATGATCACCACCGGCCGCTGACCGGCCACCCGGGCGGCGGCAATGTAGGGCATCGTCTTCAACTTCATGGTCTCCGCGCGGACCACCCGGCAGAGCGTGACCCAGCCGGTGAACCCGATCGCCAGGTAAATGGCCAGCATGCCCGGTTCCGCCCGGAGCACCCGGCCGCAGAAGTTCACGACCTCCGCCACCGGACCCGACATGAAATTCCGATTCACCAGCAATGCGAACGCCAGAATGAACAGCAGCGTCGGCATGGCGGCAAACGTGCTGTACAGCCACACCACCGCGTCATCCAGCCGGCCACCGTAAAATCCCGCGATCAAGCCCAGTACCGTTCCAATTGCAGCGGCAATCAAACCTGCGATCAGTCCCACTTTTACCGCAGTGGCGCTTCCGGCGGCAGCCCGCCAGAAAACGTCTCGTCCCTGATAATCCGTGCCCATCCAGTGTTCAGGGGAGGGGGGGAGATAGCGGTTTTCCAGTGTGCCGACGGCGTAGAGCGGCAATTGGTTGTGAGCGTCGCACCAGCTTCCGTAAATTTCCGTCCCCAGCGCCAGCAGCACAAACAGCAGCACCGTTACCAGCGCCAGCAGCGCCGACCAGTCGCCGCGGAACCAGCTGCGCCACCATTGCGGGGTTCGCTTCATGTCCTTACTCCTGTTCGGCTGTCCGGCCCCGCCGGCGGGTCAAATGAACCTGCAGCAGCGCGATCTCCGCCGGGGTGACGCCGTCAATCCGCGCGGCCTGGGCCAGCGTGGTCGGACGGACTTTTTCCAACTTGCTCCGGGCCTCGTTGCGCAAAGCGGAGATGGATTGATAATCAAAATCCGCCGGAATCCGCCAATCCTCCAGCTGATGCAGACGCCCGATCGAGGCGGCCTCCCGCTGCAGATACCCGTCGTAATGTGCCTCGATCAGCAATTCATGCCAGACCCGGCGTCCGGTCGCCGTATCCGGCAGCGGCGGAAACAGGGCGTTTTCGAAGGGCAGGGGGGCGGTCTCCGGAGAAAATGTGTCAAGCAGTTCCGCATGACCTTTCAATAACTCGAACAAGGTTTTTCCTTTGCTGCGAACGGTGCGACAATGTTCCAGTGCCTGTTCGAGCAGTTCCCGGTATTCGCAGAATTCCCGGTATTGCGGCTCCGGCAGCAAACCGTGGTCATGTGCCCAGTCGCACAGCCGCAGATCCGCATTGTCCTGGCGCAGATGCAATCGATATTCCGCCCGGCTGGTGAAGAGCCGGTACGGTTCCACAATGTCCTTGGTGACCAGATCGTCGATCATGACGCCGATGTAACTGCAGTCGCGCGCCAGCTCCACCGGTTCGAGCCCGGCGGCAAAGCGGGCGGCATTGAGACCGGCGACCAGGCCTTGTCCGGCGGCTTCCTCATAGCCGCTGGTGCCGTTGATCTGTCCCGCGGAGAAAAGGTTCGGATGCGCCTTCTGCGCCAGCGTCCGGCACAATTGATCCGGAAAGATGAAATCGTATTCAATGGCGTAGGCATACCGGGAGATGACCGCCTGTTCCATACCGGGAATCGTCGCGATCATCCGGCGCTGCACTTCCGGCGGCAGGCTGGTGGAAATGCCGTTGATGTAATATTCACCCGTCTGCGCCCCTTCCGGTTCCAGATACAGCAGATGCCGGGGATGATGGGAGAACCGGACCACTTTATCCTCAAAAGATGGACAGTAACGTGCTCCGATCCCTTCGATTTTCCCCTGATAGAGGGGTGCCTGGTCGAGGTTTTCGCGGACTACCGCCGCGGTTTCCTCCGTGGAATAAACGCAATAGCAGGGCATGTTCCTTCTGGCGGCCGCGGGCAGGGGAGGGCGCAGGGCCGGATCGAAAAATGAAAATTCCCGTTCCGCCGTTTCCGCCGGCTGAATTCTCATGGCGGAAAAATCAATGGTTTTGGCCAGAATCCGGGGAGGGGTGCCGGTTTTCAGGCGTCCGAGACGCAATCCCAGTTGTTCCCGCAAGGCCTGGGCCAGCAACGTCGCTGCCGGATCACCGGCACGGCCGCCGGCGAAATGGCGCAGTCCGTAATGCAGCCTTCCCGCAAGAAACGTCCCGGTTGTCAGGACCAGTGCGCGTGCTTCAATTCGATCTCCCAGAAGGGTTTCGATGCCGGAAGGATGGCCAGCGGAATCCAGCAGGAAAGCGACGGCTTCCCCCTGCAGGATGTCCAGATTCGGGGTATTTTCGAGCAGCCACTTCATGCCGCGCTGGTAAATAACTTTATCGCACTGGGAGCGGGGGGACTGCACGGCCGGTCCTTTGCCCCGGTTGAGCATACGGAACTGAATGGCGGCGGCATCGGTCACCATCCCCTGGGCGCCGCCGAGTGCGTCGATCTCCCGAACCACCTGCCCCTTGCCCACGCCGCCGACGGCGGGATTGCAGCTCATCTGGGCGATATGGTCCATATTGATGGTCAGCAGCAGGGTAGAGGCTCCGAGTCGGGCCGCAGCGAAAGCGGCTTCACACCCGGCATGACCGGCGCCGACGACGATCACATCATATTTTTTCAACGTTTTTCTTTTCACTCCGGAAAAATTCACAGAAACTGTCATATAAGATAAATCCTTTTCAGGTTCTTCGCAAACCGATCCTGCTTTTTCGGTCGTTTTTTTTCCGTCGGCCACCCTGCTGAAAACCGGAAAATCCGGCACTCTCCAGTTCCGGAATCGCTGATTATCAGGAGTGATAAAACTTACAGAAAGGTTATTAACAGGAATATTCCATGCACTAATTATTTATTTTACTATCAATATATTAAATGATGTCATCAATATATTCTCTGCAATACATTGTTTAACATAACATACATTATGCGACGTTATAAAAAGTTGCAAAATGATGCTTTTTCACCTCTTGAAATATGTCTCAGCGATGGTATCTTTGCCCCATTGCATTCTCATTGCATTCCATATGATAGGATACGATAGCGATAACCTCCGGGGAGTTTCGATATGATGAATAAAACCATGGGTAAAACCTTGACGATACTTGGCTGCGGCGTGGTTCTGGCCGGCGGACTGGTGGGTTCCGCCGCCGTGCTCAACAAATTCATGGTAAAAATCCAGAAGGAAAACACCATTTCCGTCAAAGGCGTGGCGGAGCGTCAGGTCGTCGCGGATCTGGCGACGTTTCCGTGTACGGTTTCCGTTCGCGCCGAGAATCTTGCGGACGGCTATCGGAAATTGAACGCCGACTTTGAAAAACTGCAGGAGCGACTGCGTCTGGCCGGATTTTCACCGGATGAGCTCGTGGATGACTCGATGAGTTATGCCGCAGTCAATAAGATGGTTGACGGCAAGGACACCGGCGAATTCAGCCATTATGTTTTTTATCGTTCCATTCAGGTGCGTTCGCGCAAGGTTTCGAAAATTCAGGAGGAAAGTTTGCGGCTCAATGCGCTCCTGACCGAAGGAATCTCCATTGAGGTCGGTTCGCCGAGTTATTTCATCACCAATCCGGAACAATATAAACTCGATCTGATCACCGCCGCCACTGCCGCCGCGGTCAATCGGGCCAACACCATCGCCGGAGAATGCGGCGGCAAGGTCGGGAAACTGATCACCGCCCGGCAGGGGGTCATTCAGATCACCCGGCCCGCATCGACGGATACCAGCGATTACGGCGTCAACGACACCACATCTCCCGACAAAGTGATCCGAATCGTCGTTTCTCTGGACGTGGAGATCATCTGATCCCCTTCCCTGATTGACGAGGCGGTACCATATTTTGTCCGCTTCGTTCGGACAGCGGCAGACGCCCCCTACTCCGGCAGCCGGTCGTGAGTGAAAAGGAAGGGATCCCGGCGCAGCAGTTCCGTAACCAGTTCCGACATCGGCGCGGCCTCCAGCAGGACGCACGCAGCCTCTCCGAAACGCCCACGGGTGAGAATGCCCGCACGATCGAAGATCGGTTCCATTTTGGCATAAAAGCGGGAATGATTGCCGAGATGGCGACGGGACGGCACCGGAATTACCGTGCCGTCCGGCGTGACGACGCGCAGGGCCTCCCGGGTTTCGGTCAGCATGCCCGGCACGCCGAAATGTTCTTCCACGCCGTGGAGAAAGGTATTGCAGCCGATGCCGGTGCCGAGAAAAAGAATTTTCGCTTTGCGGTCGATCAGCCGTCCCCACGGAGACTGACGGGCGCAGGGCGTGTCGAACCGCTCATGCCCGGCGGTGAATGCCGCGGCATCCTCCCCGAAGGCCGCCAGCGAATGTGTCGGATGCCAGGACCGGATCACGCCGGGACGATGCCGGAACATCTCCGTCAGCAGCCCGACGATCGAAGGGGTTTCCAATACTGAAAACACCGGGTTTTCGGCATTCAGGGTATAGGTCAGCGTCGGCAGTACCAGCAGGCCCCCCTTCCCCGGGAAGGCACACAGGGTGTCCAGTACGGTATCCGCTCCGCTTTCTGTCAGACCGATTTTTTTCATGGAGGAATGTACCAGCAACGTATCGGACGGCGTAATCCCAAGCGCGGCCAGATCGCGTTCCAGTGAAGCGCGGGTATTCATAAAACGAGTCTCCCATTTAATGGTTTTCTCCATAAGATATCCGGAGAAAGACCGTTTTCAAGCCGACACCCCTTGAAAAGCCCGTCCGGTGTGTTATCTTGTACGAATCAGTAATATGGGAAAGGTTCGTTTTGTCATGTGCGCCATTGCCGGATTCGTCAACTTCGACCACCGCGCCGCCGCGGAACAGATCATCGGCGCGATGAACCGCGTCCAGCGTCATCGCGGTCCCGACGGTGACGGCGTGTTCATCGACGACCGGGCGGCGCTGGGACACCGGCGGCTGGCCATCATCGATCTCGCAGGCGGAGCCCAGCCGATGACCAATGAGGACGGTACGCTGCATCTGGTGTTCAACGGGGAAATCTACAATCACCTGGAATTGCGCGCCTGGCTGGAGGCGGCGGGACACCGGTTCCGGACCGGCAGCGATACGGAAGTGATTCTGCATTTGTACGAGGAATGCGGCGCGGAGGCGCCCGCCGCATTGTGCGGCATGTTCGCTTTCGCGCTGTGGGACAGCCGGAAACGGGTGCTGCTGCTGGGCCGGGACCGGGCGGGGCAGAAACCGCTGGTGTATTTCCGGAAAGGGCGGATACTGGTGTTTGCCAGCGAAATCAACGCCCTGCGGAAACATCCCGATTTTCCCGATGAATGGGACGCGGCGGCAGTCCATGATTTTCTGTCGCTGCAATATGTCCCCTCCCCGGGGTGCATTTACCGGGAGGTGCAGAAACTGCCGCCGGCGCACACGCTGCTGTTCGACGCGGATTCCGGGCAGGCGCGGCTGGACTGCTACTGGCAGGTGAATCTGGCGGACAAAAGCGACTGGTCGTTTGCCGCGGCCGTGCAGCGGCTCCGGGAGCTGCTGACTGAAGCCGTGCGTAAACGGCTGATGGCGGAAGTGCCGAGCGGCGCCTTTCTCTCCGGCGGTCTGGATTCGGCGATCATCGCCACACTGATGACCCGGTTGCGGCAGCCGGAACGAACGGCGGCGTTCACCATCGGGTTTGCGGACCGCGCTTACGATGAGCGGTCCGGGGCAAGGCTGGCGGCAAACCATATCAACCTGTTGACCGGAAACAGTCTGGATCATCGGGAAAAAGTGGTGGATCCGGGCGATTTCGATTTGTTGCGAAAAATCGTCCCCTGTTACGGTGAACCGTTTGCGGACGCCTCCATGCTGCCGACGGCTCTCCTTTCCGCATTTGCCCGGGAGCAGGTGACGGTGATTCTGAGCGGCGACGGCGCTGATGAGATTTTTGCCGGTTACGAGCGGTATCTGGCGATGCGTTTCGCCTCCCGCTTCAACCATCTGCCGGAAGCCGTGCGGCGACTGCTCTTCCGGCTGCCTGCCCGGTTTCTGCCGGATGCCGGGGAACGCACCTTTTTCGGCCGTCTGCGACGGCTGATGATGATGTTGGGGGCGTCGGAAAACGGGCAGTACTTTTCTCTGCTGGATCGCTGTCCCCCTGCCCTCCGTGCCCGGATCGCGGGCGAACGGCTGCGTCAGGCGGATGCGGAAACCGCGCGTCTCTTCTGCACCCGAACCGCGCCGGACGCTGTGGCGCAGTGTATGGAAATCGATTTTCACACCTATCTGCCGGGCGACATTCTGCCGAAGGTGGACATTGCTTCCATGGCGTCGTCCCTGGAGGTGCGCAATCCGTTTCTGGATCACGAGGTCATCGAATTCGCTGCAACACTGCCGCCGGAATTCAAACTTCACGGGCGTTCCCGGAAACATCTGCTGAAACACGCCTTTGCCGATCTGCTTCCCCCGGAAACGGTCGCGGCGCGCAAACGCGGATTCGGCATTCCGCTGGCCGCCTGGCTGCGCGGCCGCTGGCAGGAACCCGCCCGGACCGCCTTGTGGGAAAGCCCCCTGCCCGGCTCCGGCTGGATTGATCCGCGGGGGATGCAGGAACTCTGGGAAGAGCACCAGCAGGGGCGGCGCGACCACAGCTATCTGCTCTGGAGTTTGCTGGTGCTGGCGCTTTTCATGGAAAAACGGTCCTGATCCCCCTCCCCCGGGGGACCGGGACCGTTCAACGGCAAGTCGGAGTTATGCAACTCTTATTCCGCTTCGACCAACGCCTTCAGCTGCGCATCCGTCGGCGCCTTGGTCGGATAGTTCTTCAACGCCTCCAGCGCCTGGCTGAACTTCTGGGGATTCTGCAGCCGTCCCAGCTCGTACAGATAGTCGATCCGGGCCTGATTTTCCGCCAGTTTCGCCTGCAGGATATCCCGGCTTCCGACACTGCCGGCCTTGCCCTGGTCCTCCAGCTTTTTTACCAGAGCCCGGCAGTTCAGCCAGTACAAGGCGCTCTCCGCGGTCTGCGGACCGATCTGCTTCATGGCATTCAGACGAATTATGGCCACCCGGGCAAGATCCAGCTCAAGCCGGGCGTCGCAATAGTCCTCTGTGGATAATGTGCCCGCCTTGAATGCCTCAATCGCTTCTTTCCAGTTCTGCTCCGCCAGTTTGAGCCGGGCTCTCTGCGCCTGCAGGTAGTCCGCGGCCACCCGGGGCGGCATCATCCTGTTGCCAGTTCCCGCCGCCGATCGGACGGTACTGACGTTGTTTTCCGACATATTAATGCAACCGCTGCTGCACAATACCACGACTGCGCCGATCACCAACGCCCCGGTCTTGATGGATGCTTTCATTTTCCTGCTCCTTTCTTGTCGGTTGACGTTTCCTGCCGCATTTTCTCTACGGCATCTTCCAGAAAAATCCGGTAAAATTCACTGTCCGCCTGCGGCGTATGCAACCGGTCCAGCTTCCGGACCAGACCGGATTCCGGCACCTGAAGCGCCAGAATGGTTACCGCCTCCCGGAACATGGCATGGTTGCCCGGCGCCTGAAACTGCGGATGCGGCCACTCCCGGGCATCGCGTCCCATGTAGGGCAGCAGAAACTTGGCCGTCTGCAGCAACCGCCCCCGGAAGAGGTCCTCGCCACAGTGCCGCGCATAGGACGCGCCTTTGACAAAAATGGAAAACGCATACGTCGAGTAATCCAGACTTCTGGTTCGGGCCAGTTCATGCGGCATGGCACCATCCCGGCGAATCTGGCGGTCGATGGCTTCCCGCAGCAATCGGACGCCATCCGCGGCAATCTCCTTTTCCCCGGCGAAAAAACCGAACGCGATCAATTGCCCGCGGTAAGCCGCACCGATGTTGTTCGGCATCTTTTCGGCGGCGGCGCGCACTTCCGGTGAACGCAGATACCCCAGAAATTCCCGGAACCACTGTCGCAGCGCCGCCCGGTCCTCCGTCGTCAGCTCCGGTGCGTCGCCCAGCATGTAAACGGCATCCAGCACCGATATCAACTGGTAGGAATCGATCAACCCGGTATCGATCCGACCGTCACAGACACCGGGAATCTCCTGGGAGTAACGCATGTTCGGGTTCATCCGTGTGGCGGGATCGATAAACCAGCAGCGCAGCATGGCCACCGCTTGGGCGGCGATCTCCGGATCGCGGGTGCAATAGTAATAGTGGCCCAGTTTTCTCAGATTGAGATGCAATCGGGCCAGTTTCGGATTGTCGCCCAGTGCCACTTCCGGGTTGCTGTGGCCGTCCCGGCGGATGTAAGGAAGCCCATTGGGCGTATCCGGATTGGGCCACCAGTACCGTCCCCGGCTGATGTAATCATGGATATCACCGCTGGCGGGAATGAGTTTCTTGTTGAAAGTGACGCTTTCCAGCGGCAGGGCCAGCAGTTCTTTTTTGCGTTGCTCCGCTTGCGAAGCCAGTTCCGGTGGCCATTGATGCGCCGGTGTGATTCCCGGCGGCAGAAAGGGCAGCAATTCCGTCCCCGCGGCGGTCAGTGCCGCCAACATTATTCCGGCAATCCATCGCTTCATGAGGCTCTCTCCCGATTGTTGCGCGCAACGACCTGAAAACGATCTATCCCCGTCCCCCCCCTCCCTATTTTATTCACCGATAATCTTGATCAGCAACCGTTTGGGGCGCATTCCGTCGAACTCCCCATAAAACACCTGCTCCCACGGACCGAAATCCAGTTTGCCCGCGGTCACGGCGATCACCACCTCCCGCCCCATGATCTGCCGTTTGAGATGAGCGTCCGCATTGTCTTCATATCCGTTATGCCGGTACTGCTCGTGCGGCAGTTCCGGCGCCAGACGCTCCAGCCACTGCTCGAAATCCGCGTGCAGGCCGCTCTCGTCATCATTGATGAAGACGCTGGCGGTAATGTGCATGGCATTGCACAAAAGCAACCCTTCGCGAATGCCCGACTCGGCCAGCGCCTCCTCCAGTTGCGGCGTGATGTTGACGAACATCCGCCGCCGGGGCAGATTCATGACCAGTTCCCGGCGCCAGGATTTCATCATTCATTCCTTCCGCAGCACTTTTTATATTTCTTGCCGCTGCCGCAGGGACATTCGTCATTGCGGCCGATTTTCGCTTCATGACGCCGGAAGGTGATGGGAATTTCCGGAGGGGGTGCGGCCTGCACCGGAGCATCCGCCGCCGGGGCAGAATCCACCGTGATCACCGGCGAACTGTCGAATTGATCCAGCGTCTGGTGAATCAATTCCTGCGGCAGCGAGCGCAGCAGTTCCTCAAAGCTGAGCAGCGTGGTGATCGTTGCCCGGAAGAGGTTGGCCGCCACTTCATGATAGATGCGATCCATCAGCAGCTGGAAGATGTGATAGGCTTCGTTCTTGTATTCTACCAACGGGTCTTTCTGTGCATAGACCCGCAGCGAAATATTCGACCGCAGACCGTCCATGGCATAGAGATGTTCCTGCCACAGCCGGTCGATACCGTCGAGCACCGTGTGCCGTTCAAGGTACTGCACCTGCTCCGGCGGCATATCCCGGTTGCGTTCCGCATAGGCTGCTTCGACCCGGTCCACGATCTGCAAAGTCAGCGCGGCGGGATCCTTGAGGAAGCCGTTTCCCAGACCGGCGGTCAGCTGGCTTTCCTGAAAGGCCACCGGGAAAGTAGCATTCAAATAAGCACAGAGCTTCGCCATCCGGAAGGTCGATGCCGTGCTTTTGTCCGCATTCGGATCCGGTTCAGCGGCCTTCAGCACTTCGGATTCCACCACCTGTTCGATCAGGGAGAAAAGCAGATCATGGGGATTGTCCGTCAGCAGCGCGTCCTTGCGCAGCGAATAAATGATTTCCCGCTGCTTGTTCATCACGTCGTCGTATTCCAGCGTGCGTTTGCGGATCGAAAAATGCTGTTGTTCCACCCGCCGCTGCGCGGTCTCAATCGATTTGTTGAGCCATGGATGCTGCAACTCCTCCCCTTCTTCCAATCCGAACCGTTCGAAAATTTTGACGATCCGGTCCGAACCGAACAACCGCATCAGGTTGTCTTCCAGCGACACGTAGAACTTCGACGATCCGGGGTCCCCCTGGCGGGAGCAACGACCGCGCAGCTGGCGGTCGATCCGGCGGGAGTCGTGCCGGGAACTGCCGATGACATGCAATCCGCCGAGTTCCGCCACACCGGGACCGAGTTTGATGTCGGTCCCGCGTCCGGCCATGTTGGTGGCGACGGTTACGGCGCCGCACTGACCGGCCATGGCGACGATTTCGGCTTCGCGCTGGTGGTTTTTGGCGTTGAGCACGTTGTGGGGGATGTTCCGGCGTTTGAGCATGCGGCTCAGAATTTCCGAATCTTCCACCGAGATCGTGCCGAGCAGGACCGGCTGGCCCTTGGCGTGGCGCCGGGAGACTTCTTCGACAATCGCGTTGAACTTTTCCCGCTTGGTCTTGAAGATGGAGTCGTTTTCGTCCTTGCGGATGCAGGGGCGGTTGGTCGGCACGACGGTCACATCCAGCTTGTAAATCTGGTGAAATTCCGACGCTTCCGTTTCCGCAGTACCGGTCATCCCGGAAAGCTTGTCATACATCCGGAAGTAATTCTGGATGGTAATCGTCGCCATGGTCTGGGTTTCCTGCTCGATGGTGACGTTTTCCTTGGCTTCGAGCGCCTGGTGCAGGCCGTCGCTGAAACGGCGCCCCGGCATCAGTCGACCGGTATGTTCGTCCACGATCAGGACCTTGCCGTCCTGGACGACGTAGTGCACATCCTTCTCAAAGAGGCAATATGCCTTGAGCAGCTGCGACAGGTCATGCAGGCGTTCGCTCTTGCGCATGAATTCCTGCTGGAAAGCGTCCCGTTTTTTGCGCCGTTCGTCTTCCGTGAGCGCCGGATCGTTTTCGATGCGGTGAATTTCCTGGAGCAGGTCCGGGACAATGAAGGCTTGCGGATCGCCGGGCGAAAGAGCCTCACGCCCCTTTTCCGTCAAATCGGCCTCGTGGGAGCGTTCGTCAATGGCAAAATAAAGAATGCTCTGCACCTCCTGCAGCATTCCGCGATTGTTGTCGCTGCGGACGGTCATTTCCAGTTTTTCGAGTTCACGAAGGGTTTCACCGTCCTCCAGCACGTGCAGGAGCTGCTTGTGAGTGGGCATGCCGTATTTGACCTGCAGCAATTTGGTCAGGGCCTCTTCCCGTTCTTCCGGAGTGGCGTTTTCGCGCTCCAGTACGGAGCGGGCTTCGCGCACCAGCCGGGAGCAGAGCAGATTCTGTTTTGAATACAGGTC
>CASDQW010000101.1 GCA_949282965.1 uncultured Lentisphaeria bacterium
AAAAAAAAGCATCCTGCGGCGAAACACCGCAGAATGCTGAAACAACGTTCCGGAAACGCTTATTTCATCCGGCCGGTATAGGCATCCGCACCGGAATTGTCGATGACGTACTGGAAGAACTGTTTCTCCGCCGCCGCACGCGCCTTGTCCCAGGGACGCGGATTTCCGCAGAGCTGCACCACCCACAGCTTCAGCTCCCTGCGGTGCCAGTTGACCATGCAGTTGGTTCCCCAGGCGCCGCCATGGCCGAACCAGGAGTCCTCCTTGTCCTCCTCCGGCGCGGTAAGTCCCAGCGAGTATCCTCCCATCCCCTTCGGACGGGTCGACTTCGCCAGCAGCTCCCTGACCGTCTCCTCCTTGAGAATTCTGACGCCGTTGTCGCCGACTCCGAGATTCATCAGCATCTTGTAGAATTTAAGCTGATCGTTGGCCGTGGTCCAGAGTCCGGCGCCCGCCGACGCGAAGACGTGGGAATCGTTGTAGGGGCGCTGCTGCATGTTGTTCTGCAACCGGTACTTCGCCGGAGCATCCTTGACACAGTCGTACATTTCGACCTGCGTTTCAAGCTGTTCGTCGGTCGGCCAGAAGGAGCTGGACGTCATCCCGAGGGGAGTCAGAACCCGTTCCTGCAGGAAATCCTCCCACCGCTGCCCCGTCACCACTTCGACGATCGCGGCGCCGATGTCGATCCCGGTGTTGGAGTACTGTACTTTCGTACCGGGTTCAAACAGCAGCGGAGAGGCCGCCGCGATCGCCGCCGTCTGCCGGAGCGGCGCCCCGCCGCTCCAGCCGCCGCCTTTGATGTTCCCCTGCTTGGCGCTGATTTCAAATGGGAACCCTCCGGTGTGATTCATCACCATCCGGATGGTCAGGGTGTTCTTCGCCCTGACCAGCGTTTTCACGCCGTCCTTGTTGGAGGCCAGCACCCAGAGTTCTTTGAATTCCGGCAGGTATTTGGAGACCGGGTCGTCCAGGGAGATCCTGCCCTCCTCCACCAGCATGGCAATGGTCACGCCGCAGAACCCCTTCGTCTGAGAACACTGCATGAAAACATCATCCATCGTGATCGGCCGCTTCGCAGCCACATCGGCATACCCGACACAGGCGGTCTCCTGAACACCGTCCTTGTAAAAAACGTTGATTGCGCCCGGAAGCTGACCGCTCTGCACATACGGCATCAGCGCATCCTTCGCAAATGTGGTCTGCGATTCTCCGGCGCCGGTTCCGACCGACCGGCATCCGGCGACAACCGCCATGACGGCGATCCAAACCATCAGTTTCAATGACTGTTTCATCTTTTCCTTTCCCATGTGACAATGAATGAACTCTGGAACAACCCGGTCAGGGGGGGCCATCACTGCAAGATAATCTCATTTTAAGCGATTGCAAATTTCACCCGGAAGAAATTCCGGAAAAACGGCCAACCTGTTTCCGTCCGGCTTGATTTTCCTGGGAAACAAGAGAGTGGCGGCTTTCCCGCCACCAAACCGGAAAAAACGCGGACAGAGGATTTCACCCCCGTCCGCGACGGAAACAGCGCCGGACCGCATTCCGCAGTCCGGCCGGTGGCATTTCAGCGGGTCAGATGGTAGGCCGAAACCCCGCCGGGAAATTTACAGGTGTCCGCGGTAAACCGGAGCACCCCGTCCTTGAACTCCCCTTTGACCTCTCCGGCCTCGGAGCCGTCGGAGGCGAGCGCCGCAATGCGGCAGGGGCCGTCGACCGCAAGTTCGATCCCGGCGGTTCCCCGCTCGACCAGAATCGGCAGCTTACCCCAGCTGCGCAGCAGCGTCTTGCCCTCGTTGCCGAAGTGGATGTTGGTCGTCGTGAAGTTGGTCAGATGAATCAGCAGAATGCTCCGGCTCTGGGGCAGCGGTTTCCGGTCGAGCGAAATCGCGGC
>CASDQW010000102.1 GCA_949282965.1 uncultured Lentisphaeria bacterium
CCCGCTCTACGGAACTCCGGCCGGCTTCGCCGTCCTCGTTCCTTCGAGTATGGTTGGTTTGGGTTTTGTTTTTTCGTTACTTAACGTTGCCCAACGACTGCGCGTTGCGCTCGCTTCGCGTCAGCCACGGGACGCGGGTACCTGCTCCGCAGGACCGCTACTTCCCGGGGGCCCCGCTCTACGGCATCCCGTCTGCGCCACTACGCATGACTACGGGAAATTGAGTCCGGTCTGCCGCTTTCAGGCACAAAAAAAGACCGCCCGTTCCCGAGCGGTCTCCGATACGCCAAATCTCAGAGAGAGATCGCTTCGCTCGGGCATTCGCCGACGCAGGCACCGCAATCGATGCATTCGGATTCCTTGACGGCGGCGGCGCCGTCCTTCATTTCGATCGCACCGACCGGGCAGGCGCCGACGCACGCTTCGCAACCGACGCATTTGGCGGAATCAACTTTTGCAGCCATCTTTTCGTACTCCTTCATTGAGTTTTGGGGTTGTTCTGCAGTTCAACATCTCATGACTACTATACCCCATTCCCATCCATTTGTCAAGCCATTTCCGGGGATTGTCGGATTTTCCCGCTTTTTCTCAAAAAAAACGACAAAATATGTTTGTTATTTTTCTTATTAGGAATTATTATTAAATAGAATCGACCATTCCGACAACAACATTGCGCGAAGGTGACACGATGGCGGTTTTCAGTTGCACAGTATGTGGATTCGAGTATGACGAAGCGGCGGAAACAATTTTGTTCCGGGACTTGCCGCCGGACTGGCGCTGCCCGGTCTGCGGCGCGCCGCGGGACCGTTATCGGCCCCTCTCCCCATCTTCCGCCGACCAGTCCACCTCCACCGCTTCCTCTGACTCTTTCAACAGCGGAACACCACCGCCACGCCGCGACGGTGATGACCTGGAAATCTGGATGAACGACATCCGCGAAATGGCCGAAACCGGCCGCACTCCGGAAGAAGCCATGCGTACCCGCGTCCCGGTGATCTCCTGGGACGAAATTCTGCTGCTCGGCGCCCAACTGGCCCGGCTGCCGCTGCTGGAGGAGGAACCGGTATCCACCCGGACCGTCATCGGCCCGGCGGCCCGGCGCCCGCTGGTGCTGGAGCAACCGCTGCTGGTGGCCCACATGTCTTTCGGCGCGTTGTCCCGCGAAGCAAAAACCGCACTGGCCAAAGGCAGCGCCGCCGCCGGCTGCGGCATGAGTTCCGGTGAAGGCGGCATTCTGGAGGAAAGCATCACCAACGCCCGCGGGTATATTTTCGAATACGTACCCAACCGTTACAGCGTCACCCCGGAAAACCTCCGGCGCGCCGATGCCATTGAAATCAAGTTCGGTCAATCCGCCAAGCCCGGCATGGGCGGCCACCTCCCCGGCCACAAAGTAACGCCGGAAATCGCCGCGGTACGCGGATTCCCGCCGGGAACGGACATCCTCAGCCCGGCCCGCTTTCCGGACATCCGGACCCCGGCGGAGTTGAAATACAAAATTGATGAGCTGCGTGAACTTTCCGAAGGGCGGCCGATCGGCGTCAAACTCGCTGCCGGACATATTGAGGAAGATCTGGATTTCGCGCTGGCGGGCGGGCCGGACTTCATCACTCTGGACGGCCGCCCCGGCGGCACCGGATCGGCGCCGAAATACCCCAAGCTGACCATGGGTGTACCGACGATCTTCGCCCTCTCCCGGGCCAGGAAACATCTGGACCGTCGGGGCGCGGAAACGGTTTCCCTGATCATCACCGGCGGCTTCCGGATTCCACCCGATTTCGTCAAGGCCCTGGCGATGGGAGCCGATGCGGTCGCGCTCGGCACCGCGGCCCTGATCGCACTCGGCTGTCAGCAGTTCCGCATGTGCCACCGGGGGACCTGCCCCATGGGCATCACCTCTCAGGATCCCGCGCTGCGCCACGCCTTCGATCCGGATGCCGCCGCCCGGCGCCTGGCGAACTTCCTCCGGGCCGCCACGACGGAAATGCGGCGATTCGCCCGAATGATCGGGAAAAATGACATTCACAAACTGGGAATCGAGGATTTGTGTACTTGCAATTCCGAGATTTCGAATTACACTGATATCAGGCACGTCTGACCGCTCTGCGGTACGGCCCGTATCCCAAACTCAAAGGAGGCAATGAAAGCAATGAAGTCGATCAAAGGGACCGAAACGGAAAAGAACCTGCTGAAGTCGTTCGCCGGGGAATCTCAGGCGCGGAACCGCTACACGTTCTTCGCCAGCCGTGCCCGCAAGGAAGGCTATGTCCAGATCGCTGATATTTTCGCGGAAACCGCTGACCAGGAAAAGGAACATGCGGAACGCTTCTTCAAGTTCCTGGAAGGTGGCTGTCTGGAAATCACCGCCGCGTTTCCGGCGGGGGTGATCGGTACCACCGAAGAAAACCTGAAGGCCGCCGCCGGCGGGGAGTATGAAGAATGGCATGATCTCTATCCGTCCTTTGCCGCCAAGGCGCGCGAAGAAGGCTTCCCGGCCATCGCCTACGTCTGGGAAAGAATCTGCGTGGCGGAACGCCAGCATGAACACCGCTACCGCGGCTTGCTCGCCAATATCGAAAACGGCACGGTCTTCAAAAAAGACAAGCCGATCGTGTGGCGGTGCCGGAATTGCGGCTACCTGCATGAAGGCCCGGAAGCGCCGGAATCCTGCCCGGCCTGCGCCCATCCTCAGGCGTATTTCGAAATCCTTGCCGAAAACTGGTAAGCCGCCTGCTTCGGTTTCCGAAGCGATCTGGTTCAACACGGCCCCGGCGATTGCCGGGGCTGTTTTTTTGTCGAGAAAACGCCGGAACCCCATAAAAAACCAACCAGGACTCAAACAGGTAAAAAAAATATGAAAATATATTTAAAAAGTGTTTGTTTTTGGATTCAAAATAGATTATAATAGCAATGTTCCTGCCGGTCGTCAGAGCGGCGGTAAACTCTCTCAAAGAAAGGACACCCTTTACAATATTCAAATCACAACCGGGGACTTGTCCCCAAATTCGGAAGGAGAGCTATGTATCTGCTGGACTGGTTTATCGTAATCATCCCGTTGCTGGTTGTCGTCTGGATCGCGGTGAAAACACAGAAATACACCACCGGCGTATCCGATTTTCTGACCGCGGGACGGGTGGCCGGCAGATATGTGGTGGCGGTGGCCGGGGGCGAAGCGGCACTCGGCCTGATCAGCGTCGTGGCGATGATTGAAATGTACTACAACTGCGGCTTCGGCGTCAGTTTCTGGGGCCGCCTCACCACGCCGCTGGCGCTGATCTTCGCCTTGACCGGGTATTGCGCCTACCGCTTCCGGGAAACCCGGGCGATGACCATGGGCCAATTTCTGGAAATGCGTTACAACCGTTCCTTCCGACTGCTGGCGGCGGTGCTGCAGTCCATATCAGGTATTTTGAACTACGCCATTTTCCCGGCGGTGGGGGCCCGGTTTCTGATTTATTTCCTGGATCTGCCGATCAAAGTCAACATTTTCGGCTGGATGTTTCCGACTTTCGGCCTGGTGATGATCGCGTTCCTCTCGGTGGCGCTGGCGATCGTGATTCTGGGCGGCCAGGTAACCATCATGGTAACGGACTGTGTGCAGGGACTCCTCAGTTATCCGATGTACGTGGTGGTGGTCGCCTACATCCTCTACCGTTTTTCCTGGTCAACGGAGATGGCGCCGACGCTTCTGGACCGTCCCGCGGGGGAAAGCTTTCTCAATCCTTACGACGTGGAAAAACTGCGGGATTTCAATCTGTTCTATGTCTTTGTGGGTATGTTTTCCTCGGTGGTGAACCGGATGTCCTGGTCGGGCAGCCAGGGCTACAATGCCGCCGCCGCCACGCCGCACGAACAGAAAATGGGTGGGTTGCTCGGCACCTGGCGCGCGGGATTTTCCGTCATGATGTATGTTCTGCTGGCGGTGGCGGCCTACACGTACTTGAACCACGTCCACTTTGAGGATCATGCCAGAATCATTCACCGGGAACTCGCCCTCAAAACCACAGCCGACATCACCTCGGGCAACCAGTTCGACGAAGTCCGGTCGGATATTCTCAAACAGGTGGAGGCGGCCCAGCCGGAACATGCCGAAGGATATCACGACATCGCAAAATCCGCCATTTCGGCGGTGGACAAACGTCAGGCCCAGTCCTTCGAAACGATCTACGGTCAGATGCTGGTGCCGCTGGCCCTGCGGGAAATGTTGCCGATGGGGGTGACGGGGGTGTTCTGCGCGATCATGATCTTTCTCCTGGTCAGCACGGATACCACTTACATGCACAGCTGGGGCAGCATCATCGTCCAGGACCTGATTCTGCCGCTGCGAAAAAAACCGTTCACGCCGAAACAGCAGTTGCTGCTGCTGCGCATTGCGATTTCCGGAGTGGCGCTGTTCGCTTTCATTTTCTCCTTTTTCTTTGCGCAGCTGGATTATATTCTGATGTTCTTCGCCATCACCGGCGCGATCTGGTCCGGCGGCGCGGGACCGTGCATCGTACTGGGATTGTATTGGCGCAAGGGGACCACAGCGGGGGCGTTTGCAGCATTGCTGGCGGGATCGACGCTGGCGGTGGCGGGCATTCTCTGCCAGCAACTGTGGGTGACGGACATCTATCCGTGGCTGGTGGAAACGGAAATGCTCGATTCCGTCGCCTGGCTGTTCGGCGCGGTAACGGAACCTTTCAATCCGTATCTTGACTGGACCGTCACCCCGCATCGATTCCCGATCAACTCCCAGGAAATTTTCTTCATCTCGATGATAACGTCGATCTCTCTGTATGTCGGTGTGTCGCTGCTGACCTGCCGCAAGGATTTCAACATGGACCGCATGCTGCATCGCGGCATTTACAGCGAAAGCGGCAAGGTGGTGGAAAAGACGCCGCTGACCCTGCGCGGCATGCTGCGCAAACTGCTCGGTATTACCGAAGAATATACGCGCGCAGATCGGATTCTGGCCTGGTCGGTGTTTCTCTATTCCTTTGTCTACATGTTCCTGCTGACGTTCATTGCGGTGGTGGTCTGGAACCTGATCTCGCCCTGGCCGAATGAGTGGTGGGCGCACTACTTCTATGTAACCAGCGTACTGGTGGCGGGCATCATCGGACTGGTATCCACCGTATGGTTCTCCATCGGCGGTACCCGGGACCTGATCCAGCTCTTCGACCGATTGAAGGAAAAACGCGAAAATGTTCTGGACGATGGTCGGGTCATCGGCCATGTTTCGGTCGCCGACCTGGCTCAGATGGAAGAGATCGATCGGAAAAAACAAGAATAAAACACCGGATTTCGACGGCGCCGGAAACGGCGCCGTTTTTTTGGGGTTCGAGGGATTTTTTCGGCCTGAAAGCCCTGTTTTTATGCAAAGCGCCATTTTTTCCGGACTCTCCGCGCGGGATTGCACCAAATTCAACAGCAGTCTGTTTGCAATCGAAAAAAAAGAGGATATACTATCCTTGAAAAATCCGCCGCGTTCCCGCGACGGTCAGGCCCCGGCAACTGCCGGCACGAGCCCAGTCGTCTGGCCTGAAAATAACGTACGGAAGACGACACGCCGGATGACAACCGGCCAACATAAAAGGGGAAATGAAGATGAAGAAAAATTTGGCAATGATGGTGGCACTGACGTTGCTTGCCGGCGGCTTCCTGATGGGATGCGGCGAAAAAGTAGACGAAAACCGGCCGATGGAAGAAATCCGGCAGGAGGCCGCGAAACTCGATGCCGCCGCCCTGCAGAAGAAAATTGACGCCTACAAGGCCGCCATCGAAGCGAAATCCGCAGAATTGAAAAAAGTCGCCGATGAAGTCAAAGCCATTCCGCTCTCGGAAATCGCCAGCGAAAAATCCAAGAAACTGGCGGAAGAGGTCAAACAGCTGACCGAATCGCTCGATAAACTCAAAGAAGGCATGGCGGCTTACGCCGAAGCCCTGACGGCCAAAAAGTAACCGGCGAAAGGCGCATACGCATGATGAACAAATGGATTCTGGCGACGCTGCTGGTACTCACCGCCGGACTGGCGAAGGCGGAAGTTGCTGTCGGCTACTGGTTTGACTGTCCGCAGGAAATGACTGCGGCCAACGTGGACGGCGTGCGGTTCGGACTGCCGGTGTCCGCCGGGAACGGGACGGTAGACGGTGCGGAACTTTCACTGCTGCTGAGCGCGACGCGCAATGTGGATGGTCTGCAGTTTTCCCTGTGGGGTGCCAATATCGGCGACTTTGTGGACGGTGCGCAGATCGGATTTCTCAATCTGGTCAGCACCGACTTGCAGGGGGCCCAGTGGGGGTTCTTCAATCACTCGCCCAAACGGGGCTGGCAGGTCGGCCTGGTCAACTGCTGTACCGACAATGCGCAATTTCAGCTCGGCCTGGTCAACTACAACGCCAACGGCTGGCTGCCGGTCATGATCCTGGTCAATTTCGGCCGGGATACCTTCAAGGATTAAACCGGAAGACAACGCCGCCGGAATCGGCGGCGTTGTTTTCCATATGACGCGGAGCCGACATGCTGAACGCAGAAGCGGTGGCGGAATTGTCCGACATTATCTTTCTTGCGCTGCCGGATTGTGAACGCCGCCTGAACCGGATCGGGTTGCCTCTGGACTGGGAGCAAATCGACGAAGCGCTGCATCAGTCGCAGCGCTCCCGCCAGGAGCTGGTTCGTCTGATCGACTCCATGCTTCCGGCGGGCTGGGACAAACATCGGCTGGCAGCTTCGAAAATCTGCGCCCTGCTCCATGCAAGAAACGCCGGCGATGCGACACAGCGTAACGGCTGGAGTCTGCGGGACCTGTTACTGCTGCTGCAGGAACGGGACGGTACGCCGAAGGCGCTGCTGACCCTATGGCAGGAGCTGGAAGCATACTGGGCGGCCGACACTTCCGGCAACGCCGCGGCAGTCGCCGCCATTCACCGCCAAACCTATCAGGAATGGCGGAAACGTCATTGGGACGCCCTGCAAACAGCGTCGGAGGTACATTCTCCTTTGCAATAACCCCCCATGGAACAGGGAAACAATCATGAGTCAGAAACTGGTGGACCGACTGGGCATTCAAAGCTGGTGCTTCCGTAAACACAAAGAATTGGAACCCCTGCTGGCGGATCTCAAAAGCTGCGGCGTAAACCGCGTGGAAATCTGCGGCGCGCACGTGGACGTTCTCGGCGATACGGCCGGGGCCATTCAGGCCTGCCGAAACGCGGGCGTGATCATTTCCGGATTCGGCGTCTACACGTTCGGTCCGGACGAAGCGAAATGCCGGGCGGCGTTTGAATTCGCCACGGCGGCGGATATTCCGGTCATCAGCGCACACATCGAACCCGAAGCCCTGGACATGCTGGAACGCCTGTGCGCGGAATACGGGAAAAAGCTGGCGCACCATAATCATGGACGCAAACATCGTTACGGCTCCCTGGCGATGATCGATGAAATCTTCCGGAGGAGTTCTCCGAACATCGGGCTTTGTCTGGATACGGCATGGATGTTGGACAGCGGCGAGGATCCGCTGGCGGTGGCGCGCCAGTACCGGGAACGGCTGTATGGACTGCACCTGAAGGATTTCGTCTTCGACCGTGCGGGAAAACCTTCCGACGTAGTGGTCGGCACCGGCAATCTGGATCTGCCGGGGCTGGCGCGGTTTCTCGACGAAATCCAGTATGACGGCTATCTTACCATTGAATACGAAGGCGACGTGGACGATCCGGTCCCGGCACTTCAGGCCTGTGTCAAGGACGTGAAGGCCGCACTGCTGGGCTGACTCCAAACGGTACCGGTGATTTTAAAAAGTCGCGGGACGCCGTCCTTTCATTCTGTTCGGATGAAAAGGACGGCGTATTTTTTCCGGTTGAGATGTCCGTTCGGCCCCAATGCGGGGCGATTAACCGTCCGGAAATATCGCTTCACGGACAGTTTTCCCGCTTTTTCGGCATATCTTGGAAAAAATTTTCATTTTTTTATTTTTTGGCTAAAATAATTACCGGGCACCTTACGTTTGCACCTTACGACGGGAGGATGGAAGTCTTGCATGCGCTGGCCGTTTGACGCATCGTATCCCATAAGGAATAGACTTTTTCAATGTTTTTTTTATCAACTTTTTATATACGGAGTCCGCGATACGATGAAATTACAACAGACACTTCTCCGTCAGACACTCCTGATACTCTCCGTAGCCGGTGTGGCATTTTGTACCGCCGCTGCGGACGAAACCACGCCGGCGCCCGCTCCGACGTCGGAAAACGGACGCTCCCGTTTCGCCGAAGCCAGAGAAAAAATTGCCGCACAGATCAAGGAAAAATTTCCGAAAGAATACGCCGAACTTGAACAGCTCCAGCAGAGCGATCGCCGCGCCGCCATGCGGAAAATGATGGAGCTGGCCCAGAAAGCCGGGATCGAACTGCCGTTCGGACCCGGTCGGAATCGCGGCGGGGCCTGGCATTCCTCCGCCGATACCAAGCAGACGCAGGTCTGGCAGGAATTTCTGGATAAGATCAAGGAAAAATTTCCAACGGAATACGAGGAAATCGCCAAACTGCTGCAGAACGAACCGACCAAGGCGCTGGAAAAGCTCAAGGAGCTCGCCGAAAAAGCCGGGCTGGAAATGCCGGAAGGAACGCCGAATGAAGAACCCATGATCCGGTCTCCACGCAACCGGAATCGTTTCATGGTGGCTCGTGCGGAACGGATTCTGAGCCAGGAGGAACCGGAGAAGTTCGCGCAACTGGAGGCCTTGCGCAAGACCGATCCGGATGCCGCCCGGGATTTTTTCCGAGCCATGGTAAAAGATGCCGGCCTGACACTCGACATGCTCAATGCTCCGGATCCGCATCGCCGGCGCGTCGAAGTGTTTGCCTTCTCCGACAAGGACCTGGAAGAACAGTACAGCCAGCAATCCACCGCCGGTTCCGGTAACCGCGGTTATCGTAACTATTCCCGCGGCTTCCGCGGCGGCAATCCGCCGCCTCCGCCGCCGCGCTGACAACAGGAGGAAGGGTTTTTTATCATGCGACTCTTCGGTGCAACCGAATATTTAACCATCACCATCGCCGTCGACCAGACGTTGCGTGGGGTGCGTTTCCGTAAAAAGAAGATTCCGGAAGTCTGCGCGCTGGCCATGATTCCACCTGACGGGCGCCCGCTGCCCGAGCGGCTTGCGGCTCTCGGAGAACAACTCAACTGGGGACGGGACCAGATTCTGCTGATTGCCCCGAGTACTCCCGGAGCGGTGTTCTTCAAGATGAAAACAGCGACGATGACCAAAAAAGAACTGGCTTCCGCGCTGGAATTCGAAGTCCCGCAGCACATGCTGCGCCAGGGCGTGGCAACCCGGACGGAATTCGTCTCAACCCCCTGTGGGGAAGATCAGCTGGAATTGTCCGTCTGGAGCACGCCGACAGCAGAACTGGAACCGCTGTTTCAGGCGCTGACGGCGCTGAAATGGAAGGCGGACGCGGTGCTCTCACCTTATCTGGCGCTGCCGGCATCATCCGTTGGGGATGCGGCAGTCTATTTTCCTGATTTTGATCCGGAGTTTTTCTGGCAGGGCGAAACCTTCCATCCGGTCAACCGGACGCGGCTGCCGGACAATGCCGCGCTGATCGAAGAAATGCGGGAACATTTCTATTTTCACCAGGAATCGGATGCCGCGTCCATCCGGGATTATCTTCCCGCCCTGCTCCTCGGGCAATTCGCCATGCTGCCGGATTTCAATGGCAAACACCAGTATCTGGAAATTGTCCCACGTGCCCTGAAACCGCAGCGGCTGCGGTCGCAATTGCGCCTGGCACTGATTCTCGGAGCGGTGTTTGTCCTGTGTTATCTGGGAAATTCCTTCGATTCCATCCGTAATTACAACCGGGAATACAACCAGTTGAAGCGCGAGGCGGCTTCCCTGAAAACAAAAACCACGGCGCTGCAGCGCCGGATGAACGCCCGCAACAAGGAACTCAAGGAAATGACCCGCATCCTGGACATGAACCTGGAACAGCGTGATCTGATCCCCCGCATCGGCCAGCTCTCCGAAGCGCTTCCGGACAATGTGCTGGTCACCAATCTCCGGGTGAACGAGACCAGTATTGATGTTACCATGAACACCGCACAGGACAACCTCGACCTGGCGGGACCGCTGCGCAAGATCTCCGGCTTCAAGGTGGGAACGTTGCAAAACCGCAAAGACAATGACACCTTGAGCACGATTACCCTGAAACTGAACCGCCAACAGGAGAAGAAATGAGTACGGGTGTAACATTCATGTCCACCACCAAAGGGAAAATCGCCTTCTGTGTCGGCGGTCTGTTGTTTTCTCTGGTGGTATTGTTGCTCTCCATGGATTTTTCCATCAGCAGCCTGATTCCCAACGAATCTGTTCTCGACAATCTGCGGCGGGAACAGAAAAAGGCTGTGGCCGCCTGGGCCGTGCAGGAAGCCCGGGAGAAGGAATTCAACGCCATGGAAAAACATTACCGGACCCTGATTGAGTCCGCATGGCTGGAGTCCCGTGACGGCTCGCCGGACGTGGAACTGCCCAAGCGCCTCAATGCCGCAGCATCGAAGCTGGAGCTGGAGCTTCAAAACGTTACCGCCGTCCGCCGGACGCGATTGAACGATCAGCTGTTTTTGCTGGAAATGGATGTCAACACCTACGCCACGATGGACCTGCTGACGGCGTTCTGGAATGAATTGCGCAGCATGACGCCACCGTTTTCCTGGAAACGGATCGATATTCGACCGGAAATCGTCCAGAATTCCGATCAGGTCTACTTCAGTGGGACACTCCGCGTCATCGGCAGAACGGAAGAGTCCGTGACCACGCCCACCCCCCGGAAGGAGACCGCCAAATGAAGACATTTCTGATGATCTTGAATCTGTTTCTCGCCATCGGCATTGTCTGGCAGGTTACCGGTTTCTTCAAAAAAGAGACGCCGGAATTGACCATTGTCCGCAAGGAACGCAAAGCCGGCACAGAATCCACGCCGACCGCCGCTTCCACCGGAACGTCTCTGCCGGAATACGAAGACGCGGTTCTGTCGGTCAACCGGAAGAACATCTTCAACCTGAACCGTTGTCCTGAGACCCTTTCCGCCCGTGGTGGCTCGCAGATCGCCCTGCTGGGGACCTATACGGTCGGCCCGCTCCGGGGTGCGATTTTCAAACAAAGCCAGCAGGTCCGCCGGGTCCCGTACGGCCCCATGGTCAACCGCGGCGGTCGTCAGCAGCAGCAGACCCGCCAGATCCCGCTGAAGCGCTTCGTCAAACTGGGGGACACCCTGGAAAACGGCTATACGCTGACCGAAGTGTATCCCAACCGGGTGGTTCTTTCCCGCGGCGGCGGCACTATGGAAATGTATCTGGAACGTGCTTCCACCAATTCGCCGTCCTCCCTGGCCGCGGCCGCAGCGGCAGCCCGTCGGTCGCGCCCCAACGCCCAGCAGCTTCAGACCATGATGATGGGCCAGCAGCTCCGCATGATGCGCCAGCTGATCCAGAATGTCAACCAACAGCGTGGCGGGACCAACAACCGCAGTACCAGAAGCAGATAATTTCAGGATGCAATGTCAATCATGACCAATATAACAGGGAAAAAAACCATGCTCCTCCAACTTCTCAACCGCCGGCCCTGGCTGCTGCGCGGAGTCAACGTGTTCGCGCTCTCGCTCTTTGTGTTCTCCATGAACGGCTGCGCCTATCTGCAATCATTGGAGGATTCGGACGCCAATACGAAAGAACCGGAAAACAAATTCGACTTCATTGAACGGAACAAGGCGCAGCACTACGTTGCACCGGACGCCGGTGTCCCGGACGAAATCGGCATCGGCAAATCCGCCGATAACGATGAAGTGGCCCAGCAAACCAAGGAATTCAACCGCCCCGTCCCCAAAGAGCCCGACGACAAAGTGAAAAACCGCGATCTTGCCCCGCGTTTCTATGAAGACTTCATCGTGCTGGACGGTGACCAGGAACTGGATGTATCCCTGACATTTAACTCCACGCCGCTGGTCGATACCCTGCCCGCTTTCGCCGATATTCTCGGCTTCAACTTCACTGCTGACAGTGAACTTAGAAACTCGGTTACGATCAACCTGAATTCCCGCATGACTCGCCGGGAATTGTGGGAAACCTTCGACAGTATGCTCAAAATCGCCGGCGCCAGTGCCATCAAAAACGGCCAGCTGCTCAATATCATGCCGATTACCAAAATCCCGGCTCAGGCCGCCCTCCGCGTCGGCAACCGCTATGACGGCGGCAGCGAAGTCATCACCCGCACCATGAAGAACGTCATCAGCCGGGAAGCGGTGGTGCAGCTGCGTCCCTTTCTGAGCAAATCCGGTGCCGTCATCGACGTTTCCCGGACCAATACCGTTCTGGTCAGTGACGACGCCGCCAATATTCCCAAACTCAAAGAAATCCTGGATCTGATCGATCAGGCGGGACGCCAGAACTGGCCGCGCTCCATCATCTACTGCAACAATGTCAAACCGTCCAAAATGGCCCAGGAATTGACGGAAATTCTGCCGGTACTGGGATTCCCGATCACTCTTTCCACAGATCGTACCGAAGCACCGGGATCCATCCGGCTGACCAGTGTCGACCGCCTCCAGATCCTGGTGGCCACTGCCGCCAATGAAGAGGCCATCAAGGAAGTAACGGACTGGGCTGCGCTGCTCGACAGCGCGGATGCTTCCGATCAGGAACGGCTCTACATCTATAAAGTCGCCCACGGCAAAGCCCGGCAGCTGGCGCAGGCGCTGACCGTGATTTTCGCCACGCAGGGGACCGCAATGACGGTCGATTCCGGCACGGGCAATCAGCGTAATGAAGCCCTCAATGCGCAGGCGACCCGCCAGGTCAACCAGACCATTACGGCCCAGAACCGGTATTCCACCAACAATATGCCGATTACGCAGGTGGACAAGGCTTCCAGCGTATTCGACACGCCGCTGCGGCTGTTCGCCGACGGCGTGCAGAACCGGCTGGTCATCCGCACCACTCCGCGGACCTACGCCATGGTCAAGGCGATGCTGGACCGGCTGGACGTGGTGCCCGCCCAGGTGCTGTTGCAGATTCTGGTGGTGGAAATCACCCTGAATGACAGCAATGAATTCGGGATCAACTTCAACGCCGTGGGCGGCAGCAACGGTACCGGGGTCTCCACCGGCGGCGATTTCACCGGCACCCAGACGACCACCACCGACCCCAACGGTTTTACCTTCTCCGTTTTCAACGAAAAAAATCCGGACGAGAAATTCGCCACACTTCATGCGCTGGCCGGTCGGGAAAACATCAAAGTCATCTCCACGCCGCAACTGGTTGTCACCAGCAATACCGAGGCCACCATTCAGGTCGGTCAGCAGGTGCCGCTGCTGACGGCGGACTATACCAACATCGATTCCCAGCAGGGCGCGATCAGCCGGTCGTATGAATACAGAGACACCGGGATCATTCTGGAAATCACCCCGCAGGTGACCAGCCGCGACCTGATCGCTCTCGAAATCAAACAGACGGTGTCGGAAGCGGTCAAGAACACCATCACCAGTGCCTCCGACACTCCGGTCATCAACCAGCGGGTGCTGGAAACCACCATGACCATCACCAACGGCCGCACCATGGTTATCGGCGGTATGATTCAGGAAAAAAATTCCGATACCCTGGATTCGGTGCCGATTATTTCCGGAGTGCCGTTCCTGCGGCGGGTTTTCGGGAATACGACGCAATCGGTGAACCGCACCGAACTGCTGGTTCTGATCACCGGATACATCATTGACGAAAAGAGCCCGGTCGAAGACATGCTCAAACGCTACAACAATTCGGTCAAGGCGTTGAGCGTCTTTGAAAATGGCTTGGAAGAACAGCACAAAATGGACCTGGCCCAGGCTCGGCGCGCCCAGGCGGAACGGGCCAAAAAGGAGGCCGAAGCGGCCAAAATCAAGGCGGAAAATGAAGCCATGGAAAAAGCCGCCAACACGCAGGCTGCCGCCAAGGAAATGGTTGAAAAAGAAGTAGCCGCAAGAGAGGCCGCCGCCCAAACCGCGGAAAACAAGGCCGCTGATCAGCAGGAAGCGGTGAAAAAACAAAACGCCAAGCCGCAGACCGTGGAAACGAAAGCAGAAGCAGAGGCTGCGACCATAGCCAAAGCCCGGGAAGCCGCCGCCAAAGAGGCGGAAGCCAAGGCTGCTGCTGACGCCGCCGCTAAAGCCGCGGCAGCCAAGGAAGCAACGGCCAAAAAAGAAGCGGAAGCCAAGAAAATGGTGGCAAAGGAAGTAGCTGCCCGGGAAGCCGCCGCCCAGAAGGCGGAAGCGGAAAACGCGGCGAAGAAAGCGGAAGCCGGAACAGATGCCGTTAAAGAACCGGCCAAGGACAATCCGCCCGCCGCGCCGCAGCAAACTCCTGCGGCCGCCACTCCGGCGGCAGTCGTGCCCGCAACCCAACCGGCCCCCCGGACGGATGCGCCCCAGGAACCGGCCAAGGACAATCCGCCCGCCGCGCCGCAGCAGACGCCAGACGCTGCCACTCCGGCGGCAGTCGTGCCCGCGGCACAGCCGGCACCCCAGACGGAGGCGAAACAATGAGTGTGCCGGAACCGCAGAAAACACCGCAGCAGCGCCTGCAGGACTACCTGACGGAGCACTATCAGGACTATGCCGGTCTGCTGGAAGAAAATCCTCCGCGGAACGCCGACCGGAAACTGCTGGCCGCGGGGCAGCTGACGGAACCGGAGCTGCTGGCTTTGTACAGCAGCTTTTTCGGTCTGCCGATGGCGGACGAGGAAGAGATCGGAGAACCGGAAATCTATCCGGGACTCTCCCCGGAAGCATTGAATGCGAATTTGTTCCTGCCCTTTGACTGGGATGAGGATTCGATGCGGATTCTGGTTTCCGACCCGTATTCGCTGGACAACCAGCGGTATCTGATCAGTCGAGTGGTCAACCTGAAGTGCCGCTTTGAACTGGTTCGCCGCTCATTTCTGGAGCGTCAGCTCAGCAAAACCGGCCAGCAGGATGAGGAAGACGATACCGTCAACGCCGGTGCGGAAGACGAAAACACCTTGCGCACCATGGCCGGAGAAGCCCGGATCGTGCGCCTGGTCAACGACATCTTCAATCGCGCCATTGACCTGGGGGCCTCCGACATTCACGTCGAGCCCGGTGAAATTTCCGTTTCGGTCCGGTGCCGCGTCGACGGGGTTTTGACCGAAATTATCAACGTCCCGCGTTCGCAGTTTCCGGCGATCGCCTCGCGTATCAAACTGATCGCCGGGCTGAACATTGCCGAAAGCCGTCTGCCGCAGGACGGTCGAACCAATATCCAGTTAGGACGCATGAAACTGGACATGCGTGTCAGCACCATTCCGATCCTGACCGGAGAAAGTATCGTGCTGCGACTGCTCAACAGCGAGGCGATCACCTTCGACCTGAAATCCCTGGGCATGGACGCCGCCATGCTGGCGAAGTTCGACAAGATGATCCAGATCCCCCACGGGATCATCCTTGTGGTCGGACCGACCGGCAGCGGGAAAACCACCACCCTGTACAGCGTGATTTCCCAGCTGAACGACCAGAAAAAGAAAATCATTACCGTGGAAGACCCGGTCGAATACAAGACGCCCGGCCTGTGCCAGATGCAGGTCAACTCCAAAATCGGCGTTACCTTCGCCTCCGGGCTCCGCTCCATCGTCCGTCAGGACCCGGACATCATTCTGGTCGGTGAAATCCGCGACAAGGAAACCGCCGACATCGCCATCAACGCCGCGTTGACCGGACACCTGGTGCTCAGCACGCTGCACACCAACGACGCCGTGGGTGCGGTCACCCGCCTGATCGATATGGGCGTTGAAGGCTTTCTGGTGGCCTCCGCCCTGTACGGCGTCCTGTCCCAGCGTCTGGTACGCAAGATCTGTACCTCCTGCCAGGGAACCGGGCATGGACCGGACGGCGGGAAATGCCGCCGCTGCAACGGCACCGGGTTCAAAGGCCGCTGCGGAATCTTCGAGCTGCTGCATATGGACGACGAACTTCGGCGGGCGGTCAACGCCAATGCCCCGAGTTCCGAACTGGAAAAAATCGCTGAGAAAAACGGCATGATTCCTCTGCGCGATGACGGTCTGGCCAAAGTCAAGGCCGGCATCACCACGCTGGAGGAATTGAGCCGGACTACTGCGGAGGTTTGAGAGCCGCATCATGCCGAGATACAAATACATAGCCGTTCCGATCAACGGCGGCGAACAACGGGAGATGATCCTGGAGGCGGACAACACCGCTGAAGCGCTGAACAAACTGCGCAGTTGTTTCATGACGCCGGTGCGCTACCTCGGCGAAGAGGGCGCTTCCACCTTCGGTCTGGCCCTGTTCGGCCACAAACGTGCGGACGGCTACGAATTCACCAGCCAGCTGGCGCCGCTGCTGGCGGCCAACATCCCCCTGGAACGGGCTCTGGCGATCATCAACGAAAGCAGTTCCGATGAAGCCATGCGGGAACTGGCCGTGTCGCTGCGCCAGGGCTTGCACGAGGGGAAAAAATTTTCCGACCTCATCCGTTCCTGCGGCAATACGTTTCCCAGTTTTTACGCCAATCTGATCGAGACCGGAGAGGAAACCGGCTGCCTGCCGGAAGTAACCGAGGAACTGCGCCGATTCATGTCGGAGAGCAAGGAGACCCGGGACTTCATCATTTCCAGCTCGATTTATCCCTCGGTCGTACTGGGAATCACGGTGATCGTCGTGATTGTCATGTTTACGATTTTCGTGCCGCGTTTCGCGGTGATCTTCTCGGACATGGGACGGGAACAACCGCCGCCGATGGTCTTTTTGATGACCATGAGCACCGTGCTGAGCCACGCCTGCTGGCTGGTCCCGCTCTGCGCGGTGGGGGCCTGGTTCGGCGCCACGGCTTATATGGGAGCCGCGCAATTCAAGGAATGGCGCAGCGCCCTGCTCACCCGGATTCCGGTTTTCGGGAAAATTCTGGTGGAGGTGGAAGTGGGCCGTTTCATCCGCACGCTGGCAATCCTGATTTCCAACCATGTGGACATCATCAAAACCGTCCGGATCTCGGAAAAGGTCATCCAGAATCAGGTTATTCGCGACAGTTTCTCCACTCTGGAGCCGAAACTGCGCGGCGGGGAAAAACTCTCGGCGGCCCTGTCCGGCAATGTCTTTCTGCCCCCCGGCCTGGCCTCCAAAGTCCGCGTCGGTGAGGAATCCAGTTCCGTCGGCCCCATGCTGACTCGAAGCGCGGAACACCTGGAAGAAGGCACCCGCCGGAAAATCAAGCGCCTGCTCAGTCTGTTCGAACCGGTGGTGATCGTCTTTCTGGCGCTCATGGTACTGGTGGTGGTGGTATCAATTTTTCTGGCGATCATGGAAATCAATCAGGTTGACTAGTATATTATTTCAGACTCACAAATACCGGGAAGGAGCCCTGCTATGAAAAAGAAACAAGTGAAGCGCAATCCGTTCACCCTGATCGAAGTGGTGGTGGTGATCGTCATTCTGGTGATGCTCGCCTCCATTGCCACCCCCCTCTACTTCAAACACGTCAGCAAAGCCAAGCGTGATACCGCCAAAACTCAGCTAAAACTGCTGGACCAGGCGTTGATGGACTACAAACTCGACGTCGGGCATTATCCCGAAACCGCCGACGGCCTTCAGATGCTGGTCGAAAACGTCACCCAGGAAGAAAAATGGGACGGTCCCTATATCAAACCGTCCGTCCCCAAGGATCCCTGGGGGAACGACTATGTCTACGTCTGCCCGGGGGAACACGGCGATTATGACCTTTCCAGCTACGGTGCCGACGGCCAGCAGGATGGAGAAGGCGAAAACGCCGACGTGAACAACTGGGAATAATCGTTTGCCATGCGGATGCGCCGCTCCTTTACCCTGATCGAACTGGTGGTGGTGACCGTGATTTCGGCACTGGCCATCGGGCTGGCTGCGAACACGTTGCGCCAGCGCTCGGGTCCGGCCCAGTTCGATCAGGCGGCGCGGGAATTCCGGCAATTCTGTGTCGCCACCCGGTCGCAGGCGATGGAGCTGGGACGAGACCGGGTGGTGTATTATTATTTCAAAGACCGCACCTTCCGCTCCAGCGACCCGATCAGAACGCCGCCGCCGCGTGAAGAGGAAACCATCATCCTCAAAGAAGTCCCGGAGGAATATCGTACCGATACCGAAGATCCGGAATCGAGCAATTATATTGCTCCCCCCAATTTTGCCTCACTGAAGTGGCAGATTCCAGAGGATTACCGGATCCGCAACGGCGGCGCCGATGCGCTGGAATATGTGGATTCGTTATTTGAAAATGATGATGAGAATCTCGAATGCGTAGAAGTCTTCCGTTTTTTCTCCGACGGCGGTGCGGCCGGGGAATTGCTGTTTACCCTGCAGTTCAAAAGATGGGCAAAAACCTTCCGGATTTCGCCGCTGACCGGTCGTATTCTGGAAGAGGAAAGCGAGGCGCATGAATGATCCGTCGCCGCCGCAAAATGCCGCTGACCCTGGTGGAAGTCGTAGTTGCCATGGCGATTCTGGCCCTGTCTCTGGTGCCGTTTCTGTCGCTGGCCAACGCGGCCCAGATGCGTATGGCCAAGGCCCGGGAAAAATGGATTCGTTTCCATATGCTTTCGCAGGCGGCGGAATTTCTGATGCTTCAGGGGATGGAAGATCCGGAACTGCCGGGGCCGGATTTCTTCGATTATCCCGGATATAAGATCATGTGCGAATACAAGACGGTCGAAGACCTGCCGGAAGACCTGACCGGACTGATCGGACAGGCGGAACTGCAGTGCTGCATCATTGAACTGGTGGACACCAATACGGGAGAAGTGGTGGATTCACTTTATATCGACAGGATCAACTATGACGAAATCAATGAAGAATAGACAACGGCATAGTTTTTCGCTGATCGAGGTCATTGTGGCAACCGCTCTGCTCTCTCTGGTGGGCATGATCATTGCGGTTTCCGTGCATACGTTCAACCGCAGCTACAGCAAGGCCCAGAAGGTCAGCCAGTGGCTGGAACGCAACCAGGCGCTGGACCGGATTGCGGAAAACACCTTGCGTTCGGCCATCCCCTTCACCTGGCCGAATACCGATACCGGCGAAGATGAAATCGTTTTCGAGGGAGAAGAAAACGAATTGTGGCTGACCGCTCAAAACCGCAGTTACGGTAAACAGGGGGCATTCCGTTTTGTACGCATTTACCAGGAGGACGATCGGTTGCTCTGCGATTACGCCACGACCCCGTTGCTGCCCTGGTTGGAACTCGAAGACCAGGAATACGAAACCGAACTCATCACCGACGGGGTCATGCAGATTTCCTTTCTCTACGCCGACTACGAAGATGACGAACTCAAATGGTATGAAAATTGGGATGAGGAGGAACATGATGGCTTTCCGCTGGCCATCCAGCTGACCGTCGAATGGCAGGACGGCACCAAGGAGCGCTGGCTCCGCCGAACCGCCGGCACCAGCACCAATACGGAATACCTGACCGGCACGACTCCCGGCGGCACCGCAACGTCCTCCACGTCCGAAAACACCGGTAACGGAACCGGTGGGGGTGGAGGCCGGCCATGACCCCGACAATCGCTCACAACCGACACGGCAGGGAAGACGGGGTGGCGCTGGTCTCAGTACTGTGTTTGCTGACCACCGCGGGATTGCTGGTCAGCGCTCTGGTGGCGGTTTCCCGCATGAGCACACTGAATGTCGCCAGTTTCACCGACCTGATGCGTTCCTACTATGTGGCGGAGGGCGCGGCCAACCGGATCCGTTATCTGATCGAGGCGGATCGTGAAGTCTTCGGTGATCAGGACGCCCAGAACATTGATTTCGACGAATACGAATACGACCGCTATGTGGCGGACGGCTCCGAGCATGAAATCGATTATTACGGCACACCGGTGAAGTTCACCATCACCAACGGCATCAGCGGCTACGTCATAAGCAGCGCGGCGGATGTGGATGCACTGGCCACCAACCGGACCGAGGAAACGCTGGTCACGGATGCCATTGATATTTTTCAGGATCGTTACAACGACTATGTCGATTCCGACGATACCGTCCGCGAAGACGGCATGGAGGAACAGGAATACGAAGAGCTCGGCATGAAAGCACTCCCCCGCAACAGCGATCTGCAATATCGCGAGGAGCTGTTATGGATCCCGGGATCGGAGGAATTGTTCCCGACCGATGCTGATGGCCGACTGTCCATGGTGCGCAATTTCCGCATCTCCAGTACCGCCAATCCCAGCATTTACACGGCGACCTACGGTCAGTTGCGCACGCAGGGGCATCTGACTGCGGAAGAAGCGGCGAAAGTCCTTCAGGCTCTGAAGGAGTGGCGGGAAGAAAAAACACCGCTTTCCGATCTACTGGATGAAACCATTCTGCCGAAACTGCAAACCTATTTCAGCTGGACGGAATCGAATTTCTATACGGTACGCATCTTTCAGACCAACCAGGATCAGCGCCCCGGGTCGCGTTTGATCTTCACGTTTGAGGCGGACGGCATCCGGGGCCCCAGTTCCGGGGTCGCGACATTCCTGGAATACTTCCGGTTCTGATGCCCCTTGGCTCCTGTTGCCCCTCCCCCCTCGCCGATCGTTCAGCCGGACAGCCACGACTCGACCTCCAGCCAGCATGCTCCGTCACGCGTGGCGTCCAACCGGAGAATCGGCAGCCGGGCCGCCAGTTTTCGAGCAGAAGTCATGGTCGTTTCGAACAGCTCCCGCCGGACTCCCTCCGGCAGCGGTTCGATCTGCCGCCACAGCTCGGTAACCACTGGAATCGCCCCCAGTAACTGCTGCTGCGCCGTCAAAGGCCGTACCGCATCCCGGCTTTCCTGCACCAGTAGAAATATTCCCGCCAAAGGCAGCGCTTTCTGCACCTGCCAGGACGCTTTCGGCGCCAACCCGGTAAATTCAAAACTCCAGGTTGGCAGTGGTCGAACCCACCAGCAATCCCCACGCAATTCCAGCAATGCCGCATCATCGGAGCAACTCCGCCAGGGAAGCGGCAGTCGCTGTGAAAGCGTGGATTTTCCGGCGCCGCTTTCGCCGCAGAAGAGAACGCCGCGCCCCTGCCATTCCGCCAGCGCCCCATGCACCGGCAACAACATTCCGGAAAGCGTTCCCGGCAGAAAGGCATGGTACAGCAGCGTCCGGCGCAACGCCAGACGCCGCCAGCGGGTGGCCAATGCTCCGGAAGAGAGAGAATACCATTGCTGCCGGCCATCCGGATTGAAGCGCCATCGAAAGTCCTCCCGCGGACAGAACCGGGAAACGGCAACGGCACTTCGCTCCCTTCCGCCGCATTCTCCGGAATTCAAATGGAGCTCCACCGTCTTTGCGTTTCCGCTCCCCTCCCCCGTCGCCATGCCGGACAGCGTCGCGATTTCCCGAAGCGTCGTCTCCGCCACCGGATTGAACGCGCGCCAGATCAGCGTTTCATCGGCCACCGCCAAATGACAGGCATATCTCATACGTCCGGCGGCAAATCCGGATCCACCGGGAATTCGCCCTCATCCGGCGTCGTGGCACCTTTCACCACGTAATCGCGCCATCCTTCATAATCGATCAATTCCGGTTTCTCATAAGGCTGTTTTTCTTCCATTCTCACCGCTTCCCGCTGTTTCAGGCCAGCAACGAAAAATCCGTTGTGCCCCATGCTTTCTCTTCCTCACTTCCGATGTCGGCACCGGCCAGAGCAGTCCCCGCCGGACCGCCGGCCGATCGCAGTCCCAGCCCCGCGGCAGGCAGCTCTCCCTCACCGGGGGAACTCGCCATCGCCCATGCCAGCGACAACCGACCACTCAGAGCATCGAATTCCAGCCGGAACTCAATGCCCAGGTTACCTACGTTCTTCCAGTTATCCGCCACCCAGCTCTCCGTAACCGGAGCGGCGGCATCATCGGCATAGAAATTCAGCGTCAGCTGGCTGAATTCCTGGCTGAATGAAAAGTCCGCCGCCGGCCCGTCCAGCAACAGAAACGAGCCGCCGGTACCGCTGGATAAATCCAGATCGGACTGGTGTACCGTTACTTCAAACACGCTGGATTCCTCCAGCGTTGCACCGGTCGTCAACCCCAGCGAGCCGCTGCCCTGGGTCCAGAATGCCGCATCCGTTTCGCTCCGTCCGGAGAGGTCGAAGCTGTAGTCCATTCCGTCTTCCAGCCGGGTATCGCGTTTGTAAACCACCCGCGTCTCCGCCCCGGAAAACGCCAGCCGGTTAAATCCCTGGATCCTGGCCTGAAAGTCCGTGTCTTCCCAATTCTGAAATTCCAGCGTATGAACCTTCGTTGCATCCAGCACACCGCCGCTTCCATTCAGCCAACCGGTAAAGGCGCCGCCATCGCTTTGCAGGTTGCTTCCCGTTCCGGTCAGCGTCAACGTGGTATTGCCGATGGTTGCAGTATCCTTGGCGCCTCCTGTCGTCACTCCGGCACCGTCGGTAAAGTTAACCGTCCCGGAAGAAAGATCCAGCGTTACTTGAATATCCCCCTGCACGGTCGCTGAACACGTTTCCGCCGCGTAATTCCAGTTGCGTTGTCCACCGCCGAAAACCGTCCGGGCAAACGTTCCGCCGCTGATCGTCAGATTCACGGAACCGACCGCGGCCTCTCCGCCGCTCCCGTAACCACCCCCGAAAACATATCCCCGGAACGTCCCACCGCTGATCGTCAGATTCACCGCCCCCAGCACCGAGGCGCTGCTGCCCGTTCCCGATGCCCGGCCGCCGCCGTAAACGTAGCCGCTGAAGGTTCCACCGCTGATCGACAAGTTCACCGCCTGAACATCGGCATTGCCGCCGCTGTTGGCGTGCCCCCCGCCGAAAAGGTAGGCGAACTGTCCGGAAATCGCCTCAATTGACACCTGCTGCCGGGTCAAAGCCGAAGCTCCTGTTCCGGAGGCGTAACCGCCACCGAAAATGGTCGAATTCGCCGCCGCCGCGGAAACTCCGTCCAGCAGCAGCTCCGTTCCCATATTCACATTCGCCGTCCCGCCGGCGGAGGCCCGGCCGCCGCCGATGAAGTTATGCACGGTACCGCCGACCAGTTCCACCGTCGTTTGATTGTTCACGTTGCTGTTGAGACCGCCCCCGAAGGCATACCCCCCGATGGTTCCCGACTCCATTCGGATTCCGGCAGATCCCAGACTCGCTGTTTTTGCCCCCCCATAAAGTACTGTGGACGCATCCAGCGTCGCTCCATCCACCAGGAAGTTCGCACTCGTGGCATAAGATGCACCGCTGCTGCCGAAGATGGAGCCGGAATACGTTTGCGTACCGCTCAACTTCCCGGACAAGCCATTACTGGCGCTTCCATGGATGGCATCATCATCCAGATGGGTTGCCGTATCTCCCGGCGTTACCACCACTTCGTCATACCGGAGCACTTGCAATGTCAGTGCCTGATACTGGAACCCCAGCGTATAGCGGGTATCTCCCGCGACGATCTGATTGTAGGCCCCGTCCGCCCAGGAAAACGTCCCGAGCAAGCCCCCCTCTGAATCCTTCAGCGTCATATCCTCACGGAAATTCGTGGAACCGATCAGCTGGTATTGACCGTTTCCCTGAGTTTCCTCAACAGTCACGCTGTAAGCAGCGTCCGCACCACCGGTCAGAAAATCCCAATTGGAAAGCATGGTCCCCTTGACATTACCGGAAAGCAGAAAATTAAAACTGGTTCCGCTCTGCACCGACACCGGCACCCCATACGCCACCTGCAACATGCCATCCACCGTCCAGGCCCCGCTCAAGGTCGTCCCCGTCCCGCAGAGCACCATGCCGAAACGGGAACCGGCGGCAGATGCCAGCACCATATCGGCCAGCGTTGCCTCCGCAACAGTCATCCTGGCTCCGGCCTGAACCGTCGTTCCGGTCACCATGCCGCCGTTGACCGTGCAATTGCCGCCCAGGATCACACTGTCGGCAAAAGTTCCGTCCGACATATTCAGCATTCCGGTGGTCAAGGTTACGCCTGAAGCCTCGCCGCCTTTCAAGAACAGCATGCCGCCGTTCAGCGCGACCTCCGTTGCCACGCCCCGTTCCAGCACCAGCGTACCGCTGTTGACGACCGTGTCGGAAGCTGTTCCTCCATTGACGGTAATCGTACCGCCGCTCAAAACCGTCCCGACCGCAGAAGTACCGGTCAAGACATCCAGTGTACTGCCGCCCCCCAGTCGCAATCCGGTTGCCGTACCATCGGCAATCGTCGCCATCGCGCCATCGGCATAAGTTCCGCTCAAAGAAGTCAGCGATGCAGTCGCATTCAACACGTGGGACGCTCCGAATTCAACATCTTCCACCCGTCCACCGGACCACAGCTTCAACACCGCCCCACCGTCGAGCGTCAAACGGCTAACCGTGCCGCCGGAAGCGATCACCGTACCGCCGGACATCGTCAAATCCGCCGCACTGCCGCCGGACACCATCACCGTACCGCCGGAAATTGTCATCCCCGTCGCCACGCTCCCGTCCTGGATGGACAATGACCCGCCGGCAACCGTCGTATTCAACGCGCTGCCGCCGGTGGCAACGGTCAGAGCGCTGCCGCTTTCCAGCAGGAATCCGGACGCCACTGCGTTCGCAAGAGAAAAGGCCCCTCCGGCATGCGTACCCGCCACAGACGCTCCGGAATCCGTAGCCGCCACAATCTTCGCTCCGGAATCCATCACCACGCCGGTCGCCGTGCCGCCGGTAACCTGCAACAGGCCGGAAATCGTCGCCCCATTCAGAACACCGCCCGACAATGCCAGAATGCCGTCCGCTGCCACAGCAACCATTTCGCCCAGACCCGCCTGCAGCTGCAGAGTTCCCGCTGTCACCAACGTATCGGACACGGTCCCTCCCGCCACCGTCTGAATCGCATCAACACCGTTCAAGGTGCTGCCCGACGCCGTTCCTCCGGCCAAGAGGATTTCCTCTCCCGCCTCCAGCACCGTACCGGAAGTCGTCCCGGAAACCGTCAGGCTTCCTCCCGCGATCACCCGGCTGTCGGCAACCGTCCGTCCCGCCGCCACGGTCAGCGCCACCAGATCACCGCCGGTACCGATCACCAGCCCATCCAATCCGCCGATGGTCAGCGAAAGGGTACTTTCCGCGGCATTCAGAGACAATCCGTAACTGACGGCATCCGCCACGTTCACCAATTTTCGTGTCGCATTGCAGGTGCCGAGAATCGTACCGTCCACCGCCACCGTCACGTCGTAATCAAAACTCAGCACGCCTCCGCCCAACCGGTAACTGCCCGTCGCCTGATCGGCAGCCAGTGCGGCAATCAGCGTGCCGTCCACCGTCAGTCCGGCCAGGTTGCTGATAAGCGCGGCATCCATCCCGGTGCGCCCGGCCAGTTGCAAGGTCAACGAAGCATCCTCCACCAGGAGTGCGCCACTGGAAATGGTCATATTGCCGTATAAACTGCCGGCGCCGCCGATATTGCCGTTCTGAATGCTCAAAACTCCGCCGTTCTGAATCTCGAAATCTTCGGCCACCCCACCACGGCGGACCGACAAAGTGCCACCGGCTTGCACCACGGTACCGGTTGCCAGACTGCCGGTTCCGTCCACGGTCTGACTTCCGCCGGACTTGACCACCGTGCCGGTCGCCGTTGCCGCACCGTTTTGCGCCGTTCCGGCATTTTCGTCAGTAACCCATTCCAGTCCGCCTTGCTCGACCGTGGTGTTCTGCGTCCGACCGCCGGCATACAACTTCACCGAGCCGTTGGCATAAATCACACTGTCCACGGCCATACCGCCGTCCGCCACCGCCAGTTGCCCGTAATCCATGATCCGGGTTTCTTCGGCGGTGCCGCCGGCAGCCACCGTCAGAACGCCGGAATTGGTTCCGACTCTGCCGAACAGTTTCCAGCCGCGTGCGACGTGCGCCGCATCAATACCGAAGGTCGTACCGTCCGCATTCATGCCGCCGCTTACCAGCGCATCCGTGGAGAGAATGAAATACACACCGTCTTCAACGGAAATATTCGTCAACGTCCCGGTGGCCGCCACCACGATCTGACTGCCGGAACGCGCCACCGTGTTGATTGCGGATTGTCCTGCATTCACGTTCAAAGAGGCGCCGGCACCTTCCAGCAGCACCCCGTCAGCAACGCCGGACGAGATGGAAAAATTCCCCAGCACATGGCTGGAGTCCAGCACGGTCGCTCCGGTATCCGCCACCAGAATCGCTCCCGCCTGCAACGTCACTCGTTCCGCGGAACCGGACCGGATGGAAAAGGTTCCGCCTCCCGCCACTTCGGTATCGCTGCTGAACGAACCTTCATTTTGCGTCAAAGAGCCACCGCTCTGAACCGACGTTTCACTCACCGTCCCGCCGGACTCCACCCGAAGCGATCCACCTGCCGCCACCGTGGTCCGCGCTGCAGATCCGCTGATATTTACCAGCGCATAAAGCTGATCCGTTCCGATCGTCCAATCGGAAATCTCCTCGCCCGCGGCAATCGTCGTACTGCCGCCGGCACCGGACGCCGCCGGAACGTAGGCGGGGAAATGAACGGTCGCACCGGAAGCAGAAACAGAAGACGAAACATCGGAATCCTGGGACAACTCCTCGAAAAGCCATTGTTTTTTCATCATTTCCAACCCCAAATCATGCAATCGGTCCTCCGTAAAGGCAGCAGGCATCTGAGCCCCTTCATTAATATTATAAGTAGTTTTAACCCGCTGTCAATACCCACTAAAAAAAATTCATATTTTTTCCGGACATGCCCTTCCCGTTTTCTTTGCGTCTTGCCGCGAGGCCCCTCTCCCATAATCTTTCGTCCCTGTCCTGCGTGTTGTTCGCCCTCCCCCGGCATCACGGCGCCCCCTGTTCCCTTTTTCCATTTCGCCACTTGTTTTCCCGGTGCTTTGCCTTATTGTAAAACAACAACCACTACCACATATGTTGAGCGGGCCAGAACATTATGAGCAAAACCAGCGCCGATACCGCCAAACTGACGGAATATCTCGAAATGAAACTTCTGAGCGGCGACTACCGGCCGCGCACACCATTGCCCTCGGTCCGACGACTTGCCGCGAAGTTCAGCATGAGTTACAGCACCACCTATCGCACGCTGTGCCGGCTGGCCGCCACCGGATTGCTCATACAGGACCCATCCGGCGCTTTCCTGGCTGGAACGCTTCCCCCCACAGCCGGCAGACCGAACCACCGGATCGCCGCGCTGCTGGAGGGTATCCTCGAAAACGGCGGATTGATTGATACATTGCTGCTCGGTGTCCGGGACCGGTTGCTCCCGGCCGGCTACGAACTGATCCAGAAACCTCTGCATCCTACCTGCATCAAAAGCGGACTGCTGATTGAACTTGCCCGGCAATACGACGGCTTGATGCTGCTCAACTCCTATGACTGGAGGCTCTCGGACTTTCCCTGTATCTGTCCTGCCGTCGGGGTTTTGATGCAGAATTCCTACAATGGTCGTCTGGGGCTGATCAATCTGGACCCGGTCGATGCCGCCCGGCAGGCGGTCCGCTATTTTCTGAACAGGGCCTGTCATCACGTGGTCATCATCACGTCTTCCGCGCCGGCCTACCGACTGCGGGGACAACTGTTCCGGCTCTTCTGGGAGGAGATCGGCGGCAGCACCGAACTCCTGGACGGGTGGCGGGCTGAATATGCCCGGTATCAACCGGAAAACGGATATTTTTTCACCTCCGACTCCATGCTGCATCATGCTTCCGTCCTTCATCAGCAGCAATACGGTGTTCCGCTGAGTTCAGCATTCACCGTGCTGGGCGTGGACGGCAAACGCCGGAGCAATCCGGATTATCATGAATTTCCCAGCATCGGCGTGGATTGGCGGGAACTGGGACGGCTGGCCGCGGAGGAACTGCTCCGCCAGCTGGCATTTCCCCTGTCGGAACGCCGCAGTCTGCTGCTGGCCGGTACCCTGCTGGAACATGGACGCTGAATGCGTGCGGGAACGGGAAATTCCTTTGCTTTCCAGCCCCTCCGGACTTGCAAAAACGCAAAAAAACAGTAGACTATGATATTCGCCCTGATGCATCAACTCAACCCAGACAGGAGGCCGCGGATGATACAGCCCAGTATTCCTTCCCGCCAGGTATGGAGCGCGCTCATTGAGATCTGCGACCGTCTCCGGGAAAACGCTTTTCTCGCCCAGTCGGCAAAACAGACCGAACTGCTGCTCAGCCTGACCGGGCGTCAGCAGAAAATTTTGAAAACCGTTCATGCGCTGACCACCTCCCGTCCGGAAGGCATCCCCCTCAAGGAACTGGCGGAAACGCTCGCTCTTTCTCCCGGAACCACCTCGGAAGCCGTCGATAACATGGTACGTGCGGGCACACTGCAGCGTTCCGTCTGCGCGTCCGACCGCCGGGCCGTCCGTATTCGTCTTTCCGAATCCGGGCGGAAAATCATCGCCGTCGGCCAGGAAAAACTCGATCACCTCACTGAAGCATTTCTGCGGGACCTCGCATCGGAGGAGCAACAGCAGTTGTTCCACCTGCTGAAACGCTTTGTCGTGCAATTGCAATCCGCTCCCGGCCTCCCCTCCTCCCCGTCTTGCGACTGAAGCACAGAAACGGAAGCACAACGCTCTTCGATCAACACAAAAAAAAGCGGAGTCCCGGTCGGGACTCCGCTTAAGAAACGATGCGAACCGCTTATTTCTTTTCGAAAAGGCTGCGGATCTGTTTGCCGATGACTTCGGCGGGATGGGCACCGAGCGCTTCGCGTTTGGCATGAAGCACCTTGGCACCGGCGCGGGCTTCCGCGATCCAGGCCTTGGCAAATTCCCCGGATTCGATCCGGCGGAGGGATTCCTTCATCCGTTCCTTGACATCGGCCGGCAGAATGAACGGGCCGTTGACATATTCGCCCCATTCAGCGGTGTTGGAGATCACCGCATTCATCTTCTGGATGCCGCCTTCATAGATCAGGTCTACGATCAGCTTGGCTTCGTGGATGCATTCGAAATAGGCCATTTCCGGCGGATAACCGGCTTCGATCAGAACTTCAAAACCGTATTTCATCAGATCGACCATACCGCCGCAGAGGACGTTCTGTTCGCCGAAGAGGTCTTCGTAGGTTTCCTGTTCCATCGAGCATTCGAGCACGCCGGCGCGGGTCAGACCTTCGGCCTTGGCGATGGCCAGAGCGATATCCCGGGCCTTGCCGGTGTAGTTCTGCCGCACAGCGATCAGGCCCGGCACGCCGAACCCTTCAACAAAGCGCTTGCGTTCTTCGGTACCGGGGCTCTTCGGCGCGACCATGATCACGTCGACGTCGGCCGGCGGCACGATTTCGCCGAACACATAGGCGAAACCATGGGAGCAGCACAGCGCCTTGCCCGGTTTCAGATACGGTTTGATTTCGGCATTGTAGATCGGTCCGTGGTTTTCGTCAGGCAGCAAAAGATGAATGACGTCAGCTTCCTTGGCGGCGTCGGACACGGACATGACCTTGAATCCGTCCTGCGTGGCCGCGTCGAAAGACTTGCCGGGACGCACCCCGATGATGACGTTCAGACCGGAATCGCGCAGGCACAGCGCCTGCGCTCTGCCCTGGGCACCGTAACCCATCACAGCGATGATTTTGCCGTTGAGGACGCCGAGATCGGCATCTTTGTCGTGAAGAATGTTCATTTTTACGCTCCTTCATGCGTTTGCGTTGGAAAAACCGCATTGCATTATCTTGCAATAAACAGAGTTTAATATAGCACTACCGGGGCCTTTTACAATCCACATTCCCGGAAAAACCGGCGATCCCGTCGTTTTCTTTTCAAAAACCCTGAGAAACCGCCGCGTTTCCCGTTTCGGAAAGATTGTATTTCAGCCGAACCGTGGTATATTAGCCGCACGCAAGCGTTGCAGCCATTTTCATACATCATAGCAAGGACTGTTCATGACACCAGCCGAACGCGGGCGGGCAACCGCCGTGGACTGCCTGCGGGAAGTCGCCAGGCTCCTGCCCTACGGAACCAATCTGGATGCCTGGGCCGGCGAAGCACCTGACGCCCCGATGGATCTCGTACTCTTCCTGGCGGAGAAGCTGAAACTCAGTCCCGAAAAGCGGGAACAGGTCCCGTTGCAGGAACTTGCCTCCTATTTCGGCGCCCCTGTGCTCCTGCGGCTCCGCAACGGCAACTGGGTTCTGTTCCTGGGTTTGCGCAAAAGCACCGACGGGCGGGACCGTTTCGCCGTATTCGACCCCCTCGCCGCTTCGCCGGGGAAACAGGTGCTGCCCGATGCCGCGGCCATGGAACAGGCCTGGGGCGGCGAAGCCGTCTTCCTGAAAAATCTGAACAATCCGAATTTCTCCGCAGACGGCCGCCATACCGCGCTTTATTCCCTGGTCGCCATCGCCAGACACCATGGAGCATCCACCGACGTCAACCGTCTCATCCACACCTACGCCGTTTCCGAATCAGAACCGGAGCGGCGCCTGCTGGCCAAAATGGCGGACGACCTCCAGTTCTCCTCCCGCAGCGCCCGGATCGACTGGGACGGACTGGAAAAACTCGGCAACGTCTTTCCGATCATGGCGTTTCACCGCGACGGCACTGCCGCGGTACTGTGCGGTCTGCGGAAAACAGACAAACAGACCGAGGTCGCCGTTTGGGATCCCGTCAAACCCGAGGGTCAGGCGCTGAAAATCGTCTTTCTGGACCGGGCGGCCTTTGAGGAGGCCTTCAGCGGCGAAGTCATGTATTTCAAACGCCGTTATTCGCTGCTGGATGAGGAACAGCCGTTCCGGCTGCGCTGGTTTCTGCCGGAATTTTTCCGACAGCGCACGCTGCTGGCGGAGGTGGCGCTGGCCATTCTGGCGGTCAGCCTGATCGGGCTGGCGATTCCCCTCTTTTTCCAGCTGGTGGTGGACAAGGTGCTGCTGCACCGCAGCTACCTGACGCTGACGACGCTCGGCATCGGAGTGATCGCCCTGCTGCTGTTCAACGCGGTACTGGAGTTTCTGCAAAGCTATTTTCTGCTCTTCGCCACCAACCGCATCGACATCCGGCTGGCGACGAAGACCTTCGCCAAACTGCTCAATCTGCCGGTCGATTTCTATGAACGCATCTCCTCCGGCGTGCTGATCAAACACATGCAGCAGACGGAAAAAATCCGCGGATTTCTCTCCGGCAGCCTGTTTTATTCCGCGCTGGAACTGTTTTCGCTGGCGGTGTTTCTGCCGTTTCTGCTCTTTTACAGCGTCAAGCTGACGCTCGTGGTGCTCGGATTCACCGGCCTGATGGCGCTGGTGATCGCAGTGTTGATCAAGCCTTTCCAGCGCCGCCTGGAAGAGCTGTATCTCGCCGAAGGCAGACGCCAGGGCATGCTCGTGGAAACCATCAACGGCATCCGCACCGTCAAATCCCTTGCCCTGGAACCCTCACGCCAGCGCCAGTGGAACGACACGGCGGCGTATGCCATCACCCGCTACTTCCGGGTGGCGAAAATCTCCATGACCGCGCGCACCGTCAGCCAGCTGCTGGAAAAACTCATGTTCGTCACCATCATCTGGGTCGGGGCCTACGCCGTTTTCCAGAACGAACTCTCCGTCGGCGCCCTGATCGCCTTTCAGATGCTCTCCGGACGGGTGACCGCACCGCTGGTACGGATCGTCGGCCTGGTCCACGAATATCAGCAGACCGCACTTTCCGTCAAAATGCTCGGCGTCGTCATGAATGCGGCTCCGGAACAGGTGGGAGGTTCCATCCGGCACCGGATCCGGGGCGAGATTTCCATGGAAAATCTGCAATTTCAATACACGCCGGATGGCCCGCGGGTCATTCAGGATTTCACGCTCCACATCCAGCCCGGCACCACCGTCGGCCTGGTCGGGCGCAGCGGCTCCGGCAAAACCACCGTCACCAAACTCCTGCAGGGCCTGTATCCGCTGCAGGGCGGCATCATCAAGTTCGACGGCATCGACGTCCGGGAGATCGACCGGGGCGCCCTGCGTTCCGGCATCGGCGTGGTGCTGCAGGACAACTATTTCTTTTACGGCACCATCCGGGAAAACCTCTCCCTGACCAAAAAAGACGCCACCATGGAGGAAATCATCTACTGCGCCCGCATGGCCGGTGCCGACGAATTCATCCAGAAACTGCCGCGCGGATATGATTCGGTACTGGAAGAAAACGCGTCCAACCTCTCCGGCGGCCAGCGCCAGCGGCTCGCCATCGCCCGTGCCCTGCTGTCCAATCCGCGGCTGCTGATCTTCGACGAGGCCACCAGCGCGCTCGACCCCGAGAGCGAGACCCTGATCCGCCGCAACCTGAAACTGATCACTCGCAACCGTTCGGTGCTGTTGATTTCCCACCGGCTGTCGGTGCTCTGCCGCGCCGACATAATCGTGGTCATGGACAAGGGACGGATCGTCGAAACCGGTACCCATGCCGAATTGCTGCGGCAGGGCGGGATCTATGCCGAATTCTGGCGGCAGCAGATGGGAGCGGAAGATGTTTAAGCTCAAAAAACAGAAACATCCGGAAAAAGCGGCCGCGGATTTTCAGCCGGACGCGATTTTACTGGAGTCCGCCGGGCCGGGACTTCCCTGTCATATAGTGTGGGCGGTCATTCTCGTGCTGCTGATCGCCGGCATTGCCTGGGCCTGCGTATCCAAAATCGACAAGATCGTCGTCGCCGACGGCCGGCTGGTCACCACCCGTCAGAACATCACCATGAAGCCGCTCGAACGCTCCGTGATCAAAACCGTTCATGTGTTGCCCGGGCAGCGGGTCAGCCCGGGGCAATTGCTGTTTACGTTCGACGTAACCGGCAACCGCGCCGACCTGCAGCGGCTGAACGAACAGCGCGTCAGTCTGCTGGCACAGCAGGAACGCCTGAATGCGGAACTGAATCACGTTCCGTTCGCTCCCGACGAATCCCGCGGCAACGATTACCGGCTGCAAAGCAAGATCTTCGAATCCCGCAACCTCTATTTCCAGGAAAAAAACAACACGTATGATGAAAACATCCGCCGTCTGGAAGTCACCATTGAAGCGCTGGAGCAAAGCCTCACCAAATACAAGGAACGCCAGGAGGCCCTGAAAAAAATCGAAGACATCTTCGTTACCCTGCACGAAAAGAACGCCACCTCCACCAAGGAGCTGCTGCAAACCCAGATCGAAGTCATCGGCATGGCCATCCAGGTCGACCAGCAGACCGCGCAACTGCTCGAATATCGCCACCAGCTGCAGGCGCTGAAGGCCGAAAAGAACAGTTTTCTCACCGACTGGCGCCGCCAGATCATCGAGGAACTCGTGGAAGTGGACCGCAATCTCATCTCCGTAGACAAGGAGATCCCCAAGGCCGAAATGCTCGTGGAAAACGCCGAACTGCGCGCCCCCTGTGCCGCCGTCGTTCACGAAATCGCGCCCTTCCAGGAAGGATCCGCCGTCCGGGAGGCCGAGTCGCTGATCACGCTCGTACCGCTGACCGAAAAAATGGAAGCCGAAGTCGACATTCCCGCCAAGGACATCGGCCATGTCAAACTCGAAGACAGCGCCCGCCTGAAATTCGACGCCTACCCCTTCCAGCAATACGGCACGCTGGACGGCAAACTGCGTTACATCTCCCAGGACGCCTTCACCCGCGCTCCCGCCGAATCCTTGCAGAGCACCGACGGCCAACCCTCCTATTATCAGGGCCGCATGGTCATTTCCGGAAGATTCAACGGTCGGAACGAACACCTGCCGCTCATCCCCGGCATGCGCCTCCGGGCCGAAATCAAAGTCGGCGAACGCACCGTCATCAGCTATCTGCTTTATCCTTTCATCAAGGCCATGGACGAGTCGCTGCGCGAACCCTGATCGCTCTCGCCGCCGCTCACGGCGTAAAAATAACGGGAGCAAACGCCCTTTCCTCCGGCTTTTGCCGGTCTCCGGTGGTTCGCTCCCGCAATTCGGCGCCGTCGCGCGCGCCACACCTCAGCTCAGCGCGGCACGGGCGGCGATGAACGCCGCTATCGCCCGATCGATATCCTCCACCGTATGGGCACAGGAGAGCTGGGTGCGGATGCGGGCCAGCCCGAGCGGCACCACGGGATAGGAGAACCCGGTCACATAAATTCCGTCCTGCAACAGCTTTTCCGCCATCCGGTGTGCCAGACGAGCATCGCCGAGCATGACCGGAATGATGGGATGATCCGCTCCCCGCAGTTCAAAACCGGCGGCGGCCAGTCCCGCACGGAACCGGGCGGCCAGCGATAACAGATAACGTCGCTGCTCCGCTCCGTGCCGGACCAGTTCCAGCGCCTGCAGCGAAGCCCCGATCACCACGGGCGACAGGCTGTTGCTGAACAGATACGGCCGGGATCGCTGCCGAAGCAGTTCCACGATTTCCCGGCGGGCCGCGGTGTATCCGCCCCCCGCACCGCCGAGGGCTTTGCCGAAGGTGCCGGTAACCACATCCACCCGACCGACCACTCCGCAGTATTCAATGGCGCCGCGCCCGTTCTCCCCGAGAATGCCGACGGCATGGGAATCATCGACCATGACCAGCGCGTCGTAGCGTTCAGCCAGATCGCAGATTTCCCGGAGCGGTGCGATGGTGCCGTCCATGGAAAAGACGCCGTCGGTGGCAATGATCCGGAAACGGGCGGAAGCGGCCGCCTGCAATTGCCGTTCCAGATCCGCCATGTCGCAGTTTTTGTAGCGGAACCGGGCAGCCTTGCAGAGCCGGATGCCGTCGATGATGCTGGCGTGATTGAGTTCGTCGCTGATGATGGCGTCCTCCGCTCCGAACAGCGGTTCGAACAATCCCCCGTTGGCGTCGAAACAGGAACTGTACAAAATCGCGTCATCCATTCCCAGAAACGCCGCCAGCTCCGTCTCCAGCTGCCGGTGCGCCTCCTGGGTACCGCAGATGAACCGCACCGAGCCGAGACCGAAGCCATACCGGTCCAGCGCCGCCTTCGCCGCCTGAACGATGGCGGCGTCGGCGGAGAGCCCGAGATAACTGTTGCCGCAGAAGTTGATCACTTCCCGCCCGTCGGCCAGGCGGATATGCGCCCCCTGCGGTCCGGCAATCAGACGCTCATCCTTGAACAGACCGTCACGCCGAATCGTATCGAGCACACCTTGCAGATGGGATTGAAATCTTCCGTACATGGTTCGCCTACTCCTGCCAGTTGAGAATGACTTTGCCGGATTTGCCGGAGCGCATGGCGGCAAACCCCTTTTCGAATTCCGTATAATGAAACCGATGCGTGATCACCGGCGAAATATCCAGCCCGGATTCCAGCATCGAAGTCATCATATACCAGGTTTCAAACATCTCCCGTCCGTAAATTCCCTTCAGCTGCAGCCCGTTGAAAATCACCTTGTTCCAGCTGATTCCGGCATTTTCCGGCAGAATCCCGAGCAGCGCGATCCGGCCGCCGTGACTCATTCCGGCAATCATGGAACTCAGCGCCTCGACGCTGCCGGACATTTCCAGCCCCACATCGAATCCCTCGCGCATTCCCAGCTCCCGCTGCACATCGTCCAGCGATTCCCGGGTAATGTTGACGGCGCGATCCACCCCGAGTTTCCGCGCCAGCGCCAGCCGGTCGTCGTTGACGTCGGTGATCACCACATAACGGGCCCCCGCATGCCGGACGATCGCCGCCGCCATCAAACCGATCGGTCCCGCACCGGTAATCAAAACATCCTCGCCGAGCGTCCGGAAGGAAAGCGCCGTATGCGTCGCATTGCCCAGCGGATCAAAACAACTGAGCACGTCCGTGGGAATCGCGGGATTGCAATGCCAGATATTGGTTACCGGAATTACCAGGTATTCGGCGAACGCGCCGTTGCGGTTGACCCCGATCCCGCTGGTATTCGGACAGAGATGCCGCCTGCCGGCCAGACAGTTGCGGCAATGCCCGCAGACCACATGCCCCTCCCCGCTGACCAGATCCCCGACCCGGACGTCGTGTACGTGCCGCCCGAACGCCGCCACCCGCCCGACAAATTCATGCCCGATAATCATCGGGGTGCGGATCGTGGCGCGGGACCAGGCATCCCAGTTGTAGATGTGCACGTCGGTTCCGCAGATGGCGGTTTTCTCCACCTTGACCAGCACGTCGTCCTCTCCGTACTCTGGCACGGGAAGATCCGTCAGGGTCAATCCCTCGCCCGGCGCCGCTTTGATAATGGCTTTCATCTCCAACCGTCTCCTTTTTTTCCTGATTTTTTTTGGGATCGCCGCATTTTACGGTTTGCTATACTGAACACATATTATTATATTACACATCAGAAATGAAATCAACCCCTTTGTTTTATAAAATTAACATTTTTTATTATATTAAACAAAAATCAGCGGAGTTTCTGTTCCAGGAGGTGGCATCATGACGGATCTATCCACGCTTCCGGCGGTAGGCGCCAATGTGCGCAAAGAGCGGCAGAGCCGGAAATTATCGCTGGACGACCTGGCCGCGGCCAGCGGTGTCTCCAAAGCGATGCTGTCGCAGATCGAATCCGGCAAGGTCAATCCGACCATCATGACCATGTGGAAAATCGCCCGGGCACTGGCCATAGACTTCAATATGCTGCTCAAGGGCGAAGGCGAAAAAATCCGCAAGTTCCAGGTTTCGCGGCGGGAAGACCTGACCCGGCTCGACACCGATGACTCGGGCGTGCACATCAGCGTCCTCTCCCCACCGGAACAGGCGGAGGATCTGGAGCTGTACTGTCTCGCCTTTCAGCCCGGTTCAGCCCTGAATTCCTCGGGGCATTACGCGGGGACGGAGGAATTTTTGACCGTGCTTTCAGGGGAACTGCATGTGAGTGTCGGCCGAAACAGCACGACGCTCCGCGCCGGAGACGTGGTCATTTATCAGTGCGACATAGAACACCGGATCGAAAACCGCTCCTCCGAACCCGCCGGCGCCCATCTGGTGGTCCGCTTCGCCCGCCCGTAACGGGCATGCGCCCACCTCGTCAGGCGAAAACCAGCACCGCGCCGGCCAGCGCCCCGAGAAAGAACCCCAGTACCTGAATCGCCAGCAGATGTTCGCCGGAGACATGCAGAATCATCCGGTGAAAACGTCGGACATCCTGCGCCGCCACCGCCCGTTCGATCCGGCCGCCCAAATCCAGTTTCCGAAGAATCGCATCACGGCCTTCCCGCCGGAGATAGTGGTCCACCTGCGCCCGAACCACAGGGAGAAATTGCTCGCGCACCAGATTCCAGAGCGTATCGGAGACGAAAAGACGTTCCGTCATTTCCGGCAGCTTCTCCACCAAATAATCATGCAGGAAGTTTTCCAGCTGCCGGGCGCCGCCGGAGAGAAAACGTTCGACGTTTTCCGCAGTGTCGGGCGACTCCAGGTAGGCCCTGACCTGTTCCGAAATCCGGGACAGTTCCGCGGCGATCGCCTCCCGGGTCTCCGCCGTTTCCAGCTTCCGCCCCAGCTGCGCTTCAATCCGGTTCCAGTTCAGCGAATCCACCAGCAGCACCGCGAAACGGTCCGCCGCCAGCAGCCGGGACAAATGCTGCCATTCCTCCCGCATGTAATCCCGGACGCCTGTCCGGAGATTTTCCCGGACCACCTCGACCAGTTCCGGCGTGCGCTTCCGAAGTGCCTCGACCACCCCGGACGCCAGCGCGGAACGCACCGCCGGGTCATTCAACCAGACCGCCACTACGCGATCGTAGAACAAATGCAGATTCTCCGGCGTCAGGCTCGCCCGCAATGCCCGTCGCAAGGCCAGCTCCACATACGGCGTCACAAAACCGGCAATCTCCTCCCGGTACCGCAGCGCAAACCGGCTGACCCGCCAGCGCATCTGCGCCGCAACTTCCGGATCGGCGAGCGTTTCCCCCACCAGTTCGCCGACCTCCTCGGCAATCGCCTCCGGGTCCAGCAGATTGCGGGGAATTTCCTCGCCCAGCAAGCGTCCGATCTCCGCCTTGTGCCGCGGGATCACACCTTGAATGTGCCACAGCCACAGCCGTTTTGGTTCGTAAGGCCGGAACAGCATCCAGATCGCGACATAGTTGGTCAGATACCCCACCGCGGCCGCAGTCAACACCGGCAAAGTCCATTCCGTCCACCAGGGAGGCGGCGCCATCGTCGGCAACCGCCGCAGCACCGCCGTTGCCGCCAGCGCCGCCAGTGTGGCGATGCTGACCAGTTTCAGGGTACGGTCCACCCGGCGCAATCGGACATTTCCTGCCATTTTTTCTCCTCTGTCGAAAAAAAGCCGGGACCGTCTGGCCCCGGCTGAAGGGAAACACCGCTCAGAACGAGAAATTGAGAATCGGGAAGAACGGGATCGGGGCATCTTCAATGTAATTGATCAGCCCGGTCTGGAACCCGCCCTTCTTCGAAACATTGATCAATCCGAACTGCCAACCGCAACTTTCCTCAACCGAATTGACCAATGCCGTCTGGAACCCGGTCAGCTTCTTCGACACATTGGCCACCACCGACGCCTGAAAACCGGTAATGTCCCCGGTCACGTTGGTAATAGCCGCCGCCTGAAAACCGGTCGCGTTTCCGGAAATATTGAGCGCACTTGCCTGCAAGCCGTTGAAATTACCGGCCATGCAGAAAGCCAGCGTCGCCTGAAGCCCGTTAAACGATTCTTCGTTCACGCAGGCGGCAAACGCCGACTGAATACCGTCAAACCGGCGATTGGCGCAGACCGCCCAACTGGCCTGAATGCCGTAAATTTCCGCCGTACCGGAGTACAGCCACGAAGCTTCCAGACCGTACACCCGCCCGACCCCGCAGACCATCGGCCATCCGGACTTGATGCCGTAAACGTTCGAAGTCATCTGCGCCGACGGAAAATGCGGCAGGAATCCCACTTGAAACGGTGTCCACTGATCCAACGGCCGCGCCGTCAACCCCGTCTCAGCAGCAGCCGGTGCGGTCGCTGCGGCAGCAGCCGGCGCAGTGGTTTCCGCCCCCACGCTCAACCAGGCGGCTCCGGTGATCGCACATACCGTCAAAATCCATTTTTTCATATTTTCAACTCCTCTTTTCTATGCACCGCATTGTTTCAGAACTTGAAATTCACCACCGGAAAATACGGAATCCACGCATCCTTTACATAATTGAGCAGTCCGATCTGGAAACTCTTTCCTTCCGCCATATTGACGATCCCCAGCTGGAGACCGCAGCAATCCCGGACCTGGTTGAACAGCGACAGCTGCAGCCCGCTCACCTGATCGGCGGCGGCGGCAATCAGCGATCCCTGCAGCCCATTCACTTCCGTGCTGCCGGCGTAGAACACAGCGCCTTCAACGCCATTGACCTGTGCGCCGTCGGAAATAGGAGCCCCGACTTTCACGCCGTTAACCGGCACCGTGGCCGAATCCGAAGGCACCCCTGGAGCAAAGCAGATCTGCAGGAAGGTCCAGCCACTTTCTACCGGTGCGCATTCTGCCGCGCCGACGGAACCCGCCATCAGAGCGCATACCAGCAACAGATAAAACCCCCATTTTTTCATGCTTTATCCTCCTGATTTTTAATGGTCTTTCCGAAGTCTTCCCTCCGGTTCTCCTTTACAATAACAGTTCCGGAGGAAAAAGCAAGAGAAAAACCGTCCTGTTGCACGTTTCCCCCCGGCATCGTTTCCGTTCATGGATCCGGGGAACGGTCCCGACGACGCGATCCACCCTCCCTCCCCCCGGTTACGCGAGCCGAGTCGCGAAACCTGTCACGGAATTTGCATTTGTTTTGAAAAGGTTTTATAGTAAGAGGAAGAGTCATTTTCCCGCTGCCGGTCCCATTCAGAACGGAACAACGAATGAAACACGGTTGCCCTACAACAGCCTGCCCGATCCGGGAAACACGCCAGACATGGGAGCTTCCGCCGCCTTTCGGGCTTCTACCGATGCTCCGGTCAGCCGGACACCGTTATACCGCCATCGGTCCTGTTTGCTTGCGAACAGGACAATCATACATCCATCAAATAAGGAGAGATATATGAAACGGAACCATCTTCTCTGGTGCGCGGGCCTGCTGCTTTTCGCCGCGGGCGTCACGGCGGCGGAAACAACGGCGGCGGCCAAAAACCTGCTGAAGGAACCGCTGACCATCAAAAATGCACAAACGACAACGCTGAAAGATGGCGTTTATACTGTTACCAATCCTGATGACAAAACCATGAGCACGCTGGAACAGACGCTGGAACTGAACCAGGATGTTCCCCGTCCACTGACGTTCAGCGTGGAGAGTAAAGCCGAGGCACACCAGGGAAAACCTTCCGGCAACTACGGAGTTCGTATCGATCTGGTATATAACGACGGCACTCGGACAAACTGGATCAACGTCGGCTGTATAACCAATTCCACGGACTGGAAGAAAACGGAACGTACCTATATTCCGACCAAGCCGGTGAAAACCGCCACCTATTATGTGCAATACATCAAATTCCAGGGGAAAGTCCATTTCCGCAATCCGGTACTGACCCAGGGGGAACCGGTTAAAAACTGACCGGCCCCCGCCCTGCAAAAGACGGACAGGCGGTGCCGTTGCCGACGGCACCGCCTGAAAACGTACCGTGTCGCCGTCTACATTTCTCCACGTCATTTTGCACCGCGTCAACTGCCATACGGAATGCCATGGCATATTTATCGGCAGCAGTGCCGGCACCGCCCCGCAAGCAATCCAGATATGGTCTGAAGAGAGTTGATGAAATTATATCTTGCTTTGCTTGTCATTTCAGCGTCTTTTCCATCAAATGCCACTACGATCTACAAGATTGGTTATGGTAACAAAAGTGCAAGTTTTGTGGCGGGAAACGACCTATCCGCCACAGCCCCAATCATGGACTGGGTCATTTGTGAAAAGATAAAATCCGACAACTGCGTAATTGAAGATGACAAAGTCAAAAGTATTGCACACAAAATCTTAACTGCGAAAAATATCACCTTCGAAAACTTCTGCATTCCGAACCAGGAACTTATGAAGAAAATTCACAGAGGCCTCTTAAAGGTGATTTCGGGGAAGATCCCGATTGTGGTATACAATGATGATATTACGGAAGATACCATGCCAAAAGAAATCTGGATGTAACACGCGGCCCGGTATCATACGAAAGAAAAGGTGGAAGAATATTTCAAGGGAATGCCCGTCTCTATGGATGTCATTCTTGAAAGTTTCCTGCCGCAAGCCCGATTTTTTGCCGAAAGATGGCTTTTTTATCATAAACTTCTAAAATCTTTCCATTTAGAATATACCTCCGCCACTCATGCGGAGACCCAGACTGCAGAAAAAAATGGTAGGCAAAAAAACTGATCAATATAAATCTTACAGTCACTCCGGCCATCCCCCAGGAGCGAATAGCCACCATAAAGGAAAGTATTTTTAACTCCCTAACGGTTCGTATCGACTTAGGCCCCGCGGTCACATCGGTATTTTTAGATGACCTGCAATAAACCGGAGGACGGCACATTTTAGAAACGCCCCTCCCCCTCTTGTCATGATCCATACGAGCCATCCTTTCATGGTGGACTCAAACTCCAGCAAGAGGCCCTGCGGCATGAATATTTCTTGCAAGTGTTTTTATTTGATAATGAGTTTGATGCCCTGCTCATCCTTTTCAAGGGTGGAGAAATCGTGTACGACTGTTGTTGTGCCCCCTTTTAAAAAAAAGACGCCCGGGGTAATCTCCGGAGAAGGCTTATAGGAATATAATAGGGGCATATCAAACGCTTTTTCCGTTATGGTAAATCCATAACTCCATCCGCCTTCCTGCAGAAGGGAGACACGAATGCAGTCCCCTGTTCTCCTGGCAGACAGAAAGATCGGCTTTGTATTCAACGAGGAAGCTATTTCCTCAAGTTTACATAAAACGAAATCCTGGGTTTCGCCCCGGGCATTGCCAATACTTATATATAAACTTTTATCGTGCTCCAGCGGCTGGTCCCATGAAACCTTCCAGAATCTTACGTCGAGCGCCTGGGCCAGTAACTCCGCGGACAAAGGGGTTCTCTTACAAACATTCATGCCAATGGCAACCAGAGATATCATCACCGCTCCCCCAGCCATAAAGCAGGCAGCAATCATAAGTTTTTTCCCCATAATTGCAACCTTTCCTGAAAAATGGTTTTGATTCCGCATGTCGTTGTCACGTTGAAAACAGAACAAATTCTGTGATTGAAACCTCATACTCGGAACCGAAAGCCCAACAAATCAAACGGTCCCCAAACAGAAAAAATCCAACAAAAATCCGTATCCCCCCGCATTGCCTTGCCAGAATACCACAGTATTTTTAATCTATAAAAAAGACGCTCCGCATAAATGGTGGCTGCTCTAATCTGAAGCATTCCTTCAGAAGGTCGCCACCTGAATTGCCCCTAAACACGAATCTCTCATTACTGAAAAAAGCAGCCCATGCCGCCATGGGAAATAGTATTCATATCCTGTCTGAAATTCCATAGATTTTTGAAGTGCGTTTAAAGAATTACCGGAATGCTTACCTCTTTTCCCGCCACTTGTTGCCGCAGCCGGCTGCCCGTCCATGTGGTAACTGTAACTCCGGACCATTTCCGCACCTTCCGTCATTTGCAGAACCTTATCCAGCCAGCCATACTGATACTCCCGGTTCCCCCTCTTTTACAAGCCACCCGGCAGCATCATATTCATATTTCGTAACTTTTCCGTTGCATTCGTCGACACAAGCTGATTCGCCTTGTCGCAGGTAAAACTGGACCCACCTCCACCACCTTTTCCAGAATGTTTCCCGCCTTGTCGTAAGTGTATCTCTCATCCTATAGCTTCAACCTGCTAATTTTCGGGGAAATATAATTTCAATGGAATCGACCTTATTCCAGCAATTGCCTTAATAAGTATCTAAAATTACGGAATTTAGATCCATTTCTCGTTGCTTGATTAGAACACCATTCGCCATCTTCTTTGGTAAACTCCAGCCGCAGTCACCCCTTCTGCTGTTCATTCTATCCCGACTGACTTTGTCCGCTCCAATCCTTTTTTTGATTATCATTCTCCGGGACCACTTGCTCCATGTTTATAAATAAAATTTCTGCATTAACACGAGATTCTTTCAATAGTTTTCTGACTCTCTGTTTATTTCTATGCATGACATTGACTGCTAAAAAGTCAAATTCTCTTCCACCAATGACCGGAGCAAGATGTGGCATGCCTAACTGGGGCCCCACATTAACTCTCAGAATTTTCAGTTGTTTTTGTTTTTCCAAAAAATATAGAACTGCAGGGGTAACATATTCTAGATCCAATGCCCTCAGAGACAGATTGTTTAAGATCGCAAAAGGAATATCATGTCTCCATTTCCATGATCCATCAGATTCATCCTTATAACAAAATCTTAATCCCAGCCTCTTCAGACTTTTCATCTGAGCAATGATCATCATGATGTCATCATTATATGTTAATCCATTCAACACCAATGTTTCCAGTTTTAAGGGACTTAATAAAGAAGGGTCATCCAGTATCACGCCGGAAAGATACAGTTCCTTCAGAGAAGGAGTAAGCAAGGGTTGCAGTTCACTCAATTTTCTGGGAGTGCTGAATGACAGATTCAATACCTCCAACGGCATACCTTTGAACATATCGAATTCAAATTCGGATTTTTTACTGACAAACGCAGCCATGCATTTCAGTTTCTTTCCTTTCAAAACAGAAAAATCATAGTTATCTGCTTCCGGTCCATGAATAAAGATTTCTTCCGCTTGATACACTTTCCGAAAATGCTCTATCATCTCATCATTCGTTGCAAACCGGGGAAATCCCACACGATTTTGAGATACAAAATACAGATCACTGGGATCATCCATACCAAAAAGAGATAAACTCATGAAAGAGAGCAGAAAAAACAGAAATAATTTCAATAAGTCAAATCTTTTCATGATTGTCATCCCCTTTTTTCTTATGATATGAGAATCTGTGCTGCAAACAAAAAAATACAATGCCATCCATGGAAAACGGATGGCATTACAAGCCGTCTATATCGCTCTCCGTCATATCTCTGTTGACTTTTTCTCCAATTTTATCTCCTTATTATCATTTTCCGGAATCACTTGCTTACCATCCAAATATAAAACTTTTGCCTTAACATGGTATTGGTTTAATAAATTCTTCAGCTCCCTCTGATCCGGCTTATAGAACCATTTCATCGCTAAAAAGTCAAATTCTCTTCCGGCAATGATCGGAATCAGATGCGATATTTTAAACGGAGGCCCTACCTCTATACACAGAATTTTCAGCTGTTTTTGTTTTTCCCAAAAATATAGAACTGCAGGAGTGGGATAATCCAATCTCAATGCTGTTAAAGCCAGATTGTTCAATATCGCAAAGGGAATATCATGTCTCACTATCCAGAATTCGTTGAATTTATCCTCATAATGAAATGTTAACCCCAGCCTCTTCAGACTTTTCATCTGGGCAATGACCATCATGATGTCATCATTATATGTTAATCCATTTAACACCAATGTTTCCAGTTTTAAGGGACTTAATAAAGAAGGGTCATCCAGTATCACGCCGGAAAGATACAGTTCTTTCAGAGAAGGAGTAAGCAATGGTTGCAGTTCACTCAACTTTCTGGGAGTGCTGAATGACAGATTCAATACCTCCAACGGCATATCTTTTAACATATCGACTTCAAATTCGGATTTTTTACCAACAAACGCGGCAAAGCATTTCAGTTTCTTTCCTTTCAAAACAGAAAAGTCATAGTTATCCGCTTGCGGGCCATGAATAAAGATTTCTTCCGCTTGATACACTTTTCGAAAATGCTCTATCATCTCATCATTCGTCACAGACCGGGGAAATCCCACACGATTTTGAGATACAAAATATAGATCACTTGGATCATCCATACCAAGAAGAGATAAACTCATGAAAGAGAGCAGAAAAAACAGAAATAATTTCAATAACTTCAATCGTTTCATAATTGTCAGTTCCTCTTTTTTATTCAAAAGAAGCAAACTTACTGCTACTCTGCATTAGAGCTGTTCATTCTTTTACAGTATTCAAAAGTATCGGCTCATGAGGATATACTGTTGGAAAGAATAGAAAACTTCCAACAGAATTGGATCATCTTTGACGGAGCATACCCTTTGGCGCTCTTCGCCCCCAGCGTGCTGCCCAGCAGGTCGTTGAAAAGGACTTTATCGCCCGCCATCACCGGATTGCCACTCGTAACCGCGGGCTCGTTCAGGTAGTTCGTACCGTCACGCCGGATCAATGCAAGACCATCCCACAGAAACATTTCCACCCGGCAACCATCGCTCGCCGACGCCAGCTGACCGTCCATGTGGTAACTGTAACTCCGGACCATTTCCGCGCCTTCCGTCATCTGCAAAACCTTATCCAGCCAGCCATACTGATACTCCCGGCCCCCCTCTTTTACAAGCTGCTCGGCAGCATCATACGCACATTTTTTGAATTTCCTTTCTTTTCCCAGTCTCAACAAAACAAAAACGCCTGCGCAGCCGATCTTATGGAAAGGGATACGCGGGCGGAGCAGAGTCGTTTTTTACTGTCAGCAATTACTCAGAACCAACATCTACAATTTCATCTGTACTCTACCATTATTATGATCCTTGGGCAGGCACCAGATCTTTTTTGTATTGGGCGTTCACGCAAAATAGAAACTGTTTTAAATTTAATTTTGTTTTGTCGGAAGCATCTCTTTCCCATAAGGGATAACAAATCAGACTGTAATACAAGGGAATACCGTTATTCTCGCCTCCGACTAGAAACACAGGAGAGGCAACATGATCAGTCGAATACGATCCCCTGCATTTCGTTCCTTCAATGGTCATGTCGGCGGAAACACTCAAAGGGCCTTCAAAAGCGAGAAAACCTGTTGAATTGTCAAAATTTATAATTGCCGTCCCCACCGGACCCCCTGTGCCGATATGCACATTGTCGTCCATTACCGGTGTATCAAGAAGTCTGTTCGGAACAGAAGGCGACCAGAACCGGCCGATTACAATTCCAATTCCCAGACAGACAATCATACTTGCTAAAACTGAGATTTTATACTTCATACGTATTTCTCCTGAATGGTTACAAAATGAAACAGCATTTACGGCGACTCTCATTTCTTAAAATATTACGTTTTTCTGCTATTGGCAACAAATACTAATTTTTACAATATTATTTATATACGCATTCACGAATATGATCTTCTTGTATACCCCAAGCAACTCTTTCTTGCGTGTAATAAAATTTTTCTTGGCAAGCATATGTTTCTTCATGAACCTCAGATATTACGTTGTAAACAGCTTTATAATATTTGGCACCATACTCTTTATGTTCACAATCCGGTTTAGAACAAGTATATGGATCGGAGTACCCTCCTCCATAGGTTTCTATTCTATTCAGTGTAGGTGAAAAACTCAAAGGTAATCCGGGAACACTAAAACTGAAACTTACATTAATCGGCACATCGCGGGCAGCAACCAAAGCGCCTCCATCTGTTCCACAGATTGCCATTCCTAATGCGCCTCCGGCATCGTAATAAGGAGAATGGGCTATATAAATTATGACATCCGAGACCTTTGCACAATGTTTCCATTCCAAAATATTTGTATGCACAGGAAGAGTCCAGAGTCCAGTAGTTGGATCCTGTACATAAATAATAAGTTCAACTAACTCGCAAAGTCCTGCAAAATCTAAAGATTGCAACACATTGTTATTGACATACGCGAAATTGTTCCAGCCGTCGGGGTAGCCGAGGGAATCGGCGGTCTGCCATTTGCCCTGGTCGGAACGGTAGTTGCGGAAGCAAAAGGCGTAGCCGAGACCGTCAACCTGTGGCTTGCCGGTGAAGAAGACGGAGGGATCAGCACTTTCGCCGAAGGCGGTCATCTTTGACGGGGCGTAACCTGCGGCGCTCTTCGCCCCCAGCGTGCTGCCCAGCAAGTCGTT
>CASDQW010000103.1 GCA_949282965.1 uncultured Lentisphaeria bacterium
ATCGGCATTCTGGGAATCATCCTGCCGGTTTACACGATCATCGACATGATCGAAACGGCGGAGAATGTCTGGTCCGACTCCTGTGTCTGCGCGATGGTGGATAAATCCCTGTCGGCAGAGGAAGTTTCCGCCGCGAAAAACTGACCGCATTCCGGCGGCCGGGTTCCATGATTGCGGGAAAGCGTCCGGAGACCGGGCTTTCCGCTGCATCTGTTCTCCGATGCGGAATTCCGATTTGCAATCAGAATTTTCCATGCTATCTTAACCTCGCCGACCAAATCTGTTGCGACGTCACATCATATTGACGGTCAGCTTATTAATCGGGGGAAAGCGCCACCCGTCTTCTGCGGAAAAACCGAAGCACATGACACCCGGGCGGAAGGAGATACGGCAAAGGCCGCCGGGAGATGTCGTAACGTTCACAGTGCCAGGAAATATAATGAGTTCGGAAGAATATAAATTCAAAAATTCTTTTGATTCGGACGTGAATTTATCCTGCTCCTGCGGGGAAAACGACTTTTCCGCCAACACCTCTCCCTGGTTTCAAGTGCTGCCGCCGATCGGGAGATGTTTCGGGGGACCATCGGCTCTTTCGTCTTGCCCGCAACTTCGTCTATCGGCTGGATGACCGCTGGTTCAACCGCAATCATCAGAATTCCGATTATCAGCCGACACGCCATGTTCTGCTCCTGCCTTATTACGCGGCCTGGGCGGCCGGCACCTATCTGGTTGTGAGCACGTTGTTCATGGGCGTCAAACAGGACGTTGTGCTGGAGCAGTTGTTTTTTGTCGTGCTGCCGTTACTGGTTTTACTGAATGTTTTTTTCTCGCTGAAAGGCATCATGAGCCAGTTGAAATGCAGCAAAAAAATTTTGTATTCATTATTCATTGCGGGTGTGACGGCCGCATTTTTCTGCGTGGTCTTTTATATTGTCTTTTGGTTTTTCTTTATTGTCTGCATGATCCTGCTGCTTATATTTGCAAGAGTTATGTTGAGCAGCAACCCGGGGACTTCCGACGTTGAAAAACCTCAGCATGTCTATAAAGAGGAGGTTGTTGTCGACGACGGCTCATTTCTGGGGAAAACCTTGACGAAAGAACCCAATGGAGATTGGAAAGACAGGACGGGCGGCGTTTACGAAGAACACGACGGTTTTTTTGAAAAGAAATGGTGATATGCCTGCCGGATTTCCAATCGGCCAAAGCCACGGAGGGGGGCTTTATGCGAAGGATGCTGGAAAGAGTTGTTGTCGGAACGTTGCTGCTGGTCTGGCACTGCTGGCTACCGGTCCCGGCGGCAGAAAAACCGGCAGGTCCTCAGGCGAAATATGTGTTCCTGATGATCGGCGACGGCATGGGAGGAAATTCCATCCGGCTGTTCCGGGAACAATTTCAGAAGACCGCGTTCGACCGCCTGGGAGAGCCCGTTCCGACAGGAACGAACAATCAAAATGGTGGCACCACCGATTCGGCCGCATCCGGAACCGCGCTGGCCTGTGGGATCAAAACGTCCAACGGCGCCATCGGCGTCGACGCCGCCGGGACCCCGGTGCAGAGCCTGGCACGGCTGCTCCAGCGGCGCGGGGTGAAGATCGGAATCATTTCCACGGTCGGGATCAACGACGCCACGCCGGGGGCGCATTACGGGAACCGCGCCAATCGCAGGGAATATGCAGGGATTCTATCGGATCTTTTCGCTTCCGGCTTTGATTTCTTCGGGGCAAGCCGCCTGTTGCGGCCGGAAGGATTCTCCGACAAGGACCTTGCTTCTCTTCTGAAACGCAACCATTACACCCTGCTTTCCGGCCCGGAGGGGCTGAAAAAGCTGGATCCCGGGAAAAAGAATTTCTTTCTCAGTGTCACGGAAACCATTGACAAAACGGGGTTTCTATCGCCGGATCCATCCCTGGCGCAGGTGGTTGCCGCCGCGATTCAGGTACTGGACAATCCCCGGGGATTCTTCCTGGTGATCGAGGGCGGGGCCATTGATCACGCCAATCACGCCAACGATTCCGGCGCGATGCTGCGGGAAATGGCGGAGTTTGACAAAGCCATCCGGACGGTGCTTGAATTCGCAGACCGTCATCCGGAGGAGACGCTGCTGGTCGTGACCGCCGACCACACCACCGGCGGCATCGAGCGGGAAGAGAACGGCAAACCCCGTCCGGATTTCTGGCAGGCGCAGAAGCTGCCCAACGGCGCGCTGGCCCGGCAACTGGAGGAAATGCGGAAGAAGTCCGGCGCCGACGGGAAAGCTCTGATTCCGGCGGTCTGTCAGGCAACCGGGATCGCCGTACCGGAGGCCGGTTCGAAGGAATATGGGGATCTGCAACGGGCGGCCGAACTGTTCATGGCGGGGAAAACCACCACAAAGGACGCAATGACCAATTACGGCAAATACAATCCGCTGGTGATCGAGGCCTTCCGGCAGCGGGACCGGCAGAACGGTTTTCATTATACAACGTTCGGGCACACGGCGAAACCGGTGTTGACCTATGCCGTCGGCGTCGGAGCGGAACGCTTCCGGGCGCCTCTGGAAAATGCAACGATTCCCCGCCGGATCAGCGAGGCGATGACCGGAACGGATCTGCTGGAAAAGGCTGCGGGAGAACTGCCGTTTCCGGGGGCGAAGAAGAAAGATCATCTGGCCATGCAGAGCGTCGGGCCGGACTTTTTCCAATGCCGCTACACCCGGGCCGGGACCGTGCCGCTGACATTCACGCTGAGCGGCGAGGATGGGAAAGAGCGGGTACGGAAAACAGACGCCCCGTTCGGACGGGTGAAATTCACCGGTCTGAAACCGGGAAGCGGTTATCAGCTGATCGTCCGTCAGGGAGAAAAAGAAATCGTCCGACAGTCTTTCCGGACGTTGCCGCAGCCGGCCGGAGTGCTGCTGCTGCGGGGGGCGGTACTGGCCGATCCCCATTTGACGCAGGGTCCCGACAACCCGAAGATGCGGTTGCATTCGCGTTCCGCAGCCATTCTCCGGACGGTGCGGACGGAATTGGAAAAGGAGAAGACGGATCTGCTGCTGCTGCCCGGAGACGTGACCGATCGCAGCCGGGTGTCGGAATTGAAATTATTTCAGAAAGTGTTTGCCGACGCACCTTTTGCGTTTGCCGCCGTTCCCGGCAATCACGACCGGCTTGCCTCGCGTGAATTCGCGGCGGAGTGGAAGAAACTCTTCGGGGAACCCGCTGGATACGAGGAGCGCAACGGGATCCAGATCGTCCGCCTGGACACCGGCAACGGTCTGCTGAACAAACCCGGCAATATCGAAGCGGTCAAACGCCTCGATCCGGCGAAACCGGCGTTGATCATTTCGCATTACCAGCTGGTAAAGGATGATCATATCACCGATCCGGACGCCGCGGTCAAGGATGCGGACCGGCCGGAATGCCGCGCGATGCTGAAGCGGATCGCCTCCGCCCGGGCCATCGTGCTGGTCGGACACAAAAACCTTGCGACGATGACGGAAATCGACGGTCGCGTACCACAGATCAATTGTCCGCAGACGACGCAGTATCCGAACGG
>CASDQW010000104.1 GCA_949282965.1 uncultured Lentisphaeria bacterium
ATCGGCATTCTGGGAATCATCCTGCCGGTTTACACGATCATCGACATGATCGAAACGGCGGAGAATGTCTGGTCCGACTCCTGTGTCTGCGCGATGGTGGATAAATCCCTGTCGGCAGAGGAAGTTTCCGCCGCGAAAAACGGACCGCATTCCGGCGGCCGGCTTGAAAACCGATCCGACTCTTGACGAAACTGTGCTGCGGATATATTTTCGCCATGAAGATTTTTGTTTCCCGGGTTCCACAATGTTCTGCGACAGGCAGACCGGGGCTTTTTTCACTGCGGCCGAAGTTATCGGGAGCGGAGGAGAAAATCAAACCTGCTGGGAGGGCACTCATTCTTTCTGACCGTCATTTCAGCATTTTGCAGATCGACCCAAAGGATACGGCACGGCCTGGGAACGGGACCCCCAAAAGATATAACAACAGTAACAAGGAACATTCAAAATGAGATTGGGAACCTTGCTCACCATCGGAATTGCCGTAACCGCGTCTCTTCTTTCTTCGGCCCCGGTGGAGGATACCGCGGTGGCCGCACCGGATGCGGCGAAATATGGACCGCTCTATCCGATCCGCAAGATCGAGGGGGGCCCCGCCCGTGCCACCGGCATGGTGATCCGGGGAGAATATCTGTACGCGCTCGGCGACGGAATGCTCTGGATCTACGACATCTCCAAGCCGAATTCCCCGCGGCTGGCCGGCCGGACCGGGACATTTCCGGAGGGGCGCCAGATTGCCGTCTCCGGCAACGTTGCCTGCATCGCGGCACGTTCACACGGACTTTTCCTGGTCGATGTAAGCAATCCGTCCGAACCGAAACGGCTCTCCCGTTTCGCCACGGTGGAACTGGCGACCGGGGTCGATGCCGTCGAATCGGTCTGCTTTGTTGCGGAACGCCAGTACGGAGTGGAGTGCATCGATATTACCGACCCGGAAAAACCGCTTTTTCTTTCGTTGACCCGGACTCCGGAGGCGCAGTCTGTCATCTACAATTCCGGACGGATCTTCGTGGGCGACTGGGCCGCCGGGCAGATCACCATTCTGGATGCTTCCAACGTGCGCGCTCCCCGGCAGATCGCCGCGCATCCGCTCTCCGGTTACGGAGACGGGTTGGCAATTCGCGGTCTTCTCTGCCTCGCCGCGACCGGCCATCACGCGAAAACCGGCCCGGAGGAGACGCGGAAAAACAACGGTCATTCGCTCAACCTGATCGACATCTCCAACGTGCGGAAACCGCAGACGATCTCCACCTTTCATTTTCCGCCTTTCTTCAGCCGCGGCAACGACTTCTGGACGGTCCGCCTCTCGGACAAGATCGCGGTTGCGGCGGACTCCCACAACGGGGTGTTTCTGGTGGATATTTCCGATCCGCGCCATCCGAAGGGAGTGGGGCAGCTCCAGTTGCCGCAGGTCGCCTCGCCGGCCGGCGGGTCCCGTCCGGACGCGGTTTCCGGCATCGCCGTCGCCGACGGGGTGCTCTACCTCTCCGGTGTCCGGAGCGGCTTGTTTCTGGCGGAGGTTCCCGCACTCCGGCGGGAGCCGGAACTGAATTCAACGCCGCCGGAGATTCCGCCACCGGTTCCGGCAAAGCCGATTCCCGGATTTTTTGTGTACGATGCGGGAGGGCCGGTGCGCAGTGTGACGGTCCACGGCGATCTCGCCTGGATTGCGGCCGGTCCCGCCGGGATCCACACCGTGCGGTTCAGCGAACGGGGAATCCAACCGGTCGCCGTGCATCCGGTTCCGGAGGCGTATGACGTCAAATATTCCGATGGACTCCTGTACGCGGCGGAAGGGGCGGCCGGCGTCGCCGTCTACAGACCGGAGGAATCGGGCAGGCTGACGCTGCTCGGACGGTACAGCTTTGGTCCGCTCGCCCAGCTGATCTGGAAACCGGAAGGGACCCGCTTCGCCACCGTCTCCGCCCGCACCGGACGGCTCTACTTTCTGGACGTCTCGGATCCCGCCCGGATGACGAAAGTGTTCCAGCACCAGCAGCTCGGGCTGCTTTACGGGGATCTCTTCTGCGACAAACTGCTCGGCGGCCGTTACGTCGCCAACAACTGGCATTCCGGCGGACTTGCCTGGTACGATCTCTCCGGGGAAAAACCGATTCCGGCCAACTGTGTGGTCGAGCGCCTGAACGCCCATATGGACGGCATTGCGGCAATCAATGGAAAGCTCCTAATGATCAATCACGGAAAGTATGTGCTGCTCGAGCCGAATCAGCCGGGACCTTCGCAGGAGTGGAAACGATTTTCCGCAGGCGAGCGGATCAGCGGAGTCCCCACGGTCAATGGAACACTCGTTGCGACCAGCCATCGTTCCAACCGGGAGGTCCGAGTCTACGATTTCAGCAATCCGGAAGCGGCAAAGCCGCTCAGGAACCGCTCTTGGCAGTTTCCCGATGTACCGGGCACGGTCGCATTCTGGCAGGGACACGTGGTGATTCCGCTCTCCTATCGGGGGTTGTTGTTGGAGAAGGCGTCTCGGTAGGAGCCGATACAATTGGTCCGCCGGTGTGGAATGCCGCGCGATGCTGAAGCGGATCGCCTCCGCCCGGGCCATCGTGCTGGTCGGACACAAAAACCTTGCGACGATGACGGAAATCGACGGTCGCGTACCACAGATCAATTGTCCGCAGACGACGCAGTATCCGAACGG
>CASDQW010000105.1 GCA_949282965.1 uncultured Lentisphaeria bacterium
ATTCCGCCGCCTCCCACCGATCGTCAAAACGTACCCGCACCCGGTGAAAACAATCATGCGCCGCCGCCAGCAGCGGATGACGAAATACTATGCAGTTGCGGACAAACTTGCTCCAGCGGGGGGACACCCCCACCCGCGGCAGCACCGGACGGGAATCACCACGGCGGATGGCTCCCTTTTCCACCGTAAACTGCAAATCGAAACCGCACCGCCGTGCCATGTCAACCGCCGGACGGGAATAATGCCCCCAGGGCCAGAACAGCATCCGGTGTTTGCGTCCGGTCAGAGCTGAAACCGCTTCACGGGCCTGTCTCAGATCAGCGGCAAGAAATTCCATAAAGGCGTGGCCGTCCATTCCGTTCTGAGGACAGGCCAATACGCTTGCTCCACCGCTTCCCAGTTCGTGGCGGCAGCCGTGAACCTCCAGACGCCAGCAACCGCTCTCCTGCATCGCAGCCAGTTCGGCGCGGTTGAGATAACTCGATGCGTCACCGGAACGCGCCGCCTCCTGCGCCCGGGACATACTCCGGAAAAGAACCGCCTCATCCACGCTTTTCCGCACCGGACCATCATGCAGACACCCGGCCGATACCGCCAGCAATGCGGAGAGTCCGCGCTCCCGCAACACCGCCGTGGCAAACAGCAGATTGTCAACCCAGGCATCGTCAAAAGACAGCGCGGCACAATCACCGCGGACATCCGAAGTGCCGGCAATATATCCTTCCACCTCCTCCGCCCGCAATATCCGGTAATGTTTCTCCAGATAATCCAGTTGCCGCCGGAACGTTGAAACCGGAATGCTTTCAGGATGAGTTCCGGGAAGAATGCGGTGGTACATAAACAGCGTCAATGACATAAGGTGTTCCTGTCAAATCACTCCGGAGCAGAAAATCCGACGATGCCTGCCCCCATGGCTCCGCATCGCGGTTTGAATGTGAACTTAAGCCCGCCTGTAATCGTCTCGAACATTCATGCGGGATCCGCGACGGCATTTCCCGTCACCGGCTAAAATACACGCGAAATCAGTGGTTTTCAATCCCCACCTGAACTTCAACCCGGCAAATCATGCCGGCAACCGCGGCGGTGTCACCATCCGGTAGTCGTTCGCCACTGACAAAACGGGCGGCCGTCAGGCCGCCCCCGGTGTGACACGCGGAAAAAATGCCCCGGATTATTCGGAAAAGGGGAATTCCCACTGCGAAAGTTTGTAATCTTCACGAACTTTGAGCATCATCTTGCGCAGCGCAGCATTGATCGCAATACCGGTCTTTTCGCGCTCCAGCATGGTATAATACTCTTTTTCTCCGGCGGTATAGATACGGTCGTGCCCCGGAGCCTTGCGCGCCGCCCGCAGCTCGCGCAACACCTCGCCGACACGTTTTTTGAACAAATCCAGCTCGGTAAAGCATTCGATGTTGATCGCCAGGAAAAAGTGCCCTATACGCGGCTCCTGCTTGGAACCGTCGGGAGCGAATCCGGTGAGCTGGCTGAGGAAGTACCCCTGCTGCAAGGCGCAGCTGAGCAATTCCACCACGGTGGCGAAACCATAACCTTTGTACCCGGAACCCTCCTCGCCGATCCCCCCCAGCGGAGCCAGCGCCGCCCGGCTCTTCAGCAGGTCGGCCAGGATCCCCTGCGTATCGGTTCGGGTCTTCCCTTCGATATCGATAACCCAGCCCGGAGGAACATCTTTGCCCAGCCGGCCGTACAATTCGATCTTGCCCCGCTGCGCCACACTGGTCGCGCAGTCAAAGGAGAACGGGAATGCCTCATCGGAAGGCATGGCAAAGGCCATCGGATTGGTTCCCAGTTTGTTCTGAGTACTGAAGGTGGGCGCTATCGCCGGACGGGCGTTGGTTCCGCAAAAGCCGATCATTCCCGCCTCCGCCGCCAGCGCCGAGTAGTATCCGGCCATGCCGAAATGCGAGGAATTGCGCACGGCAACCATGCCCAGACCATATTTCTTGGCGCAGTCAATCGCGTATTCCATCGACTTTTTAGCTATCACCATCGCCATTCCGGCGTGACCATCCACCACCGCAGTGGTGGGGCCTTTGCGCACGAATTCCATATTGGTCCTGGCCTGCTGCACACC
>CASDQW010000106.1 GCA_949282965.1 uncultured Lentisphaeria bacterium
GGCCGCAGCGAACATCGCCACCACCATCAAGCCCACCATGCCGGGGGGCAGCAGCTTGAAGCAGGCCACGGCGTAGGACCCGTCTCCGGGTTTGGCCAGCTGGGTCAGAGCCTCCACTTCCGCCGGATAGAGAATCCGGGAAACCATCGGCGGCAGAAAGAAGAAAAGCGAACCGATCAATGCCAGCACGATATACAGCAGTACGCCTTTTTCCGCCTCCCGGTCGTCCTTGACCGAATAATTGACCGCGCCTACGCTGAAGGCACCGAGGAAATTGACGACGAGGAGCGCGATCCACCATTTCCAGGTGAAGTAGCCGCGGTATCCGGGCGTATCAAGGAAGCGTTCCTCGGAGGTGAAAAACGAATAATCCGAGGCCAGACCGTGCTCCCGGATCAGTCGGAACAATTCGTCCAGACCGCCGATTTCGTACAAACAGAGCACCGTCATCAGCACCGCCATGGTGAACATCACCAGCATCTGCAGAAAGTCCGTGGCCATGACCGCCCAGCGTCCGCCGGAAATGCTGTAGAACAGCACGACGGCTCCCAGCACCAGAATGACCAGATAGATGTTCAAACCGAAGACCGCCGCCACGAAAATCCCCAGTGTGTAGAGATTCATGCCGCTGCCGACGAAGCCCGTCAGCAGCCCGATGATGGAATAGGTCTGCTGGGTGGCCGGATTGAAGCGTTCCCGGTAGACTTCTCCTGCCGTAGTCAGGCGCTTGCGGCGGATCTTCGCGGCGTAGAATTTGTAGGAGAGCGACTGAATGATCGGGCTGCACAGATAAATCATCAGAACACTCCAGCCCGCGTAATAGGCGATTCCGGATGCCGCCGTGAATGTGTAAGCCGAGGTCCCCGCCATGTAGGCGCTGGTGCCGACCATCCACCAGCTGCCTTTGCTGCCGCTGCGGAAATAGTCGCCGGTGTCCCGATTCAACCGGGTAAAAAGAATCCCGATCAGCACCATGAAAACCAGATATCCGGCAATGACGATGTATTCGAGTAGATTGACTCCTGATTCATTGTTCAGCACGGCTTGCAGTTCATTCCACAGGTTCACTGAGCGGGGTCTCCTTTGCTGGTTGGGGATTTTATTACAAAGACTTCCCTCCGGCCTGCATACCGTCGGAATGACGGGGAGAGGATGGAAGAAAGCAACGACAATGCCGGCTGCGAATCCGGCGGAAAACATGTAACAATATTGTAGTATATTGTTCGACAATTTTCAAGTGGATTTGCGGAAATTTGGGAGGCAGTATGAAAGGAAAATGGTTCCTTCCGGATTTTTCCCTCGCCGGGCGTATCCGCACGTGAAAAAAACTTCATCCGCTGTTCCCGGATGAAGTTTTTTTTCAATGGTTCCGCCGGATGGGCGGTACAATCGGCGCTTTTTTAAAGCGGTGCTTCGTAGTTCTTGTCGCCGCCGTACCGTTTGTAGTACCGCAGCACCATCATCAGCATGAAGAATCCGGCGAAGGCGAAAACTCCGCCGACCACAAACACCAGGAAATACTGTTTTCCGGGCTGATCCGGATAGAAATAAGCCTCCACCGCGTCCAGCGCATATCCGACCAGCGGCGCCATCGCCATCATGCACAGCGAGTAGCTCATGGTCATGGCGGAGTTGAACTGGGCGTACAGACTCCGCGGGAACAACCGCTGCCCATAGGATGCCATCAGCGAATTGAAGCTCATGATAAACAGGTTGTGCGTGACGAAGACGATGCAGAAACTCGTCGGTCCGTCCACCAGAAGACCGCCGATGAACAGCACCAGCCCCAGCCCGCCGATGGTCACCATTCCGACCCGGATGGGATGAAACCGGTCCGCCAGCGCGCCGAGCCAGTAACTGGTGATCATCGCGAAGAGGAAACCGGCGGTCTGCATGTAGCCGTAGGTTTCCAGACTGATGTTGAGGGCCTTGACGTAGAACAGCCCGAACGTGTTGATCGGCAGCACCGACAGTACACAGACCACATAGGCGCCGATGACCCAGCGATAATAAGGAAGCGCGAAACATTCCCGGAAATAGGTCCGCATGTTTTCCAGGGTTCCCTTGCGTTTTTCGCCCTCATCCACCGGGGGATATTCGCCTTCTTTTACCATGGTGCACATCAGAATCAGTCCGAAGCCGTAGAGAACCGCCAGTGAGGCGAAGATTGCGGTTACATGCGTTTCAGCGTGTTCCATGAGGAAGAAGTTGAACAGAACCGCGCAGCCGAGGCTGACCGCCCGGAACATGGCGACGAAACGGCCGATCAGTTTTGGCGGCACCACGTCGTTGGAAAGCGCCATGAACAGGGCGTTGGTCATGGTGGTCCCGAGGTCCAGCAGCAGCCAGAATACGGTGAAGGCGATCAGGTCGGCCATGCGGGCGGAAATCACTTCCGGTCCCAGCGTGTTCTGCACCCAGTCCCCGAGCTGGCGGGTCACCGACAGCCCGAGCAGCCCGCCGACCACCAGCGGCGTGTACAGCAGCAGATAGGGGATGCGGCGCCCGTATTTGCCGCGGTGCCGGTCGGATCGGAAACTGACGATCGGCATCAGGAAAATATTCGTAAAGTTCGGAATCGAAACAATCAGGATGCTGACCCACAAGTCCGGAATCTGGAAGGATTTCACCAGCAGCGTAGCCACCTGTCCGACGGTTCTTTCCTTCATGGACCAGGCGAAGTCCCCCCACAACAGCCAGAAGAACAATAAAACCACACCGGCGGTGGTGTACGTCAGAGTGCCGGCATGCCAGAGTTTCTTTTGCGGGGAAATCCCCGATGCGTTTTCCTGCATTTGATCCATAATACCTTGTCCTGTGCAATGAGTGAGAAAAAGAATGTTCCGTTATTCAGGTCCGGTTTGTTCCGGGTTCTTGCGGATTTCCGTATTATACCGCAATTTTACCGGGTTTACAAGCAGAAAAAGCGGGAATCTCCGGATGGATGGGGCCTTTTTTGAGGGAATTTTGGCCAAGTCCCCGCGAAATGCCGCCGGTGGCAGAGGGAACCAGAACCGCTCCCTGCTGGAAGCCGGCATGGAACGGTCGGAAGGTATCGGTGAATCCCGCTCAGTAAAAAATACCGGACTGCGGCTCCACATCGGAGCGCAGCGGTTGATCGCATACGCTTCGGACGTCGCGACTCAATCGGACGGATCCTCCGGGAGGTCCGTTGCGGCGAAAGCGGATTTCCCAGTCCCCGCGATCGGTGGTGAAGGCGACGCCGAACGTTACGCCGTCTTCCAGCAGCCGGGTGCCGAGCATGCGCGGCGCTGCATCGGCGCCGACCTGGATGATATGCAAAAACACATCCGATTCCGCGGGGGGCGCCGGGCTGGTTTCCACCCGGTAGCGGCCGAGGTAATTTTTCGTTTCCGCATAGGGTTTGGCGGCGTCCGGGAGTTCCCAGTTGCGGCCGGATGACTCAAATTCATGGCCGGGGCCGCCGACGACACGGAGCACGGCGTCCTGTGGCAGCAGCGCCCGGCAGAACATCCGGCCGCCGCCGTCATCGGCATACCAGGTTTTCGGGTTAAGAAAAACCGGCTCGTTCTGAGTATGAAGCAGCCATTCCTTGCGGTATTCCGGCCTGGTGGCGGTCACGCGGTCGACGATTACGAAAAGATCAGGGTAGACGAAGACGACCTGCCGGAGCGTCTGCCGGCACTTTTCCGGAGCGAAAACCGGCGTGGCATCACCCGCGACATCGGTGTAGAAATCGTTGGTTTCATAGGCGACACAATGATCTCCGGTAGTGCGGTTCCGGCCGCCGTGGTGAAAATAGGTCTCTTTTTTTGCGGATGGTCCAGAAATTCGGCAATGGTTCCTTCGGCATATGGATCAGAACGGTGTTGTGGGCGACGCTCTGACAGTAATAATTGTTGAGATGTTCATCATCCCGTCGCTCAAATCCGGTCCGGGTACCGGTGTCGAGCGCGAGAAAATCATACTTGTAAATCATGAAGCGATTTGTGTCACAGTGACGGTGGGCGAAATTCTTTTTGTTGGTGACAAAGCAGGCGTACGTATCGCTTTGGGTGGAGCCGGAACGCATGAAGACAATGCCGATTTCCTCGAAAAAACGGGCATGGCCTTCGGGGGCGGGTTTGTCCTCCCCGAAATTCTCCGGCAGGACCGGGGCCCGGAAGAGAAAGAGCGGGGCCAGCGGACGGTAGCGGAGCATCCAGGAATCCATAAGCGGATTGCTGGTCATCAGGGGGCGGGCCGTTTTCCGGACGTCGGAATCGTCGGCGAGAAAGTGCATGATTTCATACATGTGCATGCTGACATCGATTCCGGTTTTCAGGGTGTTGCCGGTGTCGCCGATGCCGAAATCATGAAAATCGACGGTGCTTTCCCATGTTTCCCCCTGGCCCACGATCTGGTCATGGCCGTTGATGAGGAGAGGATCAGGAGAATCTGGCTCTGGTCGAAGTCAGCGGACGGCAGGGAAATGGTGAAGGATGCATACGTGACTTTTTTCCCGCGAACCGGAGTGCCGGCGATTTTATAATGCTGTCCTGTTCGGTAAGTTCGGTTTGCGGCGAAGTGGCCCGGGCGGTTCCGGACGCTGCGATTATGACTGGAGAACAGAACGCAAGAAGGAGCAGAAAGAGTTTTTCATTGAGACGTTTCCGTGGTGGGACGTGGAGGCGTTTCCGCAACGGGAAGCGTTTTTTTCGGGACGCTACGAGGCAGTTCCTGGCGGTTGACCAGGGTGCCGGGCAGATAGATGCGGCGAGGTGAGTGTAATGTATTTTCAATGCGAGCCAGGCATTCGGCGAAGGCCAGCCGCCCGATCCGTTTCCAGTCCACCGCGATGGTCGGCATGCGCATGTTCCAGGGCATGACCAGGCTTTTACCGTCAACGGCCAGCACCGGACAGGTGGCGATCAGGCTTTTGCCGGTGGTCTGGCGGAAGTTTTCCTCGCAGCTGTAAAGCAAATTATCCGAAGTGAAGAAATAACCGCAATTTTTTTCCACCCGCTCCAGCCGGGGGCGGTCACCTCTTCGGAACAGGCTGCGCCCGACGATCTTCCGGCCATCTTCGCACCACAGGTTTTCCAGCAGCATCGCCCGATTGCGGTAAACCGGCGCGTCAAATATTACCAGATGCAGCCGGGAAATTCCGCGTTCACGAAAGTAGCCGAGTGCCTGATAGGCGGCATTGAACGGATCGATTCCGACGATGGAGAGCTTGCCGTTGTAATCGTTTTCAGTCAGGATGGCGACCGCCGGAACCGTCAGCGGCAGCTCGGTCATTTCTTCGTCAAATTCCTTCATCAGAATGACGCCGCTGCACAGGCGGTTGATTCGCTCCAGGGCTTCCGGGGGGATCCCCCGCGGCGGCAGGGGCATGATCAGGAGGGAATAATTATAAGAGAGAACCTGGTTTTTGATCGAGGTCAGCGCCGAGTGGAAAATTCCAGGCATATCCTCGTTGAACCAGTCTCCCTGAGGCGTTATCACGGCGATGCAGCGGTCCCCCTCCGGATGATGGGCTGCCAGACCGATGGGGGACAACACGAAAACGCCGCTCTGGGGAGATTTCCGCAACTTCCCCTGCTGTTCGAGATAATCGATTCCACGCAGTGCGGTGCTGTAACTGATCCGGAATTTCCGCGCGAGGCGGCGCAGCGACGGCAGTTTGGTGCCCGGAGGATAAATCCCGGCCATGATCTGAGTATCGATGTAGTCGATCAGATTGGAGGCGGCTTCGGGTTTTTTCATGGGGCGGGAGCAGATTGATCTGTTTGATATATATTCCACCATATATTGTAGCAAGAAACCGTCATGCTGTCAATGAAACGATGATAAAATATAACTTTAAAATTGATTGAATTGATTCTTTTTGCTGCAAAACCGGACGTATCCCGTGCGATTTGCCGGGATTGGTTGCTTGATAAATAAGCGCTGCGGGGATATGTTACGGAAAAGGGAGGTGAAATGTCCGTAAAGGAGAATTTGTCGCGAAAGGGATTCGGCTGCCTGACGAAAGGATTGTTTGTCTTTTTCTTTCTGCTGGGGGCGTTCTGCACGAATCTTGACCGGCTCGGGAATCTGCCCGCACGCCTGGCGGAAGTGGAGCGGCAAGTTCCCTGGAGTATTCGCCGGCTGTTGCCGATGCCGAAAGTGCCGTACGGGACGTCGGAAAAAGGCGCGGCTTTGTCCGGACGGATCATCCGGGTATATGACGGCGACACGGCGATTTTGCTGGACGAACAGGGGGAGCGGCGTTACCGGGTTCGTTTTTACGGCATTGACGCGCCGGAGGCGGCCCAGACGTCCGGTCCGGAGAGCGGGGATTATCTGCGTGACTTGATAGAAGGCAAAGAAGTGAAGCTGGAGATCATGGACGTGGATCAGTACGGCCGCCAGGTGGCGAAGGTCTTTCTGGGGGATCAGTACGTGAATCTGGCGATGGTGCGTGCCGGATGGGCCTGGTATTACGAGGCGTATGCGAAAAATGACGCCGAACTGGTCGGAGCGGAGGAGAGCGCCCGGCGGGAGGGAATCGGGCTGTGGAGTCGGCCTTCTCCGGAACCGCCGTGGGAGTATCGGCGCCGGAAATGAGCGCCGATGGAATGAAGGGAAAAAGGAAAGAACGCGATGATACGGGCATGCCGAGAAGACGAATTGGAGCAGGTGGCCGCGGTGGCGGACCGGGCTTTCAGCCGGATTGTGGCGTTGACACGGCGGAAGCTGGGGGACCGCATTCAATCATTGTTGAGACCGGACGGGGATGCACGCAGCAAAGGCATGGAGGTGCGGCGCCGGTTTGCCGAGCGGCCGGAAACCGTCTGGGTTTGTGAGGAGGGGGGCCGGGTGGTCGGATTCATCACCTTCGACTGCGACCGGGAGCGTCGGATCGGTACGATCGGCAACAACGGCGTGGATCCGGAGTGCGGCCTGAAAGGAATCGGGCAGCAGATGTACCGGGCCGTGCTGGATCATTTCCGCCGGGAAGGGATGCTGGCGGCCCGGGTATTCACCGGGCTGGAGGACGAATATATTCCGGCGCGGCGGGCTTATGAGCGGGCCGGTTTCGACCGGACATTGACGCATGTTACCTATTTTATGGAATTGTGAACGGCGTGAAGAGTGTGAGTTGAGGTTGTTTTGAATAGAGGAACCATGATTCGGGTGAGCGTCGCCATATTGGGCGCGATTTTCCTGTGGTGGAGCATGGCGGCGGTGGAAGCGCCGTCGGGAACGCCCGCGGCGTCCGGTGCTTCGCTTCTGGCGGCACACCTGAAACATGACCGCGGCAAGGCTCATGATACCGCGGTTCCTGCTGCCGTTCGGCGCGGCTCCCCGTCTGCGCAGAAGAGGGAACCGGCGCAAAGACGCCACCCGGAGTCGTCCCGGGAGGAAGAGCGCTGGCACAGCGACGGTTTTCGCGGCTGGCCGGGCGGCTGGTATCCGGCATGGCGCTGGGCCTGGCGCCGGGTCCGGTTTCTGTCTCCGGACGGTTCGGATGAAAACAACGGATCCCGTCGTGCGCCATGGCGGACACTGGCGGCAGCCAATGCCGCTTTGCGTCCCGGCGACACCTTGTTGCTGTTGCCCGGAGAATATGACGGAGTGATCGCTCCGAAAGTTTCCGGATACGAGGGGCAGCCGATCCGTTATCAGGCGTACCGGGCCGGGACGGTGACGCTGACCGGCGGCGCGGCGGCAAAGAAGGGGCGGGCGCTGATCGATTTGCGCAACCGGGATTACATCCAGGTCGAGGGCGTGCGCCTGGAACCGCCGTCGGGGGGGCGCTGGATTCGGCTGGAACAGGCCGAGGAGTGCTATTTTTCCGGCATCGTGCTGGCGGGAACCGAGATCGGGGAAACGCCGGTGGTGTGCCGGGACGTCTCCTTTTTCCGATTTGACCGCATCTGGATTACCACGTGGCCGGAGCGGAATGACGCCGCCGGGACGGCGCCGTTGTGGCGGTTGCACCAATGCCGGATCGGGGCGCTGGACGAAATTCGTTTCCCCGACGGCGGCGGTGTGGCACTGGAAACGGATTCGGAATGCGGCGATCTGGTGTTGCGCAATATGGCTTTCATCGGGCATGACGCCTGCCGGATTGCTCCGGGAACCGGGGGGGACATGTTGATCGAACGCTGTGTTTTTGCGGACGGTGCGGCGCCGGGAGCTGCGCTGCTGGGGTGGTCGGGGTTGATTTTTCGCAACAATCTGCTGCTGCATACCGTGTGTTCGGAGACAAGGGAAGCGGGCACCGCGGCGATTTACAGCAATACCTTGTTTCGGGGGGGGCGGCTGCCGTCCGGCGGGAACAACCTGGTGGCACCGTATTCCGGGAGCTGTTTCCGGCGCTTGAATCTGCGTAATTATCAGCTGCGTAACGACAGTGATGCGGTGGACGCGGGCGAAGCCATGGCCCGGACGGTCGGAGCCGGTGCCGGGCGGAAAGTGCCGGTGTCGCATCCCGAGCGTTTTTATGATGGTTTCGGTATTGCCGGTGAACGCGGTGATCTGGTCTGGATCGGACGGGACCGGCTGCCGGCACGGGTGATTTATACGGACCGGGCGGCGCGAACGCTTACGCTGGAAACCGATGCGCAATGGGGGGATGCGGATGCGGTAACATTTCCGTATCACGGCGCCGCCCCGGACCTCGGGGCTTACGAGGCGGGTATTGGAACGACCGGTCCGGAACTGGTGCCGCCGGGGATTGCGGTTGATACCGCTCAGGTGTTATGACGCACGATGGTGCCCAGTTCCAGATAAATCACATCTTCGCAGATGTTGGTGGCGCCGTCGGCGATGCGTTCCAGATTGCGTGAAACCGTCAGCAGATCCAGATAAAACGCCGCATATTCCGGGTGACGGCTGATCAGCTCGCGCAACTTCAGCAGCGCTTCGTGATGCAGATCGTCGACGACATCGTCATGCTGAATGACTTCCTGTGCGGCGACGGCATTGCGGCAGATCAGGGCGTCGAGCGCGTTTTTCAGCATGGACCGGGCTTCAAAGACCATACGGGAGAAGTCGAGCGTTTCCTGCGGTGCGTCCAGGGTGGCGAGATCCGCGCCCCGTTCCGCGATGTTGACGGCAAGATCACCGATCCGCTCCAGTTCGGAATTGACTTTGAGCAGGGTGATGACGTAGCGCAGATCGCCGGCCACCGGCTGGTGCAGCGCCAGAACTTTGAGGCATTCCTCCTCAATACGCACTTCCATACGGTCGATGGCTTCGTCTCCGGCCAGTACCTGCTGGGCGCATTCCGCGTCGCGGGTTTCAACGGCACGGACGGCTTCCCGGACGGCCGGTTCGACGGTGGCGGCCAGTTCGCAGAGAAGATTTTTCAGGTGATCGATTTCCAATTGCAAATGCACTTTCATGATGATTTCTTTCTCCCGGTGCATCAGCCGAAACGGCCGGTGATATATTCCTCGGTTTTGGGATTGGACGGATTGGTGAAAATTTTCGCCGTGGCGTCGGTTTCGACGATTTCGCCTTTGTAAAAGAACGCCGTCCGGTCGGAAATGCGTGCCGCCTGCTGCATGTTGTGCGTGACGATCACGATGGTGAAACGCGGTTTCAGCGCGAGAATCAGTTCTTCGATTTTAGCGGTCGCCACCGGGTCGATGGCCGAGGTCGGTTCGTCCATCAGCAGCACCTCCGGTTCCGCCGCAATCGCCCGGGCGATGCACAAACGCTGCTGCTGACCGCCGGAAAGCGCCAGGCCGCTGGATTTGAGTTTGTCTTTCACCTCGTTCCACAGCGAGGCGCCGCGCAGGGCGCTCTCCACGCGTTCCGCGATTTCCGCGCGATGCAGTTTGAAATGCAGCCGCAGTGGATAGGCGACGTTGTCGAACACCGACATCGGAAACGGCGTCGGCTTCTGGAAGATCATGCCGACCCGCCGCCGCAGTTCCAGCACATCCACGTCGGAACCGAGGATGTTGTGACCGTCGAGCAGCACTTCCCCTTCGGCACGCTGTTCGCGATAGAGCTGGTAAATCCGGTTGTAAACGCGCAGATGGGTTGATTTGCCGCATCCGGAAGGGCCGATGACGGCGGTAACCCGGTGTTCTTCGATATCCAGATTGTTGGCGAAAAGCGCCTGGTGGGAGCCATAGAAGAAATTGAGGTTGCGGACGGAAATCTTGATTTTGGGCGGAAGTATTTCAGACATGTTTTTTCTCCTTGAAAAGAACGCGGCAGCCGATATTGAGCAGCAGAATCAGGGTCATGACCACCAGGGCCGCGCCCCAGCCGGCGGCATGCTGTTCGGGAAACGGCGAGTTGGTGGCGTATTCCGTGATCAGCACCGGCAAATTGGAGGTCGGTTCCCGGAAATATCCGGTCGGCCAGCCGTCGCTCCAGAGTGCGGTGAACAGCAGCGGAGCGGTTTCGCCGCTGACCCGGGCTACCGCCAGCAGGATTCCGGTGACCAGCCCGTTGCGCCCGGCCCGGCAGACGATCCGGCAGATGGCGCGTGCCCGGGTCATGCCCAGTGCCAGCGCCGATTCGCGCAGAGCGTCCGGAACCATGGTGAGAATATCCTCCGTGGTGCGCATGACCACCGGAAACATGATCACCGCCAGTGCCAGTGACCCCGCAAAGCCGGAAAATTTCCCCGTCGGCACCACCCACAGCGCATAGATGAACAATCCCACCAGCACCGATGGAACTCCCATCATGACGTTGGCGGAAAAACGGATCCAGTGTGCCGTCCGGCTGCCGCGTCCGAATTCGGCAAGATAGATTCCGGCGCCCAGCGCCGGCGGCAGTGCCATCAAGGCCGCTCCGAAAGTAATCAGCAAAGTTCCCAGCAGGGCATTGGCAATGCCGGGATGGTCCGCCCCATACGGCTTGGACGGTTCGGTGAGAAAGTCCCAGCCGAGTGCTCCTGCACCGTGATCAATGACGGTGTAGAGAATCCACAACATGCCGCCGAGTCCGGCGGCCAGTGCCGCCAGCGAAGCGATCCGGACCATCCGGTCCAGGAACTTCCGAAAGCGGAGCCCGCGTCTGCGGTCTTCAAGGGGGGCAAAAGGATCCATGATTTTAACGCTCCTCTCCCCGCGCGGCGGCGGTTGCCGTCAGGCAGGATTGCGCGATCAGCTGGACGATGAACGACATGACCAGCAGCACCAGTCCCAGTGCAAAGAGGACATTGCGCAGCAAACCGTCCGCTTCCGCAAAGTTGTTGGCCAGCGTGGCCGCGATCGTGGTGCCGCCGGCGAAAATCGAATCCGGCAACATCGCCACGTTGCCGATGACGAAAAGTACGGCCATGGTTTCGCCGAGCGCCCGGCCGAGCCCGACGAAGACGCCGCCGAGCAGGCCGCGTGCTCCATAACGCAGCACGATATGCGCCGCGGTTTCCCAGCGGGTGCAGCCGATTCCGTAGGCGGATTCCCGCAGCATCGGCGGGGTCATGCGGAAGACATCGCGCATGATGGCCGAAATGTACGGCAGGATCATCAGCGCCAGAATGATTCCGGCGGTCAGGATGCCGAATCCGTTGAAATATTCTCCCACAAACGGAAGATGTTTCAGGTGCAGGGTATCCGCCAGAAACGGCTGCACATGATTCTGCATGACCGGGACCAGTACAAACAGCCCCCACATGCCGTAGATGACGCTTGGAATGGCGGCCAGCAGGTCCAGCGCCTGGCTGAGCGGCCGTCCGATCCACGGAGGCGCGTCGACCAGATACAGCGCGATGATGAAAGCCGGTGGCGTCGCCGCGACGATGGCAATGATCGTCGTCAGCAGGGTGCCGACGATGGCGGGCAAAGCGCCGAAGCGGTTGGCGACCGGATCCCACTCCGAGGACCAGAGCAGCGAGAGTCCGAATTCCCGCCAGGCGGGGGCGGAACTCCAGCCGAGCTGGAGAAAAAATCCGGTCATCACCACCGGCAGCAACAGGGCGCTGAGCAGCACCGCGATCCGGAACACACGGTCGCCGCGGGAGGGATCAAGGAATTTCTGTGCAAGCTGTTTGAACATGAAGATCAGATCCGTCTTGCCGGTGGTGAAATCAGAACCGGATTTTTTTCCATTCATGGCGGATGAGTTCAACGACGTTTTTCGGAAGTCCGACGTAATGCAGCCGGGCTGCGGCGGCGGAACCGGCGGTGTAGCACCATTCGAAATAGTCGAGCAGCGCCTTTCCGGCGGCGGCATCCTTCTGGTCACGGCGAATCAGAATGTAGGTAACCCCGGTAATCGGCCAGCTGTCGGCCCCGGGCTGATCGGTCAGGACCATGTAGAAGCCGGGCGCGTTTTTCCAGTCGGCGTTGGCGGCGGAGGCGGCGAATCCGGCGGCGGTGGGAGGAAGGAATTTCCCATCACGGTTTTTGAGCTGCACGGTGTTGAGCCGGGCTTCCACCGCATAGGTATATTCCGTGTAACCGATGGCGCCCATGATGCGGCTGACGTTGTTGCAGACGCCGGGGTTTTTCTGACCGGCGATGCCGACGGGCCATTTGACGGCGGGACCGCAGCCGACTTTCTGCTTCCATTCCGGCGAGATTTTCGACAGATAATTGGTAAAGATGAACGTGGTGCCGGAACTGTCGGAGCGGCGGACTACGGTGATTTTCAAACGCGGCAGTTTCAATCCCGGATTCAGCGCGGCGATGGCCGGATCGTTCCAGGCTTTGATTTTGCCGAGGAAGATCGCCGCCAGCGTCGACTGATCCAGTTTCAGCGCCCCCGACGGCACCCCGGGAAGATTGACGATTACGACCACACCGCCGGTCAGCATCGGGAACTGGATGAGGCCGGCTTGGTCGAGCTCTTCCGCGGTCAGCGGATTGTCGGTACCGCCGAACTGGATGGTGCCGGCTTTGATCTGGTTGACTCCCGCGCCGGAGCCGAGCCCCTGGTAATTGACCAGAATGCGGTTGCCGGTGCTCTGGCTGAACCCGTAGGTCCAGACCCGGTAGACGGGGGAGGGGAAGGTGGCGCCGGCGCCGTTGAGGGTTATTTCCGCAGCGGTTGCGGCGGCGGCGGCGAGGCCGATGGCCATGGCAAGAAACCATTTTTTCATTGTTGTCATACTCCTGATCTTTTGAAACTGTACCATACTTTATCCCGCACCTGTGCGGACATGATGTGGATATGGTTAGGATTTTGTTAGAAAGGAAGATTTCGATCCAGTCCGTATTGCCGGAAGCCGTACGCATTGTGGTTTCCGGCGGAATCGTTTTGATGGCGGATCATTTCGATCTGGCGGAGGTCCGTTTCATCGATGACGGTGGCGGGATGGATGATTTCGCACTCGGCGACGACGACCAGATGGGTTTTCTTGGTGGATTCCCGTTCGGTGGAAAAGAGGCGGCCGAGCACCGGAAGATCCTTGAGCAGCGGGACGCCGCCGACGTCGCGGACGATGCGGGTCTTTTCAATTCCGCCGAGATAGAAGCGGTTGCGGCCGGTACCGATCATGAACTTTTGACCGGCTTCATAATGGTCGGTACGCGCAGTTCCGTCGGAGGTATAGCCGAGCAGCGAAGTAGTTGCCACCTGGAATTCCACCGTGGCGGCGTTTTGGGTAATACTCGGCGTGAGGGTCAGTTCGAACAGGAAGAGCTCATTGGCCGGCCGGATGTCGACGGCGTTTCCCGGCTGTGGCTGATCCGGTTCGGCAGGCAGCGGCGTCAGCGCGGCATGCAGGAGACCGGTGCTGCGCGTTATGGTGCCGGTGGTGCCGTTCCGGACGGTCAGGTCGCCGGTGGTGATCACGCGGGCGTTGCCCCGGGAAACCAGAAAATCCAGAAAACGGGTGTTCCATTTCGGTTCGAAATTGAAATAATGCGTATTGAGGGTCCCGTCCGGTCTGACCGGGCCAAGAGCATCGGCAAGGTTGGCATTGTGCGACCAGTTGGCGCCGGACTGGAAAAGCCGGGCGCCATCGTTGTTTTTCCAGCTTTGAAAGTCCACTCCGAGCATGCCGTCGTTTTCGGCATCCAGTTCGTAAACGGTGCACGTCATGCGGATTTCCGGATACGCGACGTCGTAGAGTTTGAGCATTTCCTCGATGTTTTTGCGTGAATAGAGCGCGGTATTGAAGAAGAGACAGTTGAGTTCTTCATCCACCTCCACTTTGTCCTTGCCGCCGATCAGTTCCACGGTATCATTGGAAATATTGGCGCCGACCAGCTTGATCATGCTCTGCAGCTCTTGGGCGGAGCGGTAAGCCGGGAAATAGATGTATTTCGGCTGCCCGGAGGAATTCATGATGCCCGGGGCGTCGAGCATGGCCACCAGCGAATCGATGCCCATGCCTCCGTCATGGTCTTGAAACCGGTAATCTTCCGCGGAAACCATGATCACGCCGGTGCCGTCGACAAATTTGACGCATTCGATGCCGGTCGGAACGAAGATTTTTTCGGTTTTGGCGGCGTTGTCCTTGCTGTAGGTGTTGTAATAGGCCGGATTGACGCGTCCGGCCGCGTTATTGTAGTCCACGCGCTGAGCCTGCACCATCTCCCGCAGGTAGGGGCGGATCGAATACGGATCAGCGTGTTGAAGAACATAGGTTTTGGTGATGATCCGGGGATCCGCGGTGTCGCGGATGAAATGCACGACTTCGGCATCTTCCCGGATGTTCAATCGGAGTTGAGCCTGGACGTCGGATGGGTTGTAGGCCGGATTGGCGTTGGAGGTCGGCTGCTGATTGGCGGCGGCGCTCAGCGCGGCGGTTCCGGCCAGCAGGAGAGCGAAAGAGCGTTTTCCGGACATGGTTTATTTTCCTTTTTCCTGCAGATTTTGTACGAGGTCGCGGACCGGCGTGAGGGTGCCGGTGATACGGGAGATGTCGGCGTCCGGATGGACCAGTTCGGCTTCCGCGGCCAGAAAGCAGAAGACTTTTTCGCGGGTCCGGGTGGTGGTGCCGAACAGATATTTCAGGACCGGCAGTTCGCAGAGTATGGGGACGCCGATGGTCTGTTCCACTTCCATTTCCCGGACCCAGCGGTTCAGCAGGCGCTCCTGCCCGGTCTGGATGGAAACCGCACTGGCGGACGTGGCCTCGTCGAAGAGTTCCTCGCCGAAGTTGTTGCCGGCGACGACCGTGCGGGTACGGAGCGTGTAGGTGAAATTCACCACGCCGGATTGCGTGCGGTAGTCCTGCTGTGAATAGCCGATCAGACCGTTTTTGTCCGCGGCCCCGGAAAGCGCGATGACCGGAGCGGTGATCGCCAATTCGATCCGATCGTTGGCGGAATCGGTGACGGCGGCGGCGAACTGATCGTCCTTGACCAGATTCTGGTAATCGGGGGCGAAGGCGAGCCGGGCATCCTGTCCGGTGGCGACGACCACCCGGGCACTGGTACTGAGCCGGGCCTCGTCGTTCTGCTCCAGCAGCCGGACGAAGGAGAAATCAATGGCGGGGGCGAACATGAAAAAACCGTACAGCCCGAAGGCGTCGGCCAGTGCGCTTCCTTCCATGAATTTCGCTCCGACGTCCAGCAGATTCAGGCCGGGACCGTTTTTCCAGGCAAGATAGTCCAGCCCGAGGTCGCGCAGTTCGCTTTCCCGGACCTCGTAGAGCTTGAGGGTGATGGCGACCTGGGGGACGGGGCGGTCCAGCCAGGCGAGATATTTTTTCAAATCCTTGTCCTTGTTGATGGAATCTTTCCAGTAAATGAGGTTGGCGCCGGGATCGAAACCGAGTGTCGCATCCTGTCCCGCGTCTTCAGTGGCGTTGGAGGGGATGCCGGCTTTGATCATGATCTGCATCATGGTTTCAGTGGCACGGTAACGCGGTTTGTAAACGGATCGGACAATGCCGGTCCCGTCGATGCCGGAACCGTCGGGCCCCCTGGCGCCGGGGCGATCCAGCTTGGCGATCATGTCGTCGATGTAGGGCATGAGGGGCGCGGGACAGCTGACCGCGACATACTGTTTGCCGGCGGCGGCGTAATTGATGCGGTCGGCCGAGCCGTTGGCGGCGTACCGCTTGATCGCGCCGAGGATGAACGGCACGAGATCGTTGGCCTTCTGGTGGCGGAGTTCGTAGATTTTGGAAACCATGTAATTTTGCGCGTCGTCTTCAACGAAACGGATGCGCTGCACTTTTTCCCGGGGCGCGTCGATGTCGGCCGGGAGCTGCCCGGCGACGACAGCGGCGGGAAGCATCATGGAGCATAGAAAGCAAATCATCAGATTGCCGGTCATATTGGCAATTCCTTTCATCAGTCATGGGATTTCCGATCCCCGCCATGATGCTGCGACTCAGCAGAACAGCGGAACCGGACCGGTTGTTGGTTTTACCATTAATAAAGCCGTCAACTGTTTGCATCCGGTTAGCCCGGGGACAGAATTCTGTAAGAAAAATCCCCCCGCGGCGGTTCTGGAAAAAAGCAGGTCGGCGGATTATAGTATGAAAATACGGTATAAAAAGATTTTTTTGCGGAGAACGGGCGATGGTGATTCGACTGGTGGCCGCCGATATGGACGGTACGCTGCTGGACAGCGCCGGACGGTTGCCGGATGGTCTGGAGACAATGGTGCGCAATCTGCGGCAACGCGGCGTTCGTTTCGCGGTGGCGAGCGGGCGCCAGTATTACAATCTGCTCCGGCGCTTCGAGTCGCTGGCGGAGGAATTGTTGTTCATCTGCGAAAACGGCGCGATGGTGTGCGACGGCCGGGAACTGCTGCGGGTGGAGGCGATCGCCCCCGCGGATTACGAGGAGGCGGTCCGGCTCGGGCGTTCGCTGCCGGAGATCCGGGTGGTGCTGTGCGGCGCCCAATCCGCCTATATTGAGGAGGACGATCCGGCGTTCCGGGCGGAGACGGCGCTTTATTATGAGCGCTGCCGTCTGGTGCCGGACGTGCTGGAGGCGGGGCGGCGGGATCGAATCTGCAAAATCGCCTTTTTTCATGCGCTGGACGTGGAACGGGCGGGATACGCCGCTCTGCGTCGGCTGGAGGGCCGGCTCAAAGTCAGCGTTTCCGGGCGAAAATGGGTGGACGCCATGCCGCCGGGAGTGCATAAGGGCCGGGCGATCCGGGCATTGCGGGAGCAATTCGGGTGGAGCCGGGAGGAGTGCATGGCCTTCGGCGATTACCTGAATGATGCGGAGATGATGAGGGAATGCGCCTACAGTTACGCCATGGCCAACGCCCACGAGGAATTGAAACGGATCTGCCGGTTTCAGGCGCCGTCGAATGACGAAAATGGCGTCATGCGGGTTTTAAGTGAATATTTCAACGAAACGGGACAGTCATGAATGGATGGAAAAAACGGCTGACGCTGCTGACGATGTGGTTTCTTGCCGCGATCACGACCGCCGCGGCGGAGCCGCCGCAAAGCGGCCGGGCGCTGCCGGTCGGTGTCGGTGACGGCCTCGGACCGCTGGCGGCGCCGGAGTCGTACAAGTCGTTTCCGATCGGAGCGGGGGATGTGTACGGCGGGGAACGACCGGATCTCTTTCTCTGCGCTCCGGTGGGGGTGGAGCGCGCGGTTTATTTGTATCGTTATCGACGGACGACCGCCACCGGGCAGCCGGTTTTCGGAGAACCGCTCAAGGTGAAGGGCCCGTGGGAGCAGGCGGCCGCGGCTGCGACCGGACGGGTGTTTGTGGCGGACGGCGCTTTGCAGCTCGTGTACCTGGAGGGAACGGCAAAGGAACGGAGTTTGTGCATCAGCCGTTTCGACCGGGAGCGCAAGGTTTTTGAATCCCGCCGGAAATGGCGGTTGCGGGGGGCTGGACTCCGGGCGCGCAGTGTGGTTTACGCCGGAGAGCAGAACGGGAAATGGCGGTTTTTTCTGGCGGTTTCCGCACCGTCCTCCCGGCCGGCGGCCGCCCGCACTCCGGAAGATCAAAGTTCGCTGTATGACGGGGCGGGTATCTACCGGGGAAACTGGCCGCGTTTCGGCATCTGGCTGACGACGGTGGATCCCGGTGGCGGAACCGCATCCGATCCGGTACTATTGAGCGCGACGGAGGACGCCATGCTCGGCAGCGGGTCACTGACGGTCTGGCCGGACGGAGCCGATGGCTTGCAGGTGCTGGCAGCCAACAGTCTCGGGACGGTGTACGCGATCTCCGCCGACGGGCGGCGGTCAGGGCGGGCATGGTGCGGCAAACAGGTTCTGCGGCACGTGACCCAGGGCGCGCAGCCCCTGCGGTATCCCGGCGGCGGTTCCCGGCCGGACGCGCTGATCATCGGCGGGGAGGGGGCCTTGTATCTGTACCCGGCGGAAGCCGGGACCGGGGCGGACGGCGGACCGGTGTTCGCCGCGCCGGAGCCGGTGCTGGAGGAGCATGCGAAATTGTTCGCCGGGACGCTGGCGGTGCCGGTATTGTACGACTGGGACGGGGACGGGGCGACGGACATTCTTTCCGGGAATTCGGAAGGCCGGGTGCTGTTTTTCAAGAACCACGGGACCTGCCGGGAACCGGCTTTTGCGCCGGGGATTGCATTGTGCGCGGGCGGTGTGCCGATTCATATTCAGCCGGGCTATTACGGGGTGCAGGGCCCTTTCGAAACCCGCTGGGGCTACACCTGTCCCGCGGTGGCGGACTGGAACGGCGACGGGCTGCCCGATCTGCTGCTTTCCGATGCGACGGCGCAATACCGGGTGTATCTCAATGTCGGAACCCGGACCCGACCGGAGCTGGCGACGGGACGGCTGCTTAAACTTGACGGACTGGAGCTGCACGGGACCTGGCGGGTCAAGCCGGGCGTCGCGAAGCTGGACGGCCGGATGGCATTGGTGATTCTGGACGACGACAATGATTTTCATGTATACTGGAGACTGGACGACGAAAACGTGATCGACGGCGGGAAACTGCATTGGCGGGACGGTCGGGTGATGAAGGCGTATGCGCTCGGCAATCTCCACCCGGGACAGCGCGGGCGCGGTAAAATTACCCTGGTGGACTACGACGGCGACGGCCGGGTGGACATTTTGTTCGGCTGCATTCGGCGCACCTGTTTGCCGGGGCCGGAGATCGGACTGCCGTGGAGCCGTTTCCGCCGGGGGGAATCCGGAATGCAGCTGCTGTGGCTGCGGAACGTCGGCACCAATGCCGAACCGGTCTTCGACCTGCCGGAACAATTTCAGTTTCGCGGGCACGACCGGTATTTCGGCTCGCACTCCAGCGCCGGAGACGCCGGAATGCTGGGGAATACGGCGGAGGGGAAGAACGTGATTCTGGGCGTGGAGTCGGGACGGCTCTACTTTTTCGATCACCGTGATCTGACTTTCGCGCCGCCGCCGTGGACCAGGGAATCGGAAAAGGACAAACAAACACCATGAAATGCAAATTCTTCTGGCTGGGATTGATGCTGGGAACCGGCCTGGTTTTCTGGGGGAGCGGCTGCGCTTCGGTCGAGCAGACCGGACGGTCGCGGTTGATGCTGTACAGTGAGAGCGCGGAGCGTCAGGCCGGCGACACGGCGTGGCAGGAAGTGAAACAACAGGAAAAGCGTTCCACCAATACGGCGGCACGGAGCGCATTGACCCGGGTGGGGCGAGCACTGGTTGCCGTGTCCGGGAAGAACAGCGGCAATTGGGAATTTGAGGTGTTTTCTTCCGATGTGCCGAACGCCTTTGCGCTCCCGGGGGGGCATGTGGCGGTTTACGAGGCGTTGTTTCAATATACGGACAGCGACGCTGAACTGGCCACGGTGGTCGGGCATGAGATCGGGCACGTGCTGGCGCGGCACGGCGGGGAACGCATGACCCAGGCCGCGCTGCAGGAATGGGTCGGCGCGCTGCTGGGCGCGGCCACCGACAGCGGGGAACTGGGCATGGTCGCCTATGGGGTGGTTACCGATCTGGGGGTGATTCTGCCGTTCAGCCGCAAACACGAGTACGAGGCGGACTACATCGGGCTGCTGCTGATGGCGGATGCCGGTTACGATCCGGCGGCGGCGATTGCATTCTGGAAAAAATTTTCACAATTGAGCGGCTCCAGTCGTCTGGAATCCTATTTTTCCACCCACCCCCTTGGCGAGGATCGGATTGAGGCGTTGGAACAGCATCTGCCGGAGGCCCGCACCCGTTATCAGGCGGCTCCGGTGAAGCGGGGGACCGGCAGCCGGCTTTCCGGTGTGGTGCGGAACTCGGTGCGGTAAGGAACTGTTGGCAGAAGGGGGGAAGGGCGGAATTTGATTTTCCGGGAAAACGTCTGTTCCCGAATCCGTTCTGACTCAGTTTGAAAGAATCCGGAAATTTCTGCTCACATGGCATTGACAATTGTTTTCAAAACGCTATACTTGTTTTCAATGATTTAATATCTGTGATAGATACCGGATTGGAAAGCTGCGGTCAGTACGGCGGGGAAAGGAGTGGATTCAGAATATGATCTCGTTGCACATCAGCGAAATTATTACGGCGGTCGTTTATTTCTGTTTGCTGATCTCCATTGGGATTACTTTTCGAACTTTCAGCTCGGATGCCGATGATTATCTCCGCGCCGGATGCCGGGGCACCTGGTGGCTGGTGGGGGCGAGCACATTCATGGCCGGCTTTACCGCGATGACCTTTGTGGCGATTTCGGGGCAATCCTTTGTGGCCGGATGGAGTCCGATGCTGATCACGGTGGGCGGAGCGGCGACGTTTCTTCTGCACGCGCTGTGGCTGGCTCCGAAATTCCGGCAGATGCGGGTGACCAGCAGCGGCGACGTGATGGTCGGCCGCTTCGGGCGCGCC
>CASDQW010000107.1 GCA_949282965.1 uncultured Lentisphaeria bacterium
AAAGAAACTTCTTCGTCACCGCTGGATTGGCGGCAGTAAATAAATCCCTTGTCCCGCATTGTAAAATCTCCTGTTGACGTTATATTATAGCATGATTACCGGGAATGACAAATATACTTTTAAACTCAGCGGCTCCGAGGAGACTCATGACCGCATGACCGAGACCGCGGTGAAATTCAACGAGAAGCTCTCGAAACGCGGCAAGTCTCTGCAGGAACTTACCAAAGATGAATTCGTGGATTTGATACACGAAGCCTCCGGGAAATAGACGATCCGGTCTTCGTCCGGGTTGTTGCCGCCGTCGTTCGCACGGCGTTTTACGCCCTCGAACGAGTGTGGTGCTGCCGCCGTTCCGGAACGGGATCAATGTTTTTTGAAGGAATCAATGCCGAGACGACGGCGGGAAATGGGGCGAAAATCGGGAAGGAGCCAAAATTGAGTGGGGGCTTGTCTGCCGCCGACACGGTCGGTGCGGTGCTGGAACGGTGGCGCCGGGCGCTTGCCGGGGCCGGAATCGCGGATGCCGGATGGGAGAGTGCGCTGATTTACAGTGAACTGTCCGGTATCCGGCATACGGAACTTCGGCGTGCCGCTGCGGCCGTGCCGGAGGTGGTGGTGCGCGGGGAGCAATGGGTGGCGCGACGGCGGTGCCGGGAACCGTTGCAATACATTATGGGGCATGCGCCGTTCATGGATTTTGAGCTGGAGGTGACGCCGGATGTGCTGATTCCCCGTCCGGAAACGGAATTGCTGGCGGAGGATCTGATCCGGGATCTGCCGCACGGGGGACGACTGCTGGACGTCGGCACCGGCTCCGGAGCGATTGCCTTGTCTGTGGCATATGCCCGAACCGACGTCACGGTGCTGGCGCTGGAGGTCAGTGCGGCGGCGCTGGAGGTTGCGGCCCGGAACCGGGCCCGGTACGGACTGGAGAAGCGGGTGACGCTGCTCCGGAGCGATCTGCTGACGGCGTTGGCAGAGGGGGAAACATTCGATTTTCTCGCGGCGAATCTGCCTTATATTGCGGAAGAGGAGTACGCCGGATTGCAGCCGGAGGTTCGGGATTTTGAGCCGAAGCTGGCGTTGACCGCGCCGGAAGGGGGGCTGGCGCTGATTCTGGAACTGGCCCGTCAGGCGCCGCCGCACCTGCAACCGGGAGCCGGTTTGGTGTTCGAAATCGGCTGGCGTCAGGGGAACACGCTTGCCGATGCACTGCGCCGGATGGGGTATGGCGATGTCGTGATACGACAGGATTACGCCGGGCTGGACCGTTTTGTCAGGTGCGTTCGGTAGCCGGAGGTGCGGACGGCTGTATTCCGGCCATGGCGCGGCGCCGCCGGTAATGGAGGACCAGGATCAGGTCGGTGGCGACCATGGCTCCGTTGAGCATATAGAGCCAGAAAATGAAATCCGGCTTATAGAGAATTTTGTGCAGGCCGCCACAGAGATAGCCGATGATGACGAGCAGCGCGAAAAGGACGCTTTTACCGCCTGGATTTTTGCTTTTGTAGGTTTTCCAGATGGCGGCGGGCCAGCTGGCGGCGAAACAGATCAGCATGCCTGCTTCAAACCAGCTGAGATTTCCGGGGTTGAAAGAAAAAAGCTCCTGTGGCATGAAAAGTTCTGCTCCGCAAAGGTTGATAGTGGCATCCGCGCCGCCCGCACCGGAAAGGTTGCGGGCGGGCGAGCGGATTTATTTTTCCCGATGGTCGAGGACTCGTTTTGCTTTGCCTTCGCTGCGCTGGATGGTGTTCGGCGCAACGAGTTTGACTTTGATACGGATGCCGATGACGCTTTCGATCGCGCTGGAGAGCTGCTGATGCAGCGTTTCCAGTTCCCGGACCTGGTCCGAGAAGAGCGATTCGCTGATTTCGACGTCCACCTCGATATTGTCCATGCCCTTTTCGGTGTAAAGCACGATCTGGTAATGCGGCAGCGTGCCCTTGACCGAAAGCAGCGCGCTTTCGATCTGCGACGGGAAGACGTTGACGCCCCGGATGATGAACATGTCGTCGCTGCGCGAGCTGATCCGGGCGATCCGGCGCAGGGTGCGCCCGCAGGCGCACGGTTCACTGATAATCCGGGTCAGGTCGCGCGTCCGGTAACGGATCATCGGCATGGCTTCCTTGGTCAACGTGGTCAGCACCAGTTCGCCGAATTCGCCGTCGGGGAGGACTTCGCCGGTTTCCGGATTGATGATTTCCGGATAGAAATGGTCTTCGAGGATATGGAGCCCGTTCTGGCAATGGCATTCGATGGCGACGCCGGGCCCGATGATCTCGGAAAGTCCGTAAATGTCATAGGCTTTGATGCCTGCGCCGGCTTCGATGCGCTGGCGCATTTCGTTGGTCCACGGTTCCGCGCCGAAAACGCCGACCCGCAAAGGCAGATCCCGCAGGTCGATGCCGTTGGCCAGCGCCTGCTCGATCATGAAAATGAAATAACTCGGCGTGCAGCAGATGCCGGTGGTGCCGAAGTCGCGCATCAGCATGACCTGACGCTTGGTATTGCCGCCGGAGGTCGGGATGACGGTGGCTCCGAGCGCTTCCGCGCCGTAGTGCGCACCCAGACCGCCGGTGAAGAGGCCATACCCGTAGGAGACCTGGATCAGGTCGTTCCGGGTCAGGCCGACGCTGGCGAGGTTGCGTTTGACCACTTCGGCCCAGACTTGAATATCATGCGCATTGTAAGCGACCACGATCGGTTTGCCGGTGGTGCCGCTGGAGGCGTGCAGCCGGACGATTTCCGATTTCGGGCAGGCGAACAGGCCGAAGGGATAGGTGTCCCGCAAATCCACTTTGGCCGAAAACGGAAGCCGGGAAAGATCGTCCAGACTGCGGATGTCTTCGGGAGTCAGCTTGAGCGCTTCCATCCGGCTGCGAAACAGCCCGACCCGTTCATAGGCGTGACGAACCGTTTTCTGCAGACGTGCCAGCTGCAGTTCCCGCAGGTACTCCGGACGCACATAATCCAGTGCGCTCAGATCATCATTGAGTTGTAGAGAAGACATGTTCTGTTCCGTTGTTTTTGCAGTAACCAAGGTAATTTGAATAATATAACGCCAGTCCGCGGTTTTGGCAAGAGGTTGCACCGCATTTTTCGGAATTTACGGCGGCGGGACGGGGCGAATGGTGCTATATTACAGCAGAAAAACAGAACTGGAAAAAAACGATGGATTTGCAGGAAAACACTCTGCCGGTCTGCGGCGTGCTGCCGGAGTTGGCCGCGGTACTGAAGCAGTCCGGGCGGGCCGTGTTGGCTGCGCCGCCCGGTGCCGGAAAAACCACGTTGGTGCCGCCGTATTTGCTGAAGACCCTGTACGATTCCGGCGGACGGATCGTGCTGCTGGAACCGCGGCGGGTGGCGGCGCGTGCGGCGGCGGCGCGAATCGCCGCATTACTGGGGGACCACGTCGGCGGTGTGGCGGGATACCGGGTCCGGGGGGAAAGCCGGGTTTCCGGTGCGACCCGGATCGAGGTGGTGACTGAAGGGGTGTTGACCCGGATGGTGCAGGATGATCCGGAGTTGTCCGGGGTGTCGCTGGTGATTTTCGATGAATTTCATGAACGCCATCTGGAGGGGGATCTGGCGCTGGCGCTGGTCTGGGATGTGCGCGGCGGCCTGCGGGAGGATCTGGGGGTGCTGGTGATGTCCGCCACGCTGGAGGTGGAGCGGATTGCCGCCCTGCTGGATGACGCGCCGGTCGTGGAGGCCGCCGGGCGGATTTTTCCGGTTGTGGAGCATTGGGGCGGAGCGTTTGGGACGCCGACGGAGCTGCCGCGGCGAATGGCTGCCGCTGTCCGGCGGGTGGCGGAACGGGAGCCGGGAGGGATTCTGGCGTTTCTGCCCGGTGTCGGAGAAATCGAAAAAACCGCCGCGCTGCTGCGGGATGCGCTGCCGGAAGATGCGCTGCTGACAACTCTCCACGGCAGTCTGGAGCGGGAAGCGCAGGACGAGGCGCTCATGCCTGCGCCGCCGGGGCGCCGGAAGGTGGTATTGGCCACCAACATTGCCGAAAGCAGTCTGACGCTGGACGGTATTCGCGTCGTGGTGGATTCCGGATATGAACGGCGTCTGCGGTTTGATCCCGCATCCGGCATGCCGCGGCTGGAATGCTGCCGCATTTCGCGGGCTTCGGCGGCCCAGCGGGCCGGGCGGGCCGGGCGGACGGAGGCCGGGGCGGTATACCGGTTGTGGACGGAAGTGGACCATCGGCTGCTGCCGGAACGGCCTCTGCCGGAAATCCGGGAGGCCGATCTGTCGCGTCTGGCGCTGGAACTGGCGCGCTGGGGAGCACCGCCGGAAGCGCTGCGCTGGCTGGATCCGCCGCCGGAGGCCGCCTGGAATGCCGCCTGCCGTCTGCTGCGGGAACTGGGGGCGCTGGACACTACCGGGAAGTTGACGCGGTGGGGCCGGTCGCTGGCGGTGCTGCCGGTGCATCCACGTCTGGGGGCCATGTTGCTGCAGGCCGGGGCGATGGAACTGATTCCGCTGGGTTGTGAACTGGCGGCGCTGCTGGAGGAACGGGACATTCTGCCGCCCGGTTCCGGGGCGGACGTGCGATTGCGGCTGGAACGATGGCGACGGCGGCCGCGGGAATACCGGGCGCTGAATGTGATCCGCGATCAGCTGCTGCGTTTGATGCGGGCGCCGTGGCGGGAACAACCGGCGGATGCCGCGGGGCTTTTGCTGGCACACGCCTATCCGGAATGGGTGGGGCGGAGCCGGGCGCATGCGGGGGCCTCCTATCTGCTGCGCTGCGGTCGCGGGGCGGTACTGGAAAGCGGGGATGATCTTCGGCGAGCCGGTTTTCTGGCGGTGGCGCGGCTGGACGGGGGAGCGCCTGCCGGACGGATTCGCCTGGCGGCGGAGTTGCAGGAGGAGAATTTGCGACGGTATTTTCCGGAAGGGCTGACCGTGGAAACGGCGGTGGAGTTTGACCGGGAACACGAGCGGGTATCGGCGTTCCGGGAGGAGCGGTTCGGAGCAATCGTGTTGCGGCGGACGCCGCTGGAGGCGCCGCCTCCGGAACAATGTGCCCGGCTGCTGGCGGAGGCGATCCGGGAGACCGGGTTTCAGGTGGCGGCGCTGGACGCCGGGGCCCGGTTGCTGCTGGAACGAGTCCGCTTTGCGGCAAGCCGGGAACCCGGTATGTGGCCGGACTGGAGCGAAGCGGGCGTGGCGGAACAGCTGGAAAACTGGTTGCTGATGCTGCCGCAGGTCCGGTCTTTCGACGCACTGCGCAAGGTGGACTGGCATTCGCTGCTTCGCACCGTGCTGGGGCATGCCGGGATGGAGCGGCTGGAACGGAATTATCCGGAAAAATTCGTGGTGCCCACCGGATCCCGGATCCGGGTCGACTATTCCGGTCCGGTGCCGGTGCTGGCGGTCCGCGTACAGGAATTGTACGGTTTGAAGACACACCCGGCGCTGGGGGGCGGGCGCGTCCCGTTGAAACTGGAATTGCTTTCTCCGGCGCGCCGGGTGATTCAAATCACGTCGGATCTGCCGGGATTCTGGCGGAGCAACTGGGAGCCGGTCCGCCGGGAAATGCGCGCCGCCTATCCCAAACATTTCTGGCCCGAAAATCCGGCCGAAGCGCAGCCGACGACGCGCGCCGGTTCCGCCGGCGGGCGCTGACGCCGCGGTCGCGGACGAGCGTCCGACGGCACGGGATCAGGGGGTCGGCAGGAGGCGCCGGAGCGCTTCCAGAAATTCCGGGAAATCCCGGGTGAGGAATTCCAGGCGGCGTTCCGGAGGTACCTTGGCCATGCCTTCGATGTGAAAGGCCAGCACGCGGGCTTTCCACGCGGCGGGCAGGAGTTGTTTTTCCCGAACGGAAAGCGGCAGAAAACGGTCGTAGGTTTCCAGAAAAATCCGGGTGCGTTCCGCGTGAAAACGCGGCAGCTGCGTGAGATCCCAGATGCTGCCGCAATCCGCTCCCGCGGGCAGCCCTCCCGCGAAAAAGTGCAGCGCATCGGCGACGTCGCGGATGCGGGCCCCCGGCATGGTCCAGTCAAAGTCGAAAATCCCGGCTACCCGGCCGTCCTCCCCGAACAGCAGATTGGAGAAATTGAGATCGCCGTGGGTGATGTCGTGATCGACTTCCGCATAGATGGTGTCGCAATATTCCTCCGCCAGATTTCGGGCAAGTTCGAGCACGGTTTGCAAAGGCGCCGCTCCGGTATCCGCGGCGAGGTGTTCCAGTGCGCTGAGCATGGCGGCGGGATCGTCCAGACGGGTGCTGGGCGCGGCGCCGCCGGGAATGGCGGCTTCAAACTGGCGGACGGAGAGTTTTTCCATCTGCGGCCGCCATTCGCGGGTGACGCGATGGAATTCGGCCAGCACCCGCGCCAGTTCCCGGAGTTCGGGCTCGCTGTCGGTATCGATGAAGCGTCCGGGAACGAAGGGGTGCAGTTCGTAGACCGCGCCGTTTTCCTGCACGAACCGGCGGCCGTCGCGGGCGACGACCGGGAGGGTGGTCGGCAGCTCATGGTTCAGGAGAAATTCCCGGAACCGGTGGTCGCGTTCAACCAGTCGGGGATCGGAGGTGCGCGCACCCCGGCGGCGCAGGAGATAGCGCCGGTTGTCGGCGGTGGTTACCCGCCAGCATTTTCCGGCGGTTCCGCCGCCGGAGGTGAGTTCACGGACCGCGCCGACCGCGGGATAGTGGGTGGCAAGCAGGGTGGCGACGGCATCATTCATCACTTGATTTCCTTTCGCGGCAGTTGATACAGGTTTTTTCCCGAGGCGAAGGCAACACCGGAAGCGGAGACCACCACATCGGGCGTGAAAGCCGCTTCCAGGTCACGTTCATAATCGGCAGCGGCCTCCGGCGTTCCGTCCGGAGCGATCTGATAGAGTTCTCCGGTATCGGCGAGCGCGAGCAGGCGATCTCCGTTTGCGCACATCCGGCGCAGCGGTGCGGCGAGCCGCAGTTGTTTGACCAATTTTCCCGCGCCGTTGATCCAGTGGATTTCGCCGGCGGCGGTGGCCACGGCGAATTTCGCCTCGTTCGGGCCGTTGACCGGGACGATGGCGATCGGGCGGGCGCCGACGTTGACCCGTTCCCAGCCGATCCGGCTGCCGTTCGGCGGCGTCATGACGTAAACGCAGTTGTCGGAGCGCCCGGCCAGCCCGTCCGGTTTGCCGTCTCCGTCGAGGTCGGCGGCCGCGGCACAATAGGTCCAGGGGCTGACGCCGACCTGCTGAATCAGGCGTTTCCCGTCGTCGTCGAGAAGCCGGTGCCAGTAATATTCGTTGCCGGCGATGATTTCGTCGCGGCCGTCTCCGTCGAGGTCGGCGGCGTAACCGACGGTATTGCTGTGGACGATATGATGTTTCCAGCGCAGTTTGCCGGTGGCCGGATCGATGGCGTAGAAGAAGGCGCCTTCACCGGCCACAACGAGCGAATCCGCGTTGCCGGTATCCGCCAGAAGCCGGGCCGTGAAGATCTGCCGGGCCGGACCGTTGCGACCGTGGAAGGCGGGCAGCGGAAATTCCCACTGCAGTTTGCCGTCGTTGTCGAAGAAGCGCAGCCGGGCGTTGCCTTCGGCATCTTCCTGCATCGCACCGACGGCCCAGCCGGTGGAGCGGTCCGGGAAAACAAAGGCGCAGACCGCGGTAACCGCGGCAGGAAGCTGCTGCTCGAACCGGGGTTTCCCGTCCGGACCGAGCACCCGGAAGAGTCCGTTTTCCATCCCGATGCCGAGGGTGCCGTCCGGCGCGGCGGCCAGCGCGCGGATTCGATCGGGCAGGGCAGTGCGGACGGCCTTCCGGCGCGGCAGGGCGGATTTTTCAGGGGCGGCGGCGGGGATGGGGGCCGCGGCTCGGGTCGCCAGATGTTTCAGGGCATCAGCCAGAGCGGGGCCGCCGGGGAGACGGACGTTCTCCGGCTGATCGAAGTCCAACCGCAGGTCACCCAGATACAGCCGGGTTACTCCAATGCCGGCGATGCCGTCGGCGGCGGCGAAGAGTTGTTCGGCCGCGATTTCAACGTCTCCGTTGCGCAGCGTGCCGGCGACCGCGAGCAGGGGGTGCCCGGCGGCTTCGGCCATCCAGGCGTCGGCGCCGAGGGGACGAATGACGGCTTGGGCGGCGCTTTCCGGGGAGCCGGGGTGGAAGAAGTGAACCATTCGGAAACATTCTCCCGCCTTCAGGTCGCCGGATTTGACCGAGCGGATCACCCGGAGCAGCGGCGAACTGAGCGGGTAATCCCGATAGGAGCCGTTCTTGGCCATGAAGGAGGAGGAGTCGTACTGCGTGTGGGGAATGCGGATTGCCCCGGTACCCTCGGCAACGGAGAAACATTCCGGATCGCCGTCGACCCCGGACGGCTGCTGGCGGAAAACGAAGTTCTGCGGATTTTCCGCTTCCATGTCTCCGAGAAGGCGGAAGAAGGCGTCCATCCGGTAATGGCCCGGTTCCCGGGCGGTTACGGTGTCGATCACCCAGAATCCGTCGCGGCTGATCCAGCCGACGTCGCGCCGCCAGTCGGTGCCGTTGTATTTTTCCAGCAGCAGCGACAATGCGCCGACGCGGTTGCCGGGGGCGACGGCGGAACCGAGAATCTGCGAGAAGCGGGACAGCTGCCGCTGCTGGGTGGAATCGGGGAAGGCAAGTTGACTGTCCCGGGCGATGGCGATGCTGTTGTTTTCGTCCGGATAGCGGCGGCAGTAATCGCCTTCGACCAGCCAGACGTGGCGGCCGCGGAGGTACATGGAGATCGCGTTGGCGTCGATGTGTCCGTGCGGCGCCGCCGAGACCCCGGAAAGCACCAGAAAATCGGAATCATCCTCCCACGAGGTGCGGAACATGGCCTTGTCCAGCGTCGGGCGCTGGAACAGCTTGTCGCAGTGATTGTATCCCAGCCGGAAATCGTCCATCGGAAAGAGTTCCAGTCCCTGGAAGGACCGGGGACGGGGCAGGTTGGTGCGCGGTTCCAGCGGATAGTCCTCCATTTCCGCCAGCCGGAAGGGATCGCGGGTGGCGCGCCGCGCGGCGGCGGCGATGTATTCCGCCTCCTCGTCCCCGAGAAAGTCGGCCGCGTAAAGCAGCATCGGGGTGGTGCCCACATTGAACAGCGGAATGCTGTCGCCATATCCGGCGGTGTAGCCGAGGTGGTGGTAGTTGGCCTTGAGATAGCGGATATACTGCTGGAAGCCGGGCGAGCGGAAGAATTCCGGAGTCATTTTGCCCGAGGCGATCAGGTAATTGAGCACGTTGCGGTACCCGATGCACTGGTAGGCGGTGGCGTCTTCCGGGCCGAGGGGGAAGGGCTGGACGCCGTCAAGGGTTTTTTCCGCGAGGTCGATCCAGAAGGCCGCCGGTTTGAAGTGGTAGTGACGCCGGAGGTATTCCGCTCCGAAGTAGAGGGTCCGCGCCGAGAAAACCGGATGGTTCGTGTAATACACGATCCGGTTTTCCGCGTAGTTTTTGAGCGGCAGCGAAAGGTCTTTGTCCCGGAGGCAGTGTTCCATGACGTAACGGATGATTTCCGCGGACAGCCGCCGATCCGCATCCGTGAAGGCGGGACTGTCGGAGACTATGTCGACGAACCACGGAAATTGGAAAAACGGGAAGTTCGGCGGTGTTTTCCGGGCATCGAGGGAGCCTTCGTAGCAGTCGAAATAAATCTTCTGGCATTCCGCAAAGAGTTTCGCATACTCGTCCCGCCCGGTCCGGCGGTACTGTTCGGCGAGTCTGCGAAAGAAGATGTTGATCGTCATGGCGTTGGGATTGGAATTGGGCGGCACTGCATAATATTGCCGCAGCGCCTCCGGCATGTTGGCGAACTCTTCCGGAATCGGCGCGTTGCAGTCAATCCCTTCCAGAAAACCGAATGCGGGCAGCGGTTCACCCTTCGGCGATTTTTCCAACAGAAGGTTCAGCATCCGTGTCCTTTTTTCCGGCGTCGGACCGGCGATGTAAACGGCTCCGGCCCAGTCCGGCACATCCGGCATCACCCGCAGTTCGGCCTGCAGCGTCCGGGGTTCGATCCGGAACAGCGCCGCCAGGCGTCGGACCGGCAGATTGGCGCGGCAGTCGCCATAAAGAATCAACGTCTTGCCTGCAATAGCCGCAGCACCGTCCTCATCAGAGAGGAT
>CASDQW010000108.1 GCA_949282965.1 uncultured Lentisphaeria bacterium
AATGACACGCTGGCCACGGCGTCGCAGCTGGGGACGGTGGATCAGGGGATGACACTGATGGATGAGCTGACACTGATGGATACGGTGGATTACCACGAGTTCCAGGTGGCGGAGGGGACGCTCTGTTCCATCGAAGGAGCGCTGGCGGATCTGGATTACACGCTGTACCGGGTCGGTGCCGATGACCGGATGGAGCGGCTGAACAGCGGGATGGATCTGAGCGACGGCAATTACATCCTCAAATTTGCCCTGGGAGAGAATCAAACCTACAATCGCTACGACATCACTTTCAGCGTGACCGATCTGGCCTGAGCCGGGGGAGACGGAAGAGGGAGCGGCACAGCCGCTCGCTCTTCTTCTCCGGTCCGCGAATCAACGACCGTTCAGCAGGACCAGGTAGAGGATCAGAAATGCCGCGGAAAGCCAGGAAAACCAGTTCAGGTCTTTGATTCTGCCGCAGCAGATCTTGATGAAGGGATAGATGATGAGGCCGATGGCGATGCCGCCGATGATGCTGTTGCTGAAGGGGATTCCGGCGAAGATCAGAAACGCCGGCACACCTTCCGTATAATCCTCCCACTGGATTTTCGTAACGGATTGCATCATCATGACGCCGACCACCACCAGTGCCGCGGCGGTGACGGGCGCATAACCGGCGACGGCCATGATGAGCGGCGAGAAAAACATGGCCAGCAGAAAACAGATGCTGATCACCACCGCGACCAGACCGGTTTTGCCCCCGGCTTCGACACCGGCGGCGCTTTCCAGGTAAGAAGTCACGGTACTCTGGCCGCACAGGGCGCCGGCGACGGTTGCCGCGGCATCGGCGGCGAAGATTTTTTCGATCCGTTCGATTTCATGGTTCTGATTGAGCAGTTTGGCGCTGACGGCCACCCCGAGGACGGAGCCCATCGTATCGAACATATCCATGAAGAAGCAGATGAAAATCAGCGGGAGCAGTTCGAAAAAATGCCGGAACACCGTCGCTACATCCGCCTGAAAGACGAGCGGCATGGGATTGGCCGGCGCTCCGACGATCCCGGAAATCCGAATCTTGCCGCAGAGCAGCGCCACCAGCGCGGAAAACAGAATGCCGATCAGCACGCTGCCCTTTACCCGGTAGTAATGCAGGGTGGTAATCACGATCAGGCCGGAAAGGAAAATGAGCGAAGGCGTATCCTTTCCGGCGGTTTTCAGGGTCCATTGCCCGTTTTCCACGCCGATGATTCCGCCGTTTTTCAGCCCCAGCATGGCGATGAACAGGCCGATGCCGGTGACGATGGCGAATTTCAGCGAGGGACTCATGGAATTCAGAATCATTTTCCGCAGCCCGGTAAAGGATACCGCCAGAAAAATCATCCCGGAAATCAGCACCACTCCCATGGCGGTCTGCCAGATCACCGGGTCGCCCATGCGGCTTCCCGTCACGGCGGCGCAGGTTCCCATGACGCTGAACAGAACGAAGAAATTCGTCCCCATGCCGGGAGCGAGGCCGATCGGATAATTGGCCAGCAGCCCCATCACCAAAGTTCCGAACGCGGAGGCGATACAGGTGGTGGTGATCAACGCTCCGAACGGCATGCCGGTGACGGTTCCCGTCATCTGGCCGGAGAAAAGCGCGGGCTGAATGCAGATGATATAGGCCATTGCCGCGAACGTGGAGAGTCCGGCAATGATTTCCGTTTTCAACGTGCTGCCGTGGGCTGAATAATGAAAAAAACGATCCAGTGGATGAAGGGTCATGGCTATAATACCGTTTGTGGAAGTTTTTCTGATTGTTGAGGAACATCTCGTCGCCGCACGTGCGTTCGGGAGGACGGATCAGCCGGCCATACCGGCTGAATGAGAGAGGCACCGTGTGAATCAGGTCGGTCGTTCCTGCAAGTCGTTTCCCGCTTTAACCGTTTGGGGGAAAGCGGTCGTACCTGTCCGGGGGGCCGGGGCAACGGATCCAAGCTGTTCATTCTGGGCTCTCGCATTTACATGCGGGTAATATAGTACGAGTTTACAAGAATACCACCCATGTTTTCCGGGCTGTCTGTCGCGGGCGAAAAACAGCACCGTGGTTGAAGCGGTACAGGTTTTATCGTAAAGGTTCCCCCATTGGAATCGGGGACGCTGTCAGAAGGCCCATTTTACGGGGGAGCCACCAGAAGATGCGGTCTGGAAGGAGCAGGGGGAACGCTCTCCGCTATTTCCCCTCCCGGGGGAAGGAAATCGGGCGACCGAGACGGCGGGATTCCAGCAGAGCCAGCGCCAGTTCCACGGAATTGCTGCCGTCGGTGCCGTTGGCGTTCCGGGGCGGCGTACCTTCCAGAAAAGCCCGGGCGAACGATTCCACCGAATCAAACCAGCCCTTGTCCGGTACGTAGGCCCAGAGATCAGGATCCTCCTGATGATAGTTCCGGACATCAAAGGGAATGTCCTGCTGCGGTCGGCGAACGGCTTCGATCTCCATATCGTAGCGCTCCCGGTAGAGCGGAGCGTATTGCAACAGTTCCTTGGCCTTGTACATTTCGTAGAAGTCGTACCCCCATCGCCGCAGTTCCGCGGCGTGTTCTCCGCGGTACGGCGGAAAAATCCGGTCAAATTCCCCCGGGATCCCGCGCACTTTCATGTCGGTGAAGTCGTCTACGGTGATGGCGGCATAGCGGGCGAAGACCTCCCAGTACTCTTTGCCGAGACAATAGGTGCCGAGACTGCCGCTCAGCAGCTGAAACCGGGACCCGTCGGCGTATTCGAGCACGGCACAATCGTTTTCGTACTCACCGCCGGTCATGAAGACCCGGACCGGAAGTTCCTCCATCACGTAGCAGGCGAAATCCAGAATGTGACAGCATTCATAGAGAATTTGCGGTTTGTCGGCATAAAAACTGCCCGGTTCGTGTTTTTGCGGTTGGGGATACATGATCCGGTAATAATGAAAAAAAGGACGCGGCAGCTGTTTCAGCAACGCCTTGGCCTGCACGTAGGCCGGTGCAAAGCGCCGGTTGAGACCGATGGCCAGTTTGCCGGAGGCACGGTGTTCGGCGGCGAGTACCGCCGCGATTTCCTCCGGTGTTTCCGCCATGGGTTTTTCGCAGAGGACCCATTTCCCGGCGTCCAGACTTTCGATGATCATCCGGGCGTGGAGATCCTGTTTGGTGCCGATGATGATGAGATCGATATCCGGATCGGCCAGCAGTTGCCGGTAGTCGGTGGTGGTATATCCGACCGGCATGCGGCGCGCATGACGCGCCAGTGTTTCCGGATTGAGGTCGGCAATGGCGGCGATTTCCATCAGATCGCTGTCCCGGGCGGTCAGCAGATGGTTGGCGCTGATGAAGCCGCCGGCGCCGATGAATCCGACTCGTGCTCTTTTTTTCATATTCGCGGGAGCTCCTTGAATGAGAAATCAGCCAGCGTGACCGGCAGAACCGTCATGGTGCCCGGACTGTCGGCGTTGTGGTCGATATTTTTCTTGATTTGTTCAAAAGCCATTCTTCCCATGCGTTCCCACGGCAGCACCAGCGAATGGAACGGTTGTTCCAGGTAGCGGCGGAAAAAGAGATCGCCACCTCCCACCACGGCATCCGGAGCGAGTTTGACCTGGAATCGGCGCAGAAAATGCAGTGCCTTCAACGCGATGGCATCGGTGGCGGCGATCACCGCGGTCGGCGGCTGCGGCAGCTGTGACAGGATGCCGGCCGCCTGTTCAATGTCCTCGGTTCTGGAAAAATCACCGACCGCGATCAAGTCCCGGTCGATGGGAATATCGGCTGCGTTGAGAGCTTCCCGGTAACCACTTTCGCGGCGCTGGTCGCTGCCGCGGTGATTTTCCTTGGCGAAAACGCCGTTTTCGCTGCGGAAGAGGGCGATACGGCGATGGCCCCGGGAAATCAGCAAATTGGTGGCGATCCGGGTCCCTCCGAAAAGATCCGGACAGAAGGAATCCAGCATATGGCCCTGATCGATCGGCAGCGTGAAGTGATTGTTGATCAAAACCAGCGGCAATTCCATGGCGGCCAGCTTGGCGACTTCGGCGGTGAGCACGTCTTCCTTATTGAGGATCAGGCCGTCGACCCGGCGGGATTGAACCAGTTCCGCCAGGTCGGAGGCGAGATTGTCGTCCATGCGGCTTTTGAGGGGGCAGAGCAGTACGTGGTAATCCTGTTCGGCGGCGGCGGCGGTGACGCCGGCGATGATGCGCTTGCAGGTCTGGTCGTCATCGCTGTCGCAGCAGTTGATGGCCAGGGCGACATGGTGGATTTTATTTTCGATCAGCGCTTTGCCGAGGGCATTGGTGACGTAGCCGAGTTCCCGGGCCACCCGGAGGACTTTTTCGCGGGTTTCGTTTTTGACGCGTGCGCCGGGGGTGTTGTTCAGCACATGGGAGATGACGGTCATGGACACGCCGGTGCGTTCGGCAATTTCCTTACGATTGACCATGATGGACAAAAATTCCTTGTTGCCGGCCCGAGCCTCTGCCGAGAGGAGGGACGTGATTGCCAAAACCATTTATCATTGTCTCATTCACTATACACAAGGCAGAAGACATTGTCAACAGGGAATGGATAAAAAACGTATTTTTTCTAAAAATTTTGACTTTTAATAAATGGGGCGATTGTGACACAGAATATTCTTGAAGAAAGATTTATTTTTGTCTGGAAGATTCTTGACATTCTGTTTTTTTTTTGCTAGAATTAATGTCAAAGAGTGCCAAATGGTTTTGGCAGAAAACAACCGGGGATGCGAGATGAAAAGAAGACAATTTACGTTGATCGAACTGCTGGTCGTGATTGCCATCATCGCCATTCTGGCTGCCATGCTGCTGCCCGCCCTGGGACAGGCCCGCAGCCGTGCCCAGTCAATCAGCTGCGTCAACAATCTTCGTCAGCTTGGGACGACATTGCTGCTCTATGTCAATGACCACAATGATTCTTTTCCTCAGTCCAATCTCTACAACAATATCGACACCGCAGACAAGCTGTGGTGCGAAGTACTGTTCAAGGCATATATTTCTCCTCGAGATCAAACTGTTGCCGCCTGGCAGAAATCCATTTTCAACTGTCCGGCGATGAAAGAACTGATTACCGGTTCCTCGCTGGTTCATTACGGTTACAATTACTGGAATCTGGGAACGTTGCGAAAAGCCGGCACCGCCGGCACCGCTGATAATGCAACGGCTAAAATCAGCCGGATTGCCCGTCCCGCCCGGATGGTGGCGCTGGTCGATTCCTGGGACGGACAGCACGGCTATTATTTTGTACAGGACCATACGGCCGGCGGCAATCAACTGGTGCACAACCGTCATAATGACGGCTTCAACACCGTTCTGGTTGACGGACATGTGGAAAGCATCAAGGCGAATGCTGCGCCCCTGAGCCCTTATAACGACGGTTTGCTCGGAGCCTGTACCCGAGATAACAATCGCTGGACCCGCAGCGGCAAGGAATATACAAAGGACTATTGAGCGCGTTGAACAAAAGGAACGTCGTGAATGAAATTGAGACAACTGGCGATTCTGTCAATACTGACACTGAGAATCATACCTGCGGGGGCCGACATCATGCCACTGTCTGCAGAACCGGAAGAATTGAAACATCGACAGGGGCGGACGGTAGAATTTATTCCAGATTTTCAGGCGAAGCGTTATTTTCTACAATTCGAAGCCCGTTTGCAGGATGGAAACGGTAGCCGGGGCGGTGCCTGGTTCGCCTTGTTTGTGGAGCTGAACGGTACAGTGTTGGATGAAGGACGGCTGGCCAACTATCGCGGGTTGCAGTATACGGCATGGAATGGTATGAAATATCCGGTTTTTTCTCGTGCACACCGCATTTTCAGAGTTCCTTACAGTCCTGATTTCAAGGAGTTTCCGCAAGAGAATCTGACCCATATGCCGGTGCAGCTCGGGCATTTTCCCTGCCGGTTCAGTTTGGATGTAACCGATCTGATCCGTTTGGGAGAAAAAAATATTCTGCGTTTGGAAAACCGGATGACCATCGGGGATTGTCCGCTCTTTGTACAGAATCTGGAATTGACTTCAACGCCTCCGGAAGCGGATTGGAGTCTGATGCTTCTGGAACCGGACCTTTCGCCGCTTTCGGGAATGACCGCGCCCCGGAAAAATTGGCGGGTCCCGATCCGTTATCGTACTGATGCCGATGGCAAGGTCCTGATCAATGGATTCCGGATTGCAACCGATTTGACCATTCCCGAAGGACGTTGGCTGCCGGTCGGACGCAGCGCTAATGCCTATTACTCCGTTGAACGGAAACTGGAAACGTTCGAAAACTATCTGCGGCTCAGCGATACGGTAACCAATATTTCCGATCAACCTGTCGGCTTGATGATCCGGTATGCAGTCGATGGCCGGGAGCCGCGGGCGAAGAGTTTGAGGCTGAATGGATTTCTGCAGATCGGTCGAACCGGTAAGCGTGACGAGCAGATTCTGAACGCGGAAAATCCTTCGTTGTACGTGGCTGCGGAAAACAGCGGCATCGGACTGCTGGCCGTGGATGACGCGCTGCGCGCCAACCTGGCCACTGGCGGTACAGCGGATGAGTCCTATTATATGATGAATCGACGGCTGGTGATAGATCCTGGCAAGAGCCATACGACGGTGGTGGAAGTCTATCCGACCCGCAGCAACGATTATTTTGACTTCGTGAATGCCGCCCGACGCAATAAGCGGGTAAATTTCCGGTTGGACAATCTGGTGTTCGCCCATGGTTTTTCCCAATATGTCGCACGTCGTCCGAAGGAGGATTTCGTCAATTTTGTCCGGTGGCACAAACCGTATTACCTGGGGCTGGATACCCAGACCTATATTACACCGGAAGGACATCAGATCGCGCCCCGGGATCTGGAGGATTATGTCTGGGGCAGTCCGCTGCTGTTGACGGAGCGGTTCGCGCCGTTACGGCAGGCGACGTTGTTGTTGAAAAAACGCTTTGCCGAAGTGGATCCGAACCTGCATTTTGTTGCCTACCACAATTCCTATCAGATTCCTTCACCGGATACAGCAACCCGTTATCCGAATGAATTATGGCGGGATCGGGACGGGCGGCCGATGACCTATTCGCGGGTGAAGTCGCAGCGGATTCTGCCCACGGAACGGAATGCGACCGGCAAGGCTCAGTTTGAAACGTTTGACCGGTTCTACATTCCCAACCGGATCGGGCTGTTCTGGGATGAATCCATCGGTGTCGACCCGCTTTACAGCTACCATACCCCGTGGGATGGATTTTCCGGAGAATTGGATCCCGAAACATTCCAGCTTCGACAGAAAATCACCAACATTATCTTGTATACCCAGAATTACCAGCTGGCGGTGCTGAAACATTTCAAACAGGCTGGACTGCCGGTGGTCTGTAATTTTGAGCCGGGCACCTGGACTGTGGCCGAGGGGGGACCGGTGCTCCGGTTTGTCGAAGGACATGACCCGATGTCGGGGAACCGGACTCATTTTTATTCTCCGGTCGCCTGGGGCGCCGCCGACACCGAACTGACGGAAGCGGATCTGGCCGGGACCATGCGCAATCATCTGAGCCAGGGAGCGCTATTCATGTATTATTCCCGGAAATTTGAGCATGATGATAATTTTATTCAGGATTTTTACCCGATTACGCCGCTGGAGCTGCACACCGGCTATGTCATCGGGAAGGAAAAGATCATTACCATGCGTTCCGGAACCTTTTCCTGGAACGACGATGCTTCACCGGTTGCCGTGGTATTTGACCGGAATGGTTTTCGCTGCCGGGAGATCAAGGCTGATCCGGTTACGGACGGTCCCGGACGGATTACCGTGACGCTGACCGATGATGAGGTCGCGGTTATTCACCGAAAGCGGTGATGAACCCCGGCGACGCTATTGCCTGTGTGGAGACCGCGGTGGGGCGGATCGGGATGGCGATCTGTTTCGACCTGAATTTTCCGGAGGCTGCGGGCACGTTACAAGGCGGCCCGTCTGGCCATTCTCTGTTTCAGCAGCATGTATCGCGGCGGGCTGATGCCGTCGATGTGGGCGTATAATCTGCGCAGTTTGCTGATTGCGGCGCTGCCGCTGGTCAATGCGCCGTTTTGCGGACATCGTCCGCCAATACGGCGACGAGGTGACGCTGGAGATTCCGCCGTCGATCGGACCGGCGCTTTGGTACAGCACCGGTTCCGGCCGTTCCGCCGCGGATATCGCCCGGGGGTTCGAACTGGTGTTGCTGGACGATTTCCTGGAACAGGCGCGGCAGGTGAACGCGGGCATTCTGTTGCTGCAGAAGAATTACCGACGGTGTTGCCAAAACCATTTACCAGTACCTTTCTCAGTATGCTCCTTCCGGGGAGGCGTGTCAACTGGAATCGGACAAAAGTCGCATTTTTAGGGAATTTACTTTGATTTTCAATGGATTATATCATGAAAGAAGGAATAAATTTCAAAGAAAAAGTATTTTTCCTCCATATGAATCTTGACAATCCGTTTTTTTTTGCTAGAATTAATATCAAAGAGTGCCAAATGGTTTTGGCAAAAAAATCCCAACCGAGGATGCGAGATGAAAAGAAGACAATTTACGTTGATAGAACTGCTGGTCGTGATTGCCATCATCGCCATTCTGGCTTCCATGCTGTTGCCCGCGCTGAACAAGGCGCGGGACAAGGCCAAAAGCATCAGTTGTGTCAGCAACCTTAAACAACTGGGCACCACCATGATGATTTATGTGGGGGACCACGACGACTCTTTTCCGTTTTACGGTTTTTTGAATAACGTGGACACCTCCATGACCAACAGCACCGGAAAGTACTGGAACGAAATCCTGATGCAGCTTTATCTCCGGCCGGGAAAAAACCTCGGGGAGGATTTCGAGATTACCTGGAAGCCGTTCAAATGTCCCGGCTTCATCGCCGCGGTTGACAGCGTAACCGCGACGCATTACGGGTACAATTACTGGCATCTTGGTGACTGCGGGCGGCAGGGTTGCAGCGGGGCCTACGACAACAGCCGTCCCCACAACACCGCCAAGATCGGCGGCCTGCGTACGCCCTCGCGCACCGTGATGCTGGCCGACTCCGGCACCAGCAATGCCGGCGAGTTGACCCCGACTGCCGGGAGCTGCCTGATTACCGACCAGAATTCCTGGACCAACCGGGTGGATGCCAGACACGACAACAAGTACGCCAATGTCGCCCGGGCCGACGGTCACGTGGACAGCGCCCGCCCCGCATCGGGAGAAACGTTTCCGATCTATACTGCAGCGGGAGGGCTGGGGCAATATTCCGACCAGGACAACCAGTGGACCCGCTCCGGTCGCAGCGTGACTCCTTGACGGAGACCGGAGAGAAAGGGAAAAGTATGAACAGGCGGTTTCTGAGAACTGTCGGCGTATTGTCCTTGCTGGCCTGGAATGGTTTTGCCGGAGAGATCGTTTGGAAGAACATGAACTGGGGGCCGTATGGAAACGGTACGCTGGAAATGCGGCCCGATGGCGTTCTCTCGATTCTTGACCGGCGTACGGACGGCGGCGCCGGGATTTCCCGGGCACTGCCGCTGAAGGGAGGGGAGCAACTGGTTCTGCGAGTTCAGGTGCGCGGTACGCAGGCGAAGAATTGTCCATTCATTCTGCAATTGAATTTTGCTCCGGGGAATCAAGTGGTGCAGAAACGCTGGGAAATTCCGTTTCAGCGTTGGGAGCAGCCGATACTGGAGGCGACCGCTCCGGCCGGCAGTACGGGCGTGACCGCTTATGCTTATACCGGCAACCCGGATGTCGGAGCGTTTGAGGTACGGGATGCGGAGTTGCAGGTGCTTGCCGGAGAGGCGCTGCGGCAATGGCAGCAGCAGCATGCGATCGTGTGGGGAGATGAACCGGTCTGGCAGGTTTACGGCGATGGGGTGACCCGGCGTCTGCCGGGGACCGGGCCGGCCCGGGTGCTGCTGGATGATCGGGTGAGTCACAGCGGCGCCGGCATTCGCCAGGAGAAACCGGCTGTCGCGGGACAGCTGTGGACGCTGAGCGCCAAGGTCAAGGGCTTGAAGTCGGAAAACGATCCGATTCTGCTGCAGCTGCGTTTTGAACCGGGCGGGCAGTTGACGCAGCAGGAGTTTACGGTGCAGCCGGATGACGGAGAAAAAACACTGCCACTGGCGGCGCAGGCCCCGGCGGGAACCACGAGCGTTGTCTGCCATATTTACACGGCCAATGCGGCGATGCCGCGGTATGAAGTGACGGCGGCGCTGCTTCAGGAAAGAGAAAAAATAGCGTTTCATCCCGAGCATATTGTCCCGTTACGCCGGGAACTGAGTTTGACGTCGGAAAATACTGTATTGATTGAACCCGCGGATGGTTCCGGCGCGGCAGCCGCGGCGTTGATTCGGAAAACGCTCGAGTTCCCGGTGAAGAGCGTTCAGGATCCGGAGCAGGCGAAGGCTTATTCCTGCCGGATTCTGCTGGGAAACCGGAATCTCAATCCGGAGATCAGTCGGCTTTATGACCGGTATTATACGCTGCTGGACCGGCAGTTTCCGGGAGAGAACGGCTGGGATGCGCGTACTTTGTTCGATCCGGCGGGGGACGGGATTGATTTTGTTACCATCGGCGGCAATGACGCCGAGGCCATGCTGCGTGCCGCGGAGGCATTCGCCGCCAGGGTGAAACGGGCAGAAAACGGAGAAGTCCGGGTGCCGTTTTTCTGGGCGACCCGGCTGGATCCGCGTTACCGGCTGCCCGCTGATTATTTTTATGCGGACAGTTACGATCAGTCGGACGGGTACGGGACGCGGTATTTCGGCTGGAGCGTGTTGTCGCGGCTTCTGGCGCTGTTTTACATGACTGGAGACGAGACTTATGCCCGGGAATTTATGCGATTGGCTTTTCCGGAAACACCGGAGGCGCTGAAACGGCTGGCACAGGATCCGGTGGCGTTCCGCGATCACAAAGATCCGATCGGCACAACGTATCATTACAATGCGGTGATGTTGCCGCTGTACTGGAATCTGGTGGAACACCATCCGTTTTTCGGAAATGGCAGACGGGAACAGGTCATTGCCGCCTTGTTTCGTGAATATGAATTCTTCCGGGACGACCATGGCAACGGCTGCGGGATCTATCAGACGGTGGCGCCGACCGACCGGGTCGGCAACCGTCATGAACAATGGGCGGCGTTGACGCTGTATGCGCTGGCGCGTTATCTGGAGAAGACGCTGCCGCCGGAACAAAAGGACTTTCAGTCTGCCCGACAGGCGGTGCGGTACCATTACGCTTCAATTCACCGGTATTGCTGGATCGAAGGGGAGGGGGGGAATCTGACCTGGTTCCCGACGGGGATTGAGACGCTGCCGTTCTACATGCTGCTGACCGGCGATGTGTCGGAGCAGGCGCTGCGCACGCTGCGGGCGGCGTATGATCAGCTCCTGGCATTGGCCGGGAATGAGCGCAAGGATCGAATCGTGCGTTATATTCCGCTCTCGTTTCTGCGTCGAACCGCTTATCTGTTGCAGGACAGTATGCCGCTGGATATGGAACGGATCATGGCACCCATGCTGCCACCACGTCTCTTCCGGCTGGGGCAGTCGTTTGAGCCGGCTCCGGGAGAATATACGCAGCATACCAGAACGCCGGAAGGGGTGTGGCGGTTTCTGCGTCCCGGCCCGGAGGAATTTCATGAATGGCCGGCGGGAACGGTGAAACAGGAGGAAGCGTTCGCCATTGCCGGATTCGGTGAAGGGGGTGACCGGATCATATTGGATGGATTTCTGGAACAGGAACTGCGACAGCCGCTGCATTGTCTGGCATTATTTACGTTGACGCTGAACCGGCTGCCGTTTATTGCCGGATACCGGACGCAGCTGTGGGTGCGGGAGGACGGCATTGCCCGTTCTGCCTTGCCCCGGGTGGCGCGACTGATTCGGGCGGATACGCTGGGCGGTACGACCCGTTTCACCGGTTCTCTGGATGTTGCGAAAAGTGCGGTATGGGAACGGGATTTGATTCGGCGCAGGGGATTTGCATTGATTTCGGATACGCTGCGGGAAAATGCCGGCCGCCGGCGGTACGGACTGGATTTCGTTTACGAGACCGGGCCTGGCGTGGAACGGCGGACGGTTGCCGACCGTCCCGGGACGGTTGAGGTGGCAATGGAGCAGGAAAATCCGGACGATTATGCATTGTATCTGGCACCGGATCATCCGGCGCGCACCAAACCGGACAATCTGGAGTTGATCCGGCTGGTCAATGACCGGGCGTTATTGTTCAAGGCAACTGCGGCCGGACAGCGACTGGAGTTGCCGTTTACCCTGAAACAACCGGTTGCGGGGCGGGCGGTATTGCGTTTGTATCGCTACACGGACCGTGGTCTGCTGCGGGTGATGCTGGATGACCGGGTGCTGGCGGACCGGCTGGATGGTCGCGGCGATACGGCGGAAGATCAGGTGGTGGAGCTGGGGCGGTGCGAGCTGCCGGCTGGAGAGCATACCCTGGTATTGGAATCTCTGGGAAGCAGCGGAGAAAATCCCGGAGCCTGTTCCATTGCGTTGGTGTCGTTCGGGATTACCGATCGTCCAGTCCGTCGCCAGATGGGAAGCATTCACTTTGTCGATTCGGAATCGAAGATGCCGGAACTGCGCGATGAAAGCGGCGATGACCTGGACCGGATTACCGGAAAAACCGTAGTCTGGCGTCGGGAAGCGGAATTGGAACAGAACCGCGAAGGTCGTTATTACACCTTTTTTTCGCCGTACCCGGCGGCGGAAACCATGGCGCGGCGTCTCGGGCCCGGTGCCGGCTGCTGTCGATTTGGAAAGCGGTCGGTTTTGTGGGCGGACGGGGATTTTGAAGCGGTTGGATTTTCCGGAAAGAAGCTGTTCTGGGGGGATGATTTTCTGTATGCCGAAGCCTTGATCCGCCTGCAGGACTGGCTGCGGTCCGACCGCCCGGTAGACCTGGACTGGAATCTGGAAAGCGGCGATCTGACCGTTCGTTCTGCTGTGCCGGCGCCCCTGAGCGTGGCCGGCAGACCCTATTCAATCGGAGCCGGGAAAACGGTGCTGAGACCGGAAGTCCCGGATTCCGCCCGTCGGGTGGCGGAAATGATGGCGCCGTTGCCGACATGGCGTGCGCCCGGGATTGCGGATGCCGACGGCTCGGATGGAGATTTGCCGGTGCCGGCGGTACGGGAGACTCGTGAAACGGAAGCGTATCCGGCGGCGGCGACGGGATTCGAGTATCGCGGGCGGCGCTGGACCGCGCTGGCCTCGGGACGGAACATTTTCATTTTCGATGATGCGGGCAAGCTGGTGAAGACCTGGACCGCGGATGCGACGGTGGGAGTGCTGCATTTTGTGGGAGCGCGCGGTATGCTGCTGGCGGGGTGCGGTGATGAACAGGTGATTGCATTCGACTGGGAATCCGGCCGGCGGCTATGGACGCATCGTTCCGAAATGGACAAGGCCATGGAGGTCAACGGCGCGGTTTGGTATTATAAATCCAGTCATCCCGGGGTTTTCGGATTGAATTCCGGCAGCTTGGGGGGAGAGGAGCTGATTTTCGTCGGGAGTGCGTCGACTCTGGAAGTGCTGGATCTCGACGGGCGCAAGCAGTCGTCGCAGGTGGTGTACTATGGACCGGTCTGGCAGATCGCCTTTTTCCGCAATGGCGCCGGAATCCCGCTGGTGGGGGTGGCCCAGCTGTATCCGGGGTATGAATACTTGACGGTTTTTGACCGCGATTACCGGCGGAAACTGGGATACAATGTGCCGCCGCCGGGAGCGGAGCATTTCAACCTCTGGGCCTGTCTGAACCGGACCGGCATCATCGTGGCGGACCTTGATGGTGATGGTAAGAACGAGATCATCAGCGGCATCAATGGCTTCTGGAACCGGATCATCATCTGGGACTGCGACGGCGTGCCGCAGCGGGAAGTGAGTTTCGGTCCGGGCTATGCGATCCGGGTGCCGCCTTACGGGAAATGGCGGCTGGAACGGCGGATGCTGGCCGATGTGAAGCTGCTTCGGACCGCGTCGGGGCCCCGGTTTGCGGCGGGGCTGGAAGACGGGGTCATGCTGCTGGATCGGGATTTGAAGAAGCTCTGGCGCCGGATTCCGCCGTCGGCGGTATGGTGTCTGGCTGTGTCCGGGGAACGGATTGCCGCCGGTTGCGCGGATGGATCGGTGATTCTTTATGACCTGGAGGGAAAGACGGTCGCTCGGGGAAAACTTCCGGCGGGAGTGGTGCAGCTGGAATTTGCCGCTCCCGATGTGCTGCTGGCGGCGGACCGGAACGGCCGGCTGGAGGTCTGGGAATTAACAGGAGAAAAGGCGTTATGAATGCGGCGGAACGGGTTCGGGCGGCGATGAATTTTGAACGGCCGGACCGGGTGCCTTACTGGGATTCGCCCTGGGATCGCTTTATTCCGGCGTGGCAGCGATTTATGAAGGTCGGCCCCGAGGTGTTGCCGCAGGATTATTATCATTCGGACATTTTGATGCCGATTCCGGCGGAGGAACAGTTCTGGGTGACTGAGCGGCGGACGCTGAGCAGCGCGGACGGTTTCGAGATCGTCAACGACGGCTGGGGGCGTGAGGTTCGGATCGGACGGAACAACGGGGTTTATTTTTCCGAAACATTGCGTCGGGATGCCCGGACCATGGCGGATTTGCTGAATCGGGAATTTGATTCGCCGCTGTTGGCCTGCCATTATGAGCATCTGGCGAATTTGGTGGCCGGAGAACGGAAGGCGCAGCGTCCGGTATTCGCCAAGATCGGCGGCCTTTACTGCCGCAGTCAATTTGCGCGCGGGGAAGCCGAGCTGCTGATGGATATGCTGTTGGAGCCGGAGGCGACCGCACTGTTTTTTCAGCGGGTGGCGCAACAGCAGTTGCGGATAGGGCTGGAAGTGCTGCGTCGGACGGAGGCGTGGGAAAACGGCTTGTTCATATATGACGATATGGCCGGAACCCGGGCGCCGATGTTCGGGCCGGATCTTTTCGAGCGGTTTCTGCTGGAGCCTTACCGGTGGATGATCGGGGAATTAAAAGCTGCGGGATGCCGTCGGGTGTGTTTTCACAGTGACGGCAACATCCTGCCGTTGCTGGATCTTCTGCTGGAGGCGGGATTCGCAGGGTTCAATCCGCTGGAGCCGCGTTGCGGGCTGGATCTGGTGCGTCTGCGGGAGCGGTATGGACGTCGCTTCATCATGTTCGGCGGCATCTGCAATACGGAAATTCTGCCGCGCGGAGACCGGAAAGAGATTGAGCACCATGTGCGTCCGCTTCTGGAATTGGCGCGGGATGGGGGCATTGTACTCGGTTGTGCGTCCGTGGGCGAAGATGTCGCACCGGAGGTGTACGACTGGTATCGGAAGATGATCGAGAAATATCGTTGAGGTTTTTTACGGAGAAATCACTTTATGGCGAAGTTTGTACGGGTGGCGGCGGTCAGCTATTCCACGTTCGGGGATTATTCCCGTCCGGACGCTTTGCGACGGACCATCCTGCGTGAAACCCGCGAACGGCTCGACCGGCTGCGCGGTTTCGGGGTGCAGCTGGTGGTGACGGCGGAAAACGTCGGGTATTACACCTGCGATGAGCAACAGCCGGAATCGCTGGAGAAACCGGGCGAACTGATGACGCTTTATGCGGAATTCGCCCGGAGCGAACGCTGTCATGTCGCAGGTTCCGTCGTGCTGCACGAACGCGATGGGAAATTCAACGCCCTGGTGCTGTTCAACGATCACGGCGTCGTGGCGGGATGCTATCGAAAAAACTTTCTTACGTTCGGGCCCGGGGCGGAGCTGGAACTCGGATTCCGGCCCGGCGACGATATTGCCTGCGTGGAGACCGCGGTGGGGCGGATCGGGATGGCGATCTGTTTCGATCTGAATTTTCCGGAGCTGCGGGCGCGTTACAAGGCGGCCCGTCCGGACATTCTCTGTTTCAGCAGCATGTATCACGGCGGGCTGATGCAGTCGATGTGGGCGTATGATCTGCGCAGTTTTCTGATTGCGGCGCTGCCGCTGGTCAATGCGCCGTTCGGCATCATGGATCCATTTGGACGCGAAGTGCGGTTTGCCAGCAGCTATGTGCCGGATCCCGTCGCCGTTATCAATCTGGACCGGGTGATGCTGCATCTGACCTGGAATCAGGAAAAATTTGCGGACATCGTCCGCCAATACGGCGACGAGGTGACGCTGGAGATTCCGCCGTCGATCGGGCCGGCGCTTTTGTACAGCAACAGTCCCGACCGTTCCGCCGCGGATATCGCCCGGGAGTTCGAACTGGTGTTGCTGGACGATTTTCTGGAACGGGCGCGGCAGGCGAATGCGGCCGCCCGCCATGGCCGGACGTGCGGCTATTTCGAACGAACTTTCGGGACGAAGCCCACCGGAATGCAGTGAAGGAATGGCAGAGGAGATGAATGGATGAAAAAGGTTGCAGTCGGATTTATCGGTGCGGGGGCGTTCGTGCGGGGGCAGCATCTGCCCAATGCCCTGCGCATCCCGGAAATCGAGGTGGCGGCGATTGCCGATTTGAATACGCGGGTGCTGGAGGAGCTGGCGGCGGAAATTCCATTGCGTTACACCACGACGGATTACCGCCGGATTCTGGCCGATCCGGAGATCGACATGGTGATCATCGGGACACGGCATGAGGCACATGCGGAATTGATCCGGGAGAGCCTGGACGCCGGGAAGTGGGTGCTGTGCGAAAAGCCCATGGCCCAGAATGAAGAAGAAGCCGCCGCGATCATCGCCGCGGAAAAGCGCAATCCGGGGCGGCTGGCGGTCGGCTTCAATCGTCGCTTCGCGCCCGCCTACCGGCTGGCGCGGGAACTGATGCGGCCGGTCCGGGCGCCGTGGTTCATCAACTACCGGATCGTCAATCAGAATTCGCATGCTCTGGCGGATTCCAGTTATTCGCATGAATCCCGCATGCTGTACGAAGGGTGCCATATTCTGGATCTGGCGCAGTATTTTCTGAATGCGGATCCGATTCGGGTGTACATGACCGGGGACCGGTATTTGAATAACTGCTGCATTCTGAGTTTCGCGGACGGCTCGCAGTTTCAGATTTTGTGTGCATCGGTCGGAGCGGTGGCGTACTGGAAGGAGAACATGGAAATCTTCGCCGCCGACAAAACCATCGGCATTCAGGATTTCATCGACATGCGGATCCGCGGCTTCGAGGGCGAATCCGACCGGCTGTTCGCGCCGCATCTGGGAGAACAGGCGGCGGCGGTGGCGAAGTACGGATTTGAATTTTACGAGCAATACGTCGTGGCGCGGGCCAACGAATACATCCCCGAAGAATACCAGGTCAATTGGGCGGCGATGGGGATCAGCAATCCGCCGATCCGGCGACCGCTGCCGCCGGCATTCCGGCTGGAAGATTTTCACCGGGAAAATCCGCGGATGCGGTTTTTCTCCGCGGACAAGGGCTGGTTGCAGAGTCTGCAGCACTTTGCCCGCTGTTTCCTGAGCGGGGAGAAACCGGAGAACGCCGACGCTCTGGCCGGCGCCAAGGTAACGGAAATGACATTTGCCCTGCTGCATTCCCTGGAGTCCGGCCAGCCGGTGGATTTGCGTGAATGGTATCGGCGGAAAGGACTGGCATCCCAATGACGGACACGCGTTTGAAATTTGCAGTGATCGGCTGCGGCGCTCTGGCGCGAATGCAGCATATTCCGAATCTGCTGGCATCTTCGAGTGCCTGTCTGCATTTGTGTTGCGACCGGTCGCCGGAGGTATTGCAGTTCTGCCGGGACCATTACGGGACGGCGGTGTGCGACGATTGGCGCGCGGCGGTGGCGGACCCCGAAGTGGAAGCCGTTTGTCTGGCGACCACGGAAAAGTTGCGCTACCCGGTGATCGCCCTGGCGGCCGAATACGGGAAGCCGGTTTATGTGGAGAAGCCGCTCGGTATTACACTGGAGGAAATCCTGAAGATCCAGCACGTGGTGCATGAATCGGGTATTCCGTTCTGCGTCGGACACAACCGGCGCAGCAGTCCGGCCATGATCGCGGCCCGACGGATTTTCCGGGAACAGATGACGCATCCGCGGCATTGTGCCTGGCGCTGGGAACGGGAGCCGGACCGGCCGGAGCGGGCGGATGACGGCGTGGCTTCGATGTGCGTGCGGATCAACGACGACTGGCACAGCTGGAAAAGCTGGGTGTTTGATCCGGAACAGGCGCCGTATGGGCCGATGCTGTTCGAAATGACGCATTTCACCGATTTGTGCAACTGGTTTCTGGCGGCGGAACCGGAGTCGGTGGTCGCGGTGGAGACCGGGATGTTGAATCATGCGATCATCATCCGGTACCGGACCGGCGAACTGGCCACGTTGCATTTGTGCGGCAACGGAACCTGCGGCTACCCCAAGGAACTGTACGAGATGATGGGGAACGGCGCCATCGTGGTGGTCGATCACATGTGCGAGGTTCGGACGGCGGGAATCCCGGACACCGAGCCGGTGCTGAAATTCCCGCTGCTGCACGACACTCAGCCGGAGATCGGCGCCGAAGGCGGAATTCGCGGCTGGCTGGCCAAACGGGCGGCGGCGTGTGCCGAGGCGGCGCGACGAAACGATCCGCTGTTGCAGTTCACCGCGGAGCCGGACAAGGGACACGCGCATGCGCTGGAGCACTTTGTTGAACAGATCCGCGGACTCCGGCACGAAGAAGTGTGCGGCGTGGATGATGCGGTACTGGCGACGCGGGTGGCCTTCGCCGCCATCCGCTCCGCCCGGGAAAACCGACCGGTCCGGATGGCGGAGATTCAGGGATAGCCGCCTCCCGGCAACGGCGAAACGTCGAAGCAGTCGGAAGCGACCGGATTTCCTGCATCTCCCGGCCCGGACTTCAGCTGAGAAAAAAACGAAAATGGAACGACGGCAGCCCGCCGTCATTCCGGCGTGCCGGCTTCTTCCGGAACGGGGGAGGGGAACTTACTGGATCAGGTTTTCCCGGTCGCGTTTGTATTGGGAACTGGTGGGGATGCCCTGCTGGATCGTGTTTTTGGTTTCCTGGACTTTGCGGTCGAGTTCCGTGCCGGTTTTCTGCATCAGCCGGTCGACGTCGGACTTGTTTTGAAAATAGTACCATGAGGCTGCTGCGGCGGCGATGAGGATGATCAGCAGCAGAATGATGGTCCGATAACGGGTTCTGGTGTGGGTCCGGCGTTTTTCATCCAGCGTACGGGTGATCCGGTCGACACTTGCCGCGGCGTTTGCGGCGCATTCTTCCGAACAGTACAGGGAGTCGTTTCGGTTCACGACGCATGCTTCGCAGATCGGTTTGCTGCAGGTCGCGCAACGGGCAACCGCCGGAGTGTCCGGATGATTCAGGCAGACGCTTTGAGAGAGATCCGTCATATTGGCAACTCCTTTCCTGTGGGCGTGAATGGACCGGCAAAACAAAACCATGCATGGGCGGCAGGAGCTGTCTCCAGGACCGGATGCTGCTTTGCGCCGGGAACGGCAATACCATACTGCGATATTTTTCCCTTTGCAAGCAGCAGAAGGTCGAAAGTTTCCGTATGAAACACCCACACAGTACGGGACGCCAGTCATCAAGGAATAGAAAAACTTCTGGATCTGAAAAAGTGGTGGCGGGTCCCGGACTCGAACCGGGGACCTGCGGATTATGATTCCGATTTCAGACCATCATCTCAAGTCAGTTAAATAACCTCCATATAACTGTTGTATGATTTCTGCGAAGACACCAGCCAATTTTTTTTACAAAATCAAACGATGTCAGTTATTTTTTTTGATTTTTTTTGACCATTTCCAGCCAAGAAGAAAAAACATCCTCTTTTTCATAAATATTTTTAGTTATTTTCCCTTTTGTATCTACTCCCCAGTATTGTTGTGAGGCAATGACCAGGTATGGAAACGTATAGGTCAAATCATTAGATTCGTCTGTGTATGTAGCCCAGACCCGCCATACTTGTTTTCCCTGCTGCGGGCCTGGCTCATTACTGCGTGCAGAAAGGTAAAGGGCTTTGGTATAAGTTGTTTTATAGTATGTATACGTATTCCCTTTATATCCTGATACGTACATCCTTTGGTCAGGGTCGCTGAGAATATATCCTAAAAAAATCAAAAGATCAGCTTCTTGGGAAGAGTTGACTTCAACATACTGTTTCATACTCAGAACTGTTTTTATATATTTTGAATA
>CASDQW010000109.1 GCA_949282965.1 uncultured Lentisphaeria bacterium
TCAAATTTACCCCCGAAACGAAAAAACCGACCAGAAGACCGGTCGGCGGAGAATCAAGAAAATGGTCGGGGTGAGAGGATTTGAACCTCCGGCCTCTGCGTCCCGAACGCAGCGCTCTAGCCAGACTGAGCCACACCCCGAATCACAATCATTTCAATCAACAGATCTGGACGAATTGATTTCATTCGTTCCCGATCACTGTTCTATTAATATAGCGACACCGACCGGGATTGCAAGCCAAATTCAATCTTTTTTCAGAGATATTACCACTTTTTTCAGCGCACCATCCCCTTCGCTCCGCGTAGTGATTTCCGCATCCTCCTGCAAGGTTACATGAATGATCCGGCGATCGTGGGCATTCATCTTCGGCAGCGTAACCGGTTCCCCCCAGCGCTTGACTTCCTTGGCCGCGTCCAGCGCCTGGGCCTGCAACTGCTCTTCACTCAGGCCGCTGCGTTCCCGACCACCTTCTCCGCCTTCTTCCCGTCGCCGCCGGCCACCTTCCCGCCGCCGTCCGTTGTCCCGGCGCGGGCGCTCCGCATTACTCTCTTCGCCGGCATCCGAGCGTTCCGCACGTTCGCCACCACGATTGTTGCCTTTGGCATAACCGTCGATATCCAGCAGCAGATGCGGACAATCTTCTTCCCCACGGAACATGATCCGATTCAGCAGCAACTGCAGGCTTTCCAGGGTCTGTCCCTTGCGCCCGATGATCCGACCGGCATCGTCAGAAGCGATCTTAATAGCCAGTTTCGAACCCTTTTCTTCAATGCGCAACGTCGCTTCCAGACCCAGGTAATCAAGCATGGTCATCAGGGTTTTGGTCGCTTTGGTTTTCTGTTCTTCAATTTTGGAATTTTCCGACATTTTTTCACTCACTCCTTGGAGATGTCGCGGCGTCTATCTGGACGGATTGGCTGCCGGCGCCGCTGTCTTGGGGTTGAACTTCTGCTGCAGCAGCAGCTGAAGAATACTGAAAATCTGGCTGACTGTCCAATACAACGTCAGCCCGGATGGTAGATCATAGAGGAAAAACAACATGACAATCGGCATGGCCAGCATCATTTTCTGCTGCATCGGATCCATGGCGCTCGGAGTCAGACGCTGCTGCAGAACCATCAGCCCCGTCATTGCCAGCACCAGCGGATTGATCGGCAGGCCGAAAACCCGTGCCACCGTATCCGCCGCCGCGAGGTCATGAGCCCACAGGAAGGATACCTGGCGCAGCTCCACCGCTCCATCCAGCGTGGCATACAGCGCGAAGAAAACCGGAATCTGCAGCAGGATCGGCAGACAGCCGCCCAGCGGATTGATTTTTTCCGTGCGGTACAGCTCCATCATTTTGGTGTTGAGCAACTGAGGATTGTCTTTGTACTGGGTGCGCAGTGCCTGAATCTTGGGTTGCACCGCCGACATTTTCTTCATGGAGGCGTTGGCCCGTGCCGTAACCGGCCAGAAGACCAGCCGGACGATGAGGGTGAGCAGAATGATGCTCCAGCCGTAGGAACCGCAGAGGTGTTTCAACTGGATCAGCGCCCACAGCATCCAGCGGGCCAGATAATCGAGCGGCCCCCACGCAAGATGCATCGTGCGTCCCGCGTCCGGCGCAAACGCATTCAGGTTCGAGGCAATTTTGGGACCGGAATAAAAGCGGAACTTCCAGGTGATCGATCCGGCGGGGGGAATGTGGACATCGGCGTATTCCGCACCGGTCGTCACCACAAAGGTATGGGGCGGTTGAGCCTTCGTCCGTGCCTGGTACAGCCGGAAGGGCTGTTCTCCCAGCAGAATGCTGATGAAATATTTGTTGCTGAGCGCCACCCACGATACGGGTTCGGCTGGCGACTGGAAAAATTTCGAATCCTTGCCGTCGGCGGAGAGATTTTCCAGTTGTCCCCGGGTAGTCAGGTAATCAAGCCGGAGGCTGTCGCTGCGCATCTTATCCCCCGAAATGGCTCCCCACTGCTGCAATTCTCCATCGCTGATGACCAGCCGGGGGAAATGCAGCGCCGCGGCGTCGGGATTGGAGATCGTTACTTCGTAATCCGTGGCATATCCTTCGCCCAGACGCCAGTTCTGAATCACGTGAAATGTTCCGTGCGCAGCACTGGTGATGGTGCGGGCAAGGTGGAATTCTCCTTCCGGCGTGAGGCGGCTTTCCGTAACAGCAACGGGAATCCAGGTTTCTCCCGGGGCGAAAACCCCCAATGCCCCGGGTTGCAGACCGGGAGCGGCCAGTTTCGCCGAGGACAGCTGGTCAATGACCACCGATTCCCGGCGGTCAGCAGTCTGGTAATCTTTGAGAGTAATACCTTCTGCCGCACCAGATGTCTGGGATAAGGTGAGTTTCAAATCCTGATTTTCCAGGGTAATGGCCGGTAGTTGCGGCAGAGGTTTCGCGGTGGTGATTGCCGCGCTGGGAGCAGATTTTTCAGCATGGGCGGCAACGGGTTTCGCGGGTTGGGAAACGGGGGTGTCGTTCGCCGGCGCTGCGGGAGCGGCAGCGGGGGCAGGCGGTCTTTGCGGAGTGGTCCACCCCATGAAACGGCAGAAAGGATCCCACCCCAGCAGTACCAGGGCGCAGATCAGGAGACCGATGACAATATCTTTATCAAACTTCACAATTCAAAAATCCGCATTCTTCCAAATCGTTACTCTTACTGTTGCCGGTGGCATTACCGGCGCGTCCGGGATGGTGTCGTTTTTCCGGTGCGCTTTCGCCCGGAGGGCGTCCGCGGCGGCACGGGATCATAACCACCGGAACAGAAAGGCTGACACCGCAACAGGCGCCAAACGGTCAACCAGGTCCCTTTCCACGCTCCGTGGACCGCCAGCGCTTCCATGGCATAATGCGAACAACTCGGAGTGAAGCGGCAACACGGTGGCAACCACGGGGAAACCGTCAGCTGATAAATCCGCACCACTCCCATCAGGATTCGGGCGGTGATGCTGCAATTTCCGGGGGCAATACCTTGCCTTGAAGCAGCAACTCCGCCAGTTCCCGGGTGGCCTGCTGGCGCTTCCAGACTGCCAGTTTTTTGCGCGGAATCAGCACCAGGTGACATGCGGAGAGATGCGGCTTCAACAACCGGAAGCTCTCCCACAGCAACCGGCGCGCCCGATTGCGTTTGACGGCCAGAAGACTGTATTTTTTCCCGCATATGACCCCACAGCGTACCGCACCGTCCGGAGCCGGCGCCACTACCGCCAGCATGCCTCTGCCGACCTGTTTGATGCCTTGCTGCCGGACCTGATCAAATTCAGCACGGAACCGCAATTTATCCGGCTTGCGCAGAATCCTCCGGATTGTATTCCGGTTTTCCGGCGCGGTCCCCTCCGGCGGCTGCATCCTTCCGGTCGGCTTGGAGTTCATCAGGCGGTGGTCAGCCGGGCGCGGCCTTTCTGGCGGCGACGTTTCAGGACCAGGCGTCCGCCACGGGTGGACATTCTGGCGCGGAAACCGATTCTGCGTTTTCTTCTGCGATTGGACGGCTGGAACGTTCTCTTCATGATGTTTCAGTCCTTATGTTTTACTGATTGAATCTTATCTTTCTGGGAATGCCGAAGCTGTCGCGACATCGGCGCCGGACGTCCTCATTGTCCCGTAATGACGAATTTCTTACTGTACACCGGAAATCCGTTTATGCAAGTCCGGGGCAGGGGAAAAATCCGTTTTTGCTCCGGTTCAGTTGCGGATCGGAGTAATGCGGCGCACTTTCAGCACCCGGTTTTTCCAGTCTTGCACCTGATAACTGGCGCCGATCAGGCGCACCTGTTTGTTGGCAAACTCGTCAAACCGTTTGGATCCGCCGGTGTGGACAAAGTGGTCAATCACGTATTTATTGCCGCTGACCCGCAGCAGGGCGAATTTTACGTTGGGCGCTTCGCTTTTGATCGGATAAAGCATACCGGATACCGTTACTTCCCGACCGCTTCCGGCGACAGTCGGCAGATCTTTGAAGGGATTGGCTTCGACGAACGAGGTTTGAGGCGTCCCGGAGGTGGCGGCGGTGGCGCCGCCGGCCGCGGCTTCCAGTTTCGGCAACGCACTCGTGTCCGCCTGCACCAGCGATGCGGAAACATAGGCGCGGACATGGTCCGGCGGCACGATTTTCAGCCATTCGCCGCTGCTTTTTTCCAGAACTTTGATCGTGGTACCGGCGGCGATCCGACCGTAGGAGGGGAAGCTGGTTCCCGCTCCCGCCCGTAGATTGACGGCAGTGGTGGTCCGGTTGTCCTTGACATAGCGGGAGGAAAGATAGGCGGCCGGGGCCTTGATTTCCACCCAGCCGTTGCCGGCGCGGGTGACGGTTACTTTCTCCGGTGTGGAGAGCCGGGCGACGATGGCGGCGGAGGTGGTCGGCGCCAGCCGGACGTTGACCCGCGTCCCCTTGATCACACCTTCGGCTTCGGCGGCGGCAAGTGTGGCCGCCAGCAGGGGAAACGCGGAGACGAGGGCGATGAATTTACGCATGAATTTCGATCTCCGGTTGATTTCCAGATAAAAAACAATTCTCATGAAAAACGGTATCATAAAGTAGCGCAGTACCGGCTAAAATTCAATGTTTTTTTTCAGGAAAATCCATCTTTTCCGGGCCGTATCGGAAGAGCGTCGCGGTGTGCACCGTCGCTGAACGCCCTGAAGGACAGGAAAACGGGGATTTGCCGGAATTAAGGCCGGGGCAGAGATTGAAAAATACCGGATCGGAGGTATTTTTCATGAAGGGGAAATGACCTAATACAGGCGGAGACAGGGAACGCAAGGAGCAGATCATGCTGATCGATGATTTCTGTCGCTATCTGCGGGCGGAGCGACAGGCCAGCGACCATACCATTGCCGGATATCGGCGCGACATCGGACAGTTTGCCGAGCTGGTGGCCGGCGCGGCGGATTTCGACGACTGGGGAAGCGTGGATGCGGATCAGGCGCGAACCTTCCTTTTTGAGCTGCACCAGCGTGGGGACAGCAAAAGCTCCATGCAGCGGAAATTGTCCGCGCTGCGCTCGTTCTTCCGCTATCTTCAGCGGGAGGAACGGGTGGGCGGCAATCCGTTCCTGCGCATTGCCGCGCCCCGGCGGGAACGGCGTCTGCCGCAGATTCTGTCGGTGAACGCGGTGGATCGGCTCACCCGGGCAGTGGGGGAATATTGGCGCGCCACCGCAGAGAATGGAACGGCGAAAAGCGACGAGTCCGCCGCCTTCGCCGCAGCGCGGGACCTGGCCATGGTCGAGGTCATCTACAGCGCCGGGCTGCGTGTCGGCGAGGCGGTGGCGCTGAATTACGGCGACGTCGATCTTTCCGGAGGCGTGGTGCGGGTGACCGGCAAGGGCCGCAAGGAACGGCTGGGGATGCTGGGGGGCGCGGCAGTCCGGGCACTCCGTGCCTACTGGCCGTACCGTACCGCCGCGGGGGGAGCGCGGACCAATGATGCGCCGCTGTTTCTCAACCGTTTCGGGGAACGGTTGACTGCCCGTTCCTTTCAGCGCAATCTCAAGGAATATTTGCTCCAGGCGGGATTGCCGCCGGATCTGACACCGCATAAATTGCGTCATTCCTTCGCCACGCACCTGCTGGATGCCGGCGCGGATCTGCGCAGCGTACAGGAGCTGCTGGGGCATGAAAATCTCAGCACCACTCAGATTTATACCCATGTCAGCACCGCCCGCATGAAAGAGGTATACGCGCAGGCGCATCCGCGTGCCGGGACCCGTCGGAAAAAAGACTGAACCCGGGGACGATTCCGTTAAGGATCCGGTGCGGTTGTCGCAAAAAAACGTCGGAATGCCGGTCGCACCATTGCAAACCATGGGCTTATGGAGTATATTAATCGGATGATCCATTCAATTTCTTTCGAAAGAGGTTCCGGTTTTTATGCGTGAAATCAGAAATATCGCCATCATTGCCCATGTCGACCACGGCAAAACCACTCTGGTGGACGAAATCCTCAAACAGGCCAAGGTCTTCCGGGAAAACCAGGCGGTGGAAGAGTGTTTTCTCGACAGCAACGATCTTGAACGCGAACGCGGCATCACCATTCTGGCCAAGAACATCAGCGTGGAATACAAGGGGGTGAAAATCAACGTGATCGATACCCCCGGCCACAGCGACTTCGGCGGTCAGGTCGAGCGGGTGTTGAAACTGGCCGACGGCGTGCTGCTGCTGGTGGACGCCGCCGAAGGGCCGATGCCGCAGACCCGGTTTGTGCTGGACAAGGCGCTGCGGCTCAACCTCCGGCCGGTGGTGGTGATCAACAAGGTGGACAAGCCGGATGCACGGCCGGAGGTGGTGCACGGCAAGGTTTTCGATCTTTTCTGCGAACTGAACGCGTCCGAAGAACAGCTGGATTTCCCCACTCTCTACGCCAGCGGCCGTTCCGGCTGGGCGGTGCGGGATCTCAAGGATCCCCGGGAGTCGATTCTGCCGCTGATGGACGCGATTCTGGAATATGTCCCCGCTCCGCCGGTGCTGGAGGGGCCGGTGCAGATGCAGGTGGCCACGCTGGATTATTCCAATTTCGTCGGCCGCATCGGCATCGGCCGGGTGTATCGGGGCACGTTGGACGCGTCCCGGCCGCTGGTGTTGATCAAGCGTGACGGAACTTCCCGGCCGGTAGACATCCGGCAGTTTTTCACCTTTGAGGGGTTGAACCGGCAGGAGACGGATCAGGTGCCCTGCGGGGATTTGTGTGCGATCGTCGGGATTGAGGATATTGACATTTCCGATACGATCTGTGATCAGGAGCATCCTGAAGCGATGCCGCCGATCGCGATCGACGAACCGACGTTGTCGATGATCTTCCGGATCAACGATTCACCTTTCTACGGCAAGGAAGGCAAATACGTCAGCAGCCGCCACTTGCGGGAACGTTTGTTCAAGGAAGTCGAGCGCGACGTGGCGCTGCGGGTGGAGGAACTCAATGGCGACGCCTTCCGGGTCAGCGGTCGCGGCGTCTTGCATCTGGCGGTGCTGATCGAAACCATGCGGCGCGAAGGATATGAACTGGCCGTCGCCAAGCCGCAGGTGATTACGAAGATGATCGACGGCGTCAAATGCGAACCCATCGAAATCCTTTCGGTGGATGTCCCCGGGGAATATGCCGGGAAAATCATTGAAATGGCCGGCATGCGGCGCGGCGAACTCATTCAGATGGAGTCGCGCGGACTGCGGCAGCTGCTGGAATTTCACATTCCCACCCGCGGGCTGATCGGGTTCCGCAGCCGGGCATTGACGGCCAGCGCCGGGGAGGCGATCGTATCGCACCGGTTTGATCATTATGAGCCGTACAAGGGCGACATCCCGCAGCGTTCGGTGGGGACCATGGTCAGCATGGCGGCGGGGAAGGCGGCGGCGTATGCGATTGATGCGCTGCAGCTGCGCGGATTCTTTTTCATTGATCCGAATACCGACTGCTATGAAGGCATGATCGTCGGCGAGCACTGCAAGGAAGGGGACCTGGTGGTCAATGTGCAGAAAGGCAAGCAGTTGACCAACATGCGGGCCGCCGGAAGCGACCGCAATCTCAAAATCGTGCCCGCGCGCAAAATGTCGCTGGAGCAGGCGCTGGAATATATCGAGGACGATGAACTTGTGGAGGTTACTCCGAAAAATATCCGTCTTCGGAAATTTTACCTGACTGAACTGGAACGTCGCCGTATGCGCGGACGGTCAGCGACCGAAGTCTGAGGGCGGGCATACACCAAGGAGAGCAACGTGCAGGAAAAACGCGAGCATTGGGGATCAAGCTGGGGGTTTCTGATGGCGGCGATCGGGTCCGCGATCGGACTCGGCAACATCTGGAAGTTTCCGTATGTAACGGGCATGAATGGTGGTGGTGCGTTTGTGCTGGTGTACCTGGTCTGCATCGCGGCCATCGGGCTGCCGGTGATGATCTGCGAAATCGCCATGGGGCGGGCCACGCAGAAAAATCCGCTCGGCGCTTTTCTGGAACTTTCGCCGCGGCATTCGCGGCTGGCGGAATTTCTCGGCGGCATCATTGTGCTGATCGGGGTGGCGCTGCTGGTGTTTCAATCTTACGGATACGGTGCGTTGCTGGTGCTGACCGGCGGGCTGACCATCCGTTACGGCTGGGCGGTGGCCGGGATTGTCGACGGGGTGGTGTCGATCGTGCTGATCACAGCGGTGTACAGCGTGGTCGGCGGCTGGACGCTGGCCTATGCCATCCGGGCTTTCATGAACCGTCTGACGTTTGTCGATGCGGTGGGGGCGGAGGAGGTGTTCGACACTCTGCTGTTCGGCGTGGACGGCGGGTTGTATATGACGATCTCCTGTCAGATGTTGTTCCTTCTGGCCTGCGCTCTGGTGGTGGCCGGCGGGGTGCGCAAAGGGATTGAACGATATTCCAAAATTCTGATGCCGATTCTGTTCGCTCTGCTGCTGGTGCTGATCCTGAGAGGAATCACGCTGCCGGGAGCGATGGAGGGGGTGCGCTTTTTCCTGTCGCCTGATTTCTCGAAATTGACTGCGGCGGGAGTGCTGGAAGCGCTGGGGCATGCGTTTTACACCCTGAGTCTCGGCATGGGGATCATGATTACCTACGGCAGTTATATGGCGCCGAAGCAGTCGATTGTCAAAAATTCTCTGGCGATCATCGGCTTTGACACGCTGGCGGCCCTGATGGGGGGACTGGCGATCTTTCCGGCGCTTTTTGCCATGGGGTTTCCGCCGGACAGCGGGCCGGGACTGGTGTTCAAGATCCTGCCGGTGACGTTCAACCACATTCCGGGGGGACTCGGCTGGTTGTGGAGCGGGGTTTTCTTCGTGGCGTTGGCCATTGCGGCGATCACCAGCGGGGTCAGTCTGCTGGAAGTGATGACTTCGGTGCTGATGGACCAGTTGCATCTGCGCCGTTGCTGGGCGGTATTGGCGAGTGTGGTGCCGATTGCGCTGCTGGGGATCGTCTGCGCTGTGAGCGTGGACGGCTGGGATCGGATCGCGGGGCTGCATACGATGTTCGAAACGGTATTTGACGAGGTCCCGGAAAGCTTCTTTAATATGTTGGATTTTCTGACCAGCTACTGGCTGCTGCCGTTGAGCGGAATGGGCATTTCCATCTTCGTCGGCTGGGTGTGGGGGACCCGGCACGCGCTTCGGGAAATCCGCAAGAGCGGTGGCGACATGCTCGACACCAATCTGATCGTATTGCTCAGCGGGTTGCGCGGCGAACCCGGGTACGGCAATCCGCACAAGATCTTCACGGCGGCGTCCTGCTGGGGGATTTTCATCCGGTTCATTTCGCCGATCGGGATTATGATTGCGTTTCTGCACTCCATCGGAGTGATCAAGCTGTAACCGCCACGGGGCGTTCCGGTGGGAAGTGCCGCGCTCCGGCACGGACCGGATCCATGCGCCGGAGCAAAATGGGAAAGGAATTTCTTGATGACTGCGGTCATGTCGTTTGCGTTGTTGTGCCTGCTGCTGGTGTGCGGCAAAGTCCTGCGGGTGTATGTGCCGCTGTTGCAGCGCCTGTACCTGCCGAGTTCGGTGATCGGCGGCGTGCTGGGGCTGATTTTGATTCGTTGCTGCGGGGATTGGCTGCCGGTGGCGTGGTTTGCACCGTGGAGCGAGGTGCCGGGTTTTCTGATCAACGTGGTGTTTGCTTCGCTGTTTCTGGGGGTGGCGGTTCCGGGGATCGGCCGTATCTGGCGCATTGCCGCGCCGCAGTTCTGTTATGGGCAGATCATTGCCTGGGGACAGTATGTGGTGGGGCTGGGACTGGTGCTGCTGTTGCTGAAACCGCTGTTCGGCGTCAGTGATGTTTTCGGAACGCTGTTGGAAATCGGGTTTGAAGGCGGACACGGCACGGTCGGCGGCCTGGCGTCCACTTTTGATGCGCTCGGGTTTCCGGAAGGACGCGATCTGGGGTACACGGTTGCCACGGTCGGGATGATCACCGGGGTGGTATTCGGGATGATCCTGATCAACTATGCCGTCATGCGCGGCTGGGTCAAGGGGATTCGTTCTTTCCGCGATCAAAGTCGGGCGGAGCGTTGCGGGATCTGGCCGAAACACCAGCAGCCCCCGGCCGGACGACAGACGGTACAGGCGGATTCGATTGACTCGCTGGCCTTTCATGTGGCGATTCTCGGGCTGGCGGTGCTGGTGGGGTATCTCTTCAAGCAGGCGTTCATTGGACTGAACCAGGTGGTGCCGGAGGTGATCCGCAATCTCCGGGTGCTGGAAAGTTTTCCGCTGTTTCCGCTGTGTATGCTGGGCGGTCTGCTGCTGCAGGTGGTGATGAGCCGGTTGCGCATTGATTTTCTGGTGGACCACGGGCAGATGCAGCGGATTTCCGGAGCTACGCTGGATTTTCTGGTGGTGGCGGCGGTGGCGTCGATCCGGCTGGAATTCGTGCTGGATTATTTCTGGCCGCTGTTGATCATGTTCGTATTCGGGATTCTGTGGAATCTTTTTTGCGTGCTGGTGGTGGCGCCGCGACTGCTGCCGGAAACCTGGTTTGAGCAGTCGATTGCCGAATTTGGCCAGTCGACGGGGGTGACCGCGACCGGGCTGTTGCTGCTGCGGATCGTTGACCCGGAGTCGAAAACCATCGCCCCGCAGGCATTCGGATACAAACAGCTGCTGCACGAACCGATTATGGGCGGCGGGCTGTGGACCTCCACCGCACTGGTGCTGGTGGCCAACCACGGCGGCATGCCGATCTGGCTGATCAGTGTGGGAGTGGTGATCTTCTGGCTGCTCTTCTGGCGGCTGGTGGTGAAGCCGTCGATGCGCTGACGCCGAATGGTTTTCCTACTCGGCGCGCAGAACGGTAATGGGGTTCTGCTGGGCCGCCTGCCAGGCAGGGTAGGTGCCGAAGATGACTCCAACCAGGCTGGAAATCAGCATCGACGCCACAATGCTCCAGAGTGAATAGACCGTCGGCATCCCGGCGTAGTAGGTGATGATCTGGGAAATGCCGATGCCCAGAATGACGCCGAGCAGGCCGCCGAGCGAGGTGAGCGAGACGGTTTCGATGAGGAACTGCAGCAGGATGTCGATTTTCTGGGCGCCGAGCGCGCGCCGTGTACCGATTTCCTTGCGGCGTTCGAAGACGCTGGCGAGCATGATGTTCATGATGCCGATGCCGCCGACGATCAGCGAAATGCCGGCAATCGAACTCATGACGATGGTGAAGATGTTCTGCGTGGCCTCCCGCTGTTTGAGCAGGTCGAGGGGGACAATGACTTCCCAGTCCTTGACCTTGGAGTGGGATTTCCCCAGATAATTGATCAACCGGCGGGCGGTGTTGTCGATGTATTCAAGGTTCCGGATTTTCAGCAGGAAGACGTCGTAATCGATCAGGGTGACCCGGATGCCGGTGCCGTCGTCGGTATAGGCGTAGTTGCCGTAAAGAATTTCCGAGGTGGGGAAGGGGATGAGAATCATGTCGTTGGGACTGCCCACCTCCGGATAGTTGGCGCCGATATCGTTGTGCAGCACGCCGATGACGCGGAACACCTGCCCTTCGACGCGGATGGGGGCGCCGATGACGTCTCTGGCGCCGAGCGGAAAAAGTTTCCGCTTCACGTTGCTGCCGATGACACAGATATTCTGCGGTGCGTGAAAATCCACCCCGGAAAACCAGCGTCCGTCCGTCATGCCGCTGGCCGAGTCCTCCAGAAAATCCCGGTCGACGCCGACCAGTTTCAAGTCCATCCGGTCCAGCCCCTTGAGAATTTTTTTGCGGGCGTCCCGCACCCGGGTGATCCGTTCGATGTTATCCAGTTCCAGGATCTTCCGACGGTCGATCGCGCTCAGGCCGTAGGCGTCGATCCGGCTGGTGCGGTTGGAACTGACGCCGGCGCCCGCGGACGGAGGTTTTTTGGAATAAACGATGATTTTATCGATGCCCATGGCCTCGATCTGCTCAAGCGCTTTGCGTTTCGCACCTTCCGAAATGGCCAGCATGGCGATGACGCTGCCGACGCCGAAAATCACACCGAGCGAGGTCAGCACCGAGCGCACTTTATGCAGGCGCAGGTTTTGCAGCGAAAGCTGGACGATGTCGCCGAACATCATCATGATGCAAACGCCCCCTGGGGAAATTCCTGCACCACCAGTCCGTCCCGCAGCCGGATCACCTGATCATAATGCGGTTCGAACAACGGGTTGTGCGTCACCATGACAATGGTGACGTTCTGTTCCCGGTGCAGGCGGTGAAAGAGATTCATGATTTCGTTGCCGGTTTTTTCGTCCAGGTTTCCGGTCGGTTCATCGGCCAGCAGAAAAGTCGGATGGTTGCCGAGCGATCGGGCCACCGCCACCCGCTGGCATTCGCCGCCGGAGAGCTGGGTCGGCCGGTGCCCGAGCCGGTGCCCGAGTCCAACCTGCTTGGCCAGTTCAAGCGCACGGGCCCGCCGGACGCGTCGCGAAACGCGGTTGTAGATCATGGGAACTTCGATGTTCTGTTCGATCGTCAGGTACGGGAACAAGTTGAAACTTTGGAAGATGAACCCGATTTTGCGGTTGCGGATCGTCGCCTGCTCCTGGTCGGTCAGGGTTTCCACGTTGATGTCTTCGAGCAGATAGCTGCCGGACGTGGGCACGTCGAGCATGCCCAGAATGTTCAGCATGGTCGATTTGCCGGAACCTGAGGTACCGACAATGCCGACGAACTGGCCGCGCCGGATTTCGAAGGAAATGCCCTTGAGCACGTTGACGGCCAGTTCTCCGGTATTGTAGGTTTTTCGGATGTCGTTCAGCCGGAGAACGACCTCGCCGCCGGCGTATGGTGTGATTTCAAACGGGGTACTGCTGCTCATGGCCATCCGGGTCAGGATTCACTGTCCTGTTTTTTCTGGTAGGGCCGGTAGAGATAGACGATGTCATTCTCCTTGAGCCCGTCGAGAATTTGAACGTAATTGCTGTTGGCCTCCCCGATGGTGACCGGAACCTCCTTGGGGGCGCCGCCGCGATGACAGTAGACGAAGAACGACGAATTGTTTTCAAACACGGCCTCCACCGGTACAAACAGCACGTCGCGCAGAATTTTGGAAATGACCTCGACCTCCACGCTCATGCCGTTCACCAGCTGGGGATTTTGTTCGTCCAGGGTAATGCGGGAATTGTAGACCTTGGGGGAGGCGCTGTCCCAGCTGATCTGGTTGACCGGAAGCGTGGCGATCTGGCTGATCGTACCGCTCAATTTGAGCGTCGGCAGGGAGTCGGGGGTGATGACCACCCGGTTGCCGGTATGGATCCGGGAGCGGTACTGTTCCGGCAGGTCGAAATCCACCATCAGGTTGTCCATTTCCGGGATGGTCAGAATGATCTGGCCCTTCCAGATGTCCATGCCCGGCTTGACGTCCGGGTTGCCCCAGCGCCGGTCGGGGTCGGCGTAGATGACGATGCCGTCGGCAGGGGCGACCAGTTTCATCATCGGCAGATAGGATTCGTATTTTTCCAGCTGGTTGACGATCCGGCGGATGTTGGTACGCAAATTATCCACCAGTTTCTTTTTCTGCACGAGGTTGGAGGCGGTGGAAATACGCACCCGTTCCCGATTCAGTTTGGCCTGTTCCAGTTCGTTGTAGAGCCGCAGCAAAGTGATCGGATTGTCGTAACGCTGAAAGGCCTTGCGGTCGGTCTGGGCGCTGGAGAGGGCGTTTTCCGCGGTGTCGATTTTATTCTGCAAATCGCGGAGCTCCTTCTGGTTCTGTTGTTCTCCGGCCTCGTCACTGACGCCTTCTTCTTTGATGGCTTTCAGCTTGTCTTCGTAGTCCTGCTTGGCGTTGAGCAGGTTGGTTTCGGCGGTCGCAATCTGCAGCGCGAGATTTTTTCTGGTATTGGAGCGTTCGAGACGCAGGTATTTGCGAAGCGCGGCCTCGGCCTGGTTCAAACGGTCTTCGGCAACTTTTAGGTCCACCTCGTTGCTGCTTTCCTGCACTTTGGCGTTTTCGATGGCGATGGCGAGTTCCTTTTCCTGATTGGAATAGGAGATACGCAGGTCGTCGATTTTTTCCTTGAGTTCGTCGGTTTCGAAAACCGCCAGCACATCGCCTTTTTTGACCTTGGCGTTCTCGTCGACCACCGAAAGCAGCTTGGTGCGGTAGTTGGCCTGCAGCGACAGTTTATGTTTTTCACTGGCACTGACGTTGCCGCTGAGACGCAACCCGATGATCAGGTTGTCGCGCTTGACCTTGAACGTCCGGTCGATGGCGGTATCGCCGCGGCGGATGGCGAACTGTTCATCCGCGCGGCGTTCCGCGAGGTAGACCACGCCCCAGCAGTAGCCCGCGGCGGCCAGCAGGACCGGGACGGCGGTCAGAATGGTGATTTTCATCCAGCGAATGCGCACTTTGCCACCCCCTCGTCACGGTTTGGGGAGGCCGGTGGGAATTTCACCGGTCGTGGATTCGCTTTTCTGCAGCGGATCGCGGTCGATGAATTCATGCTTGACCTGCTGCAACGTATTTTCAGTCTGCGGCAAAGTCGGCGACTTGCGGATGATGTCCCCGATGGCGTTGCTGCTCCGGGCGGTTTCGTCCGGGTCGAAAAGAATCCCGTCGGCCAGGTCGTCCGGCGTCAGAATGCGTACCCGGAGGAAGAACAGCAGCTGAATCAGCTCCTTTTCCCGGTATTTGGAGGTGAACAACTCTCCGAAATAGGGAATGTCGCTCAAAAACGGGATGCGTTCCTGGCGGACGGATTCCCGGTTGTTGTACAACCCGCCCATGACGATGGTCTGGCCGTCTTCGAGCTTGATGTTGGTTTCGATGCTGCGCACGGAAATCACCGGCACCTGATAGGAACTGGTCCCCTGTGAGATGGTTTGATAGCTCTGAATGTTGGAGACCTGCGGCGACACCAGCAAGGTGACGTTGTCCTCGTTGATCATTTTCGGGGTTACGTCCAGCGTGACGCCGACCCGTTTAAAGGTGGTGCTGGTCTGGATGCTGCCGTTGGTGTTGGTCTGGGACTGAATCGGGACGTCCTGACCGTTGGAGATGGTGGATTTTTCATTGCGGGCCACAACAATGGTCGGCGAGGACAGAACCTTGGCATCCTGGGCATTGAGCAGCCACTGGAAGGCGGCATGAATGCTCTTGTCGCCGGATGAGAAGACCCAGTCCATGCCGCCGCCGTCTTTCGTCGTGGTCGGCGCCAGCGAAGAAGTGGTCATGCCGGCGCTGTTGTTGACGGCGCCGGGACTCGCGTGGCCGTTCTCATCGATCACGGTGACGTCCTTGGTTTGATTGAAGGTCAGCGACATGTTGCGCTGCATGCCGTCGGAAATCATGATTTCCACGACTTTGGCTTCGATCAACACCTGCGAGGAGGCGACATCGATGGCGGGAAGAATTTCTGCCAGCGCTTCGATGTTTTCCTTTTTGTCGTTGATGATGAGCATGTTCTGTTCTTCAGTCGGTTCCACGTACCCGTCATTGGTAATCAGGGATTCCACGCTGGTGGACAGTTTGCTGGCGGTATTGTAGCGGCAGCGGTAGACCAGGGTGGCGCGCCCGCTGATGCCGGGCAGGATTTTCAGATAACGTTGTTCCGGTGCGGGGCGGCCTTTGCGGACTTTCTGCTGCGGCGCGAACAATTCCCGAAGCTGGTCTGCGACCCGGATCACGTTTTCCCGGCCGGCCTGAATATCCTCCGGGGTACGGACCACGATTTCTCCGGGATTGAGGATGGAAGGCGGATTGCCGCTTTGCTCCGACGCGGATGCCGAAGAACAACAAAGCACCAGGACACTGATTGGGAACAGACGGAGAAAGAATGGTCGAAACATGGAGATGGAAACCCTCTGCGTGATGCGTTACCGTTGTGATTTTTTTTACTGAATAATTTCCGGCATTATACATCTGTTTTCCCAAAAAATCAACCCGGAAAATCACCTTTTGAAAAAAACTTTAAAAATTAAAAAAAAACCTTTTTCTTTGCGGAAAAATTCAGTCCGGACCACTATATTAATAGGACAACAACCCACAACTGACGAAGGCCGGCTGCACATGAAGAAAAAAAATATTTTGATCATCGGACTCGGCCTGCTGGGCGCCTCTCTCGGGATGGCGCTTCGCGGTTCGGGCATGCGTCGGCTGGGATGGTCCCACCGGAGAGAGACCCGGTGTGCCGCGCTTGCCGCGGATGCGGTCGATGAAATCGCCGAACAGCCGGAATCGTTGCTGGCGCGGGCAGACTTGACGGTGCTGGCGCTGCCCATTCCGGCGATCATGACGTTTCTGGAAGAGTATGCCTGCTGCTGGCGGCCCGGAGTGGTGGTTACCGATGTGGGCAGTGTGAAAACGGATATCCTGGAGGCCGCCCGGCGGTCACTGGCCGGGCGTGGCGTGCATTTCATCGGCAGCCATCCCATGGCCGGAACGGAAAAAAGGGGGGTGGCCTGTGCATTCCCCGAACTTTATGAGAACGCGGAGGTGTTCGTGGTGCCTCCGCCTGACGCCGCACCGGAGGCGGTGGCGGAGGTGGAGGCGCTCTGGACTGCCATCGGCACCCGGGTGGTGCGCATCGGAGCAACCGAGCACGACGATCTGGTGGCGCATACCAGCCATGTTTTGCACATTCTGGCTTCGGCGCTGGCGTTGAGTGTGCTGGATGCGGCTTCACCGGAGGCGCGCCGGAGGCGTTTTGCGGGTTGTGCAACGGGGTTTCGGGACACGTCGCGGATTGCTTCAAGCAACCCGGTGATGTGGCGGGAAATCATTGAGCATAATCAACCGGCGGTCCTGGCGGCGATGCGGGACTTCGATCGGCGTTACGAACGGTTTCGGACGTTGATTGAGCAGGGCAACTTCGATGCTTTCGAACAGGAGTTTGCCGAAGGAAAACGATTGCGGGATGAATGGGTGGCCTACAAGTGTGCCACCGCTTCGGAGAAGAGAGAAAAGCCGGCTGCGGCCGGCACGGACAATAGAGGGAGTTGAGACGGAAAAATGGCGATCAATGTGGAACATGCCACCGTATTTCTCGGTGGACGTGAAATTCTTCACGACATTTCATGGAAGGTGCGGCGGGGCGAACGCTGTTTCATTCTCGGTGCGAACGGCGCCGGCAAAACCACTCTGGTGAAGGTCCTCATGGGGTATGCCTGGCCGCTTTACGGGGCGAAAGTGCAGGTGCTCGGCAAGACGTTTGGTTCGGTCAATCTCATGGATTTGAGGCGTTCCATCGCCTGGGTCAGTCCCTGCATGCAGCAATGGATGGACGGAGAGATCAAGGGGCTGGAAATGGTGTTGTCCGGAGTGGACGGCACGTTCGGATTGTTCCGTCAGGCCTCCGCCGACGAGTTGGAACGCGCCCATGCCGTCATGAAGAGTTTGCGCTGCGAAGCACTGTGCGAACGGTCGCTGGTGACCATGTCCTCCGGTGAGCAGGTGAAAATCCTGATTGCACGGGCCATGATGACCGCACCGGAATTGATGATTCTGGACGAGCCCAGCGTATATCTGGACATTGCCGGACGGGAATTTCTGCTGGACTTCATTGCGAAACTGGCGGCGGATCGCCCGGATTTGACGATGATTTTCATTACTCAGCGCATTGAAGACATTCTGCCGGTTTTCGGGCGCGGCATGATTTTAAAGTCGGGACGGATCGCCGCGGAGGGGCAGCGGGACGAGGTGTTGACGGAACCGAATCTGCAAAGCGCGTTCGATTTGAACATCCGCTTGATCCGCACGGAGAAAGGCCGCCTCTGGACTGTGATCGACTGACGGCGAAGAGGGGTTATCAGGAATGTTTCCGATTTTGCCTGTATGGAAAAAGATTAAAATTGCAAAAGGAAATGGTAAGATTTTTGAAAAATTTTTCAGTGAAAAGTCGTCTTTTTCCGGTTGACATTGTGGCGCCGTCCGGATATATTGATTAGTGTTGCGCCCCGGGCGAGGAGGGGTGCGGTTGTTAATAACTTGTTGATAAGTTGTGGAGTATTTCGGGTTTTTTTTTGTAAGTTCCGCAAACCATATACAGTTTGGCCGAGTTATGAAAAAATGCCGCCCACCGGCAGTGGAAAAGTCCTCTGCAACGACTCAAAAAGTTGTTTTTTGAGGGGGAAATCCCGTTTCGGCAAGATCTTGCAGCAACTGCTGCCGAAACAGGGCGAAGACGGACCGGGAAGGCCTGTCGTCACGGTTTTTATGCCGCAAGTTGCTGATGAATCAAAAATTACAGGAGCTGTCAATAACTTGCGGCTCAGAGTGGATGGCAAAGGCGTTTGGTTCTTATGGAAGCACAAATGATTTCGGCGGTGGAAGTCTGGGCTGTAGCTGCCGAAAGATTGAAAAAGAAAAGTCTGCAGTGTTACCGGCAGTGGTTTCAACCGGTCGTTCCGATCCGGATCGACGATGGCAACCGATTAGTGCTGGGCGTACCGGATAAATTTTTCGGAGAATGGATTTCCGACAATCTGGACGATCTGTTGCAGGAGGTTCTGGCCGGGATTCACGATCAGAATTACACCTATGCGGTGGAAGCCGGTCATCAGGCCCCGCCGCCGTCACCGGAGCCTGCGGTGTCGCCTGCTGTTCCGGAACCGTCGCGGCCATGCCAGAAGATTCCGCCATCCGCAGTGCGGGTGTCGCTGATCCGGCATACCTTTGAAAATTTTGTGGTCAGCGAGGAAAACCGGTATGCTTATATGGCGGTCAAGTCCGCGGTGGAAAGTCCCGGAATGCTGTACAATCCGCTGTATGTATACGGCAGCAGCGGCGTCGGCAAGACGCATTTGCTGCAGGCGGCGCAGCATGCGGCCCTCACTGGTGCCAATGGAGTGCGGGTCCGGTATGCACCTTGCAGCGAATTGTTGGACAATTTCTACGAACTGTTGCAGAACAAGCGCAGTTTGAGTGAGTTCCGTTCATCGGTCCGGGATGTGGATATTCTGCTGGTGGACGACGTGCATGTGCTGGCGAACAAGACGCAGATGCAGGAAGAATTTTTTAATTTGTTCAACACGTTGTACGGACAGCAGAAGCAGATCATTCTGACGTCGGACAAGCAGCCCTGCGAGATCAAGGGGCTGGAACCGCGCCTGGTGACGCGCTTTGAATCCGGAGTGACTACGGAGATCGGAGTTCCGGAGGTGGAGGGGCGGCTGACGATTCTGCGCATGATGCGGGAAGATACGCTGATCAAGGTCAAGCTGGGAGATCCGATTCTGGAATTCCTGGCCGTGCAGATTTCCTCCAGTGTGCGACGCCTGAAAGGGGCGTTCATGCGCCTGGCGTCGTTTGCCTCCATGCGCGGTTCCGGGCAGCTGACGGTGCAGCAGGCTGAAGAGTTGTTGTCTGTTCAGCTGGCGCAGGAATGTTCGGCCCGGTCGGTGTCGATGGATGAGATTCAGCGGAGTGTGGCGGATCAGTTCGGTATCAAAGTTGCGGATCTGCTTGGCACCAAGCGGCCGCAGCACATCGCGGAGCCGCGACTGGTGGCCATGTATCTCTGCCGTCGGTTGACATCGCATTCGCTGCCGGAAATCGGGGCGGCGTTTGGCAAAACGCACGGTGCCATTCTCAATGCGGTGAACAAGGTGCCGAAATTGTGCGAGCGTGACGAGGCATTGCGCCGGACTGTGATGCAGCTGGAGCAACAGCTGAAACGCGGTTGAGCGCCTGGATCGAAAGAAATAGACCGTGGTGGAAGCACCACGGTTTTTTTTTACGCTGAATCGCAGACCTCAGAAAGCATTCCTTCCGCTCCCATTCTGGTTCCCCTGCAAAATCTGCCCGCGCTGAATGATCTGCGAAGAAGTGCGAAGCCTTTGTGCGGGCTGAAGAAGCCGGCAGGGCAAAGCGTGATAAAAACACGTTTTTTTTTGGATTAAAATTTGCAAAAAAGGGAGGATTGTGGTAAAATAGGAGTAAATAGGGGAGAATAGGGGTAATAAGGGATAAAGACAATGGCATCGGCAGAAGACAGACATTGGGACGAGCCGTTGTTTTTCGGAGAATATGAACACGCGCTGGACGCCCAGTGCCGGGTGACGTTGCCGAGCGAATGGCGGCGGCTGGACGGAGACGGGGGGTTTGTGCTGATGCCGACGCGGGGGAATGCGCTGGCGCTGCTGCCGCAGGGGATGTTCCGGGAATTCATTGCCCGGCTGCGGAAACTGGCCATCGCGAACCCGAAAATCCAGAAGGCGTTCTCGATCATCGGTTCGCAGTCGCGCCAGTGCCGTTGCGACAAGCAGGGACGCATGGCGTTTGAACGACGGATGCTGGAAGGAATCGGGGTAACCGGGCAGTTGAAGATGATCGGTTCGCTGAGTTACATCCTGCTGTGCGCTCCGGATCAGTGGCGGGAACCGGCGGCGGATGATCTGGCGCAGCAGCTGGATGAGATCCAGAAAGCAAGCGAAGGAGAGAATGATCTGGCGGCGCTGCTGGGCGGCATCGTCGGAAAAGGATAAAGACCGCATGAGTGATTTCGAACACCGGCCGGTATTGTACCGGGAAGTGGTGCGGATGTTTCCCTTCGGGGATCGTCCGGCCCGGTTGATTGACGGAACACTGGGCAACGGCGGACACAGTGCGCTGTTGCTGAAAGCCAATGCGGGGTTGGAAATTCTCGGCATTGACCGGGATGGTGATGCGTTGGCGCGGGCGGCGGAACATCTGACGTTTGCCGGGGACCGGGTGTTGCTGGAACGGGGAAATTTTTCCCGGCTGGCTGAACTGGCCCGAGCGCACGGCTGGGAGGCGGTGGACGGCGTGTTGCTGGACATCGGGGTTTCCTCGCCGCAGCTGGACGACCCCGCGCGGGGATTTTCCTGGCGGATGGACGGTCCGCTGGACATGCGCATGGATCAGCGCGGAGAATGGACCGCGAGCCGGTTGTTGAATCGCAGCGGGGAGCAGGAACTGGAACGGATTTTCCGGGAATACGGGGAAATCCGTCCGGCACGGCGTCTGGCCCGGGCGGTGGTGGAACAGCGGACCGCGCGACCGTTTGCCACGACGGCGGATCTGGTGGCGGTCTGCGATCGGGTTCTGGGGCGTTCGCGTCCCGGGACGTTGCCGATGCCGACGCTGGTGTTTCAGGCGTTGCGGATTGCGGTGAACGACGAACTGGGTGAATTGGAACGGGCTCTGGCGGCGGCGCAGGAAATTCTGCGGCCGGGCGGGGTATTGACGGTGATCAGCTTTCACTCGCTGGAAGACCGAATGGTCAAGCAGTATTTCCGGCGGGGTGCGGCCAGCTGTGTCTGTCCGCCTGGCTTGCCGGTCTGCGTGTGCGGCAAGCGGCAGGAATGGCGGTTGATCACCGGCAAGGCACTGACGGCGCAGCCGGATGAACTGGCGGAAAACCGCCGGGCGGCCTGTGCCCGATTGCGGGCGGCGGAGCGGTTATAAACCATAATATAAAAGTAAAAACGAAAAACGGAACCAAAGAATCATGAACATTCAAAGCGGAAAAGTGCGCGGATCAGCACCCCGGCGGAAGCAGGGGGGATCGTTCGGCAGCAGACTGGCAGCCGCTTTCCGGATTGCCATGATTCTGGCTCTGGCCGGTGGTTTGGCCAACGCCTACATTTTCCTGAATCAGAAGATCGCCGAAACCGAGCGGGAGATTCGCACCACCCGAAGTGACATTCACAATACGGACCGTGAGATCGACAACCTGCGCATCCGTCGGGAGCAGTTCTGCGCCTGGCCTCACATTCGTCAGGCAATTGCCCGTTTTGACCTCAAGTTGCAGCCGGCCGATCCGCGGCAGGTGCGCAAACTGGTGATCATTCCGCCGGCATTGGCGCCGCGGGTATCCGTGGCTTCCCGTCCTCCGGGGACTTCGGGCGCGACTTCCGTGACGCGATGGTCACAGCGCTGAAGACGGGAGGAAATCGACGGTGTTGAGCAGCAATGAAAGCATCAAGCTGCGAATGCGTCTGATGGCCGTTGTGCTGCTGCCGGTTGCCGTTCTGCTCGGCATCCGGCTGTATTTCGTACAGGTCGTGGATCACGACGAGATGTATGAAAAGGCCCGTCGGCAATATACCTCCGTACGGGTGACGAAGGGCAAGCGCGGCGAGATTTTTGATGTTTCCGGCAATCTTCTGGTGGGGAATGCACCGTGCGAAATCATCAGCGCCGATCCTTCTTTGATCAAATCGTCGCAGCAGCGCCGGGCCATGGCCTGGATTCTGGCCCGCAAACTGGAGATGGATGAAGAGGACGTGTTCGCGCGTCTGGCTCCGGAACGGCCGGTCCGGGACAAGGACGGCAATCCGGTGCGTAATCCGGACGGCTCCGTGAAAATGAGAAAAATGCGCGACGTGACGATCGCGCGCAATGTGCCTATTGAACTTGCTGCCGAATTGAAGAACATTGCCCGGGTCAATCGGTTTCGTGCTCTGTTTTTTCGGGAAGGCTACATGCGGACCTACCCCAAGGGGCGGCTGCTGGCGAACGTGCTGGGGTTTACCAGTGTGGACGGCGCCAATGTGGTGGCGGTGCTGGGGGTGGAGAAGTTTTTCGACCGGCAGATGGCGTCCGGGGCCGGACGCGAGCGTTATGAAAGGGACCGGACCGGGCGGCCGCTCTCCTACGGTTTGCGCGAATCGGTACAGAGCCGGGACGGGGCCAATGTGTATCTGACCATCGACGAACCGCTGCAGGCGATCATGGAGGAGGAGCTGGACGCCGCGTATGAAAAGTGGCAGCCGAAAGCGATTTACGCGATTCTGGCTGATCCGAAGACCGGCAACGTGCTGGCGATTGCGCAGCGCCCGACCTTCAATCCGAACGATCGCCGGAAGATCAGTCCGGAGGCCTGGCGGACCCGCATCATCGAGGACGGCCTGGAACCGGGATCGATTCTGAAACCGTTCACCGTGGGCGGTGCGCTGGATCTCGGCATCATCCGGGCCGATTCGAAATTCGACTGTGAAAACGGCGTCTGGATGTATCTGGGAAAGCCGTTGCGCGATTCCCACCCTTACGGAATCATGACGGTGGCCGACATCATCAAGACGTCGAGCAACATCGGAACGGCCAAGATCGCGTTGGAATTCGGCGCGGACAATGTGTACAACACCCTGCGGAAATTCGGTTTCGGCCAGCCGACCGGTCTGCCGTTGAAGCCGGAGGCGCTGGGCATCATGCCGCCGGTCAAACGCTGGGACGGTTTGTCGATCACCCGGTTTCCGATCGGGTATGCGATTCTGGTGTCGCCGGTGCAGATGGTGCGGGCCTATTGTGCGCTGGCCAATCACGGCTGGTTGCCGAAAATGCGTCTGGTCGATCGACTGGAAGATCCGGAGACGGGTACCGTCCATCCGATTCCGGTCGAACCGCCGGTACAGATGTTCCGGAATCCGGAGACATGCCGGACGCTGGTGGACATGATGATCAGCGTGACCGGCGAGGGGGGTACGGCACGGCGGGCGGCGATTCCGGGGTATCGGGTGGCCGGCAAAACCGGCACCAGCCGCAAATATGTGAAGGGCCATGGTTATCTGACCAAATATTTTGCCAGTTTCGTCGGGTTCGTCCCGGCTGACGATCCGGCGTTTGTGATGCTGGTGACGGTGGATGAACCCAAGGGCGGCAGTTACGGGGGAACGGTGGCTGCGCCGGTGTTTCGCGCCATTGCCGAGCGGGCGCTCAAGCATCTGCATATTCGGCCCGATCCGACCTTGCTGCCGCCGGAGAAAAAGCGTTAAGGAGGAGTACAGCGACATGTGCGGTTGTCCCCGGAAGCAGGACAAGTTGATTTGGTGTTAAAGGCCCGTTCAATTAACCTGGAAAGGAAAGGCGTTTTCAGGAATAAGTCGTATGATTCCGAATTCGAACGCCGGATGAAGTCTATTTCGGAACTTGTAACCGGCAGACAATGGAATATAATAAAACAAAGGGTTTTTCACCAATCTTTTCATAACAGTTGTCCAACCTGGGGGAGAGGCGCAATGCGTAAGGCTTTTGAGCAGACGTTCGAGGTGGTGGTGGCCGGGGGGGGGATTGCCGGGGTGGCCGCGGCGATTCAGGCGGCACGCCGCGGAAAAAAGACCGTGCTGGTGGAGAAGACCGTTCAGCCGGGAGGGCTGGCTACCACAGGATTGGTGAATGTGTATCTGCCGCTCTGCGACGGGAACGGGCATCAGGTGACGTTCGGTCTCTGCGAGGAGTTGATCCGGCGCAGTCTGCAATACGGGCCGGGGGATCTGCCCGTGCAATGGGGCGGGGAGGCGGCGGGCGGTGAGTCCGAACGCTTTCTTTGTCGCTTTTCCCCGGCGGCATACGTGCTGGCACTGGAGGAAATGCTGTTGGAAAACGGTGTCGAACTCTGGTATGATACGTTGATCTGCGATACCGTGGTCGCGGATGGAAAAGTCGTCGCCGTCGAAGTGGAAAACAAAAGCGGTCGCGGCGTGTTGCATGCCGGCTGCGTGGTGGATGCCACCGGTGATTGTGAGGTGGCGCGCCGGGCGGGGGTTCCCTGCCTGGACGACGACAATTTTCTGAGCATCTGGGCGCTGGAGTATGATCGGGACGCACAGGGGGAATGGCTGCTGGTACCCGGGGTGAGCATGCATGTGGACGGGGTGCCGTGGAGTGTGGAGAAAGCGCCGCCGGGAACGGTTTTTCGCGGGGTTTCCGGGCGGCTGGTTACCGATTTTATGGTCCGCAGCCGGGAGATGCTGCGGGCACATTACCGCCGGGCCGAACAGGAGGGGCGCGCGCGAAAGGATCAGTTCGTGCTGACGCTGCCCGGGATGCCGCAGTTCCGCAAAGTGTATTGTCTGGATGCCGCCTATGTGCTCGATTCCGGGGAAAACGGACGTCGGTTCGAGGATTCGGTCGGACTGGCCGGCGACTGGCGGCAGGCGGGCCCGGTCTGGGAAATTCCGTATCGTTCGCTGTATCCGCGGACGCCGTTGAACGGGCTGCTGGCCGCCGGGCGCTGTACGGGGGCGCGGGGGGACGCCTGGGAGATCACGCGGGTGATTCCGGTGGCGGCGATGACCGGGCAGGTGGCGGGTCTGGCGGCGGCGCTGGCGCTGGAAAATGGCGTGGAAGTTCGGTCGCTGGATGTGAAACTGCTGCAGCGGGAACTGGTGCAATGCGGCTTCCGGCTGCATCTGCCCGACGTCGGGCTGGCGTATGCCGGAGTGTAAAAGGATGTGTGGAAAAATCACCACGTACATGTGGAGACGTTGAACAGGATGTGGCGGATCGGACCGGAACGGTGTCTGCCGCCGGCGGCACTGGCGTTAACCGGCCGGCGACGGGCGGTGTTTCTGGCGGTCGTCGTCGCAGGTCTGGCAGGGACGTTGGGCTCTTTGACGATGGTTCCTTCCTTCGCGGGCACGGCGGTAAGTCTGGTGATGCTGATTTTGTGTCAGTGTTACCGGACCCGTGTGCGTGAAGAGATCCGGGGGCGTCTGAAACGGCGTTGGCAGCGGTTCGAATGGGTGCCGGGAAAAGGGTTTTCCCGGATGGATTTTGAAGCGTCGGGTCTGTTCCCGGAACACACGGTCGCGGACCAGGCAGAGGCGGAGGAAGAGGGGGTATTTCACGCTTCCGGGATCGTGTTTGCGCCGGTTTCGGCGGGGCTTCGGAGGATGTTGCCGGGCGGGGGGCTCGGCTCGTTTTACGAGCTGGGGAGTTTTTTCTTTTTCCGAACGGAAGTGGCGGATGATCAGAGTGATTTTCTGGTGCTGCCGAAACCGTGGCGGCAGCAGTTCGGACTCGGGAAAGCATTCTGGCATGAGGATGCCTGGAAACAGGCGCCGGAACCTCTGCCGCTTCACGAAAAACTTTTTTCCGGATGGTATGCGTATGGCAGCGCCGTTTCTCCGGAGATGGCGGAGAGTTTGCCGGAGATGTTGGATTTTCTGCGGCAATTCTCCTCGCACGCCGGATTTTCCGTGCGGCGGGGAACCGCCTGGCTGGTGGTGCCGGCGGCATGGCCGGTATCGGTGTTTTCGGCGGCGCGCAATGAGCGGACCGCGGCTGATCGCGAGGCCGATTGCGCCGCGGCGCTGGCGGTGCTGGAGCGATGGAGAAATTTACTGGAAGCGTCCCTTGCGGGGCGGAAACCGCGCGATGTCCGGGTGTCTTCGTCAGCGGAGCAGGAGTGTGATTCATGTTGAAAGCAGGGCATCATGTGCATTTCGTCGGCGTCGGCGGGATCGGCATGAGCGGTCTGGCGCAGATGTGTGTGGCGTCCGGACTGACGGTGAGCGGCAGCGATCGCGGCAGCCATCTGCCGGAAAATCGCCGCATTCTGGATAAACTGGAGCTTCAGGGAATCCGGATTTATCCGCAGGACGGGTCTTACAGGGCGGACGGGCGTCCGGATTTTCTGATTTATTCGACGGCGATCGAGGAGGACAATCCGGATTTCAAGGCGGGTGCGGACATTCCCCGACTGCATCGGTCCGAGGCGCTGGCGGAATTGATTGCGCTTCAGGGCGCGGAGATCTCGATTGCCGTGACCGGGAGCTGCGGAAAGAGCACGGTTACCGCCTATCTTGCCGAGGCGCTGGTGAACCTCGGGGAAGATCCCGCCTGTCTGGACGGGGCGCTGGTCAACCGGTTTCGTTACGGCCGGTTTGCGGGGAATTACCGGACGGGCGGCGGGCGGTATTTCGTTTTCGAGGCGGATGAAAGCGACAAGAGCCTGGTGCGTTATCAACCGGATTACGCGCTGGTGCTCAATATCGGAACCGACCATTATGACCGGGACGAACTGGCGCGGGTGTTCGGCGAGTTTCTGAAGAACGTCCGGCGCGGGGCGATCCTGGAGCGCGGCGTGTATGAGGCGGTAAAACCGTATCTCCGTCCGGATCTTCCGGTGAAGGTTTTCGAGTCCGAAATCGGGGCTTCCGGCGAATACGCGGTGACGGCCTGTCGCAACATGACGTTGACCGACGCCGTGTATGTGGACGGCCGCCGCGCCCGGCTGGCGCCCTCGGGCGACCGGGCCGCCATCGACGAAATCGGCGCGAATAATCTTCTTGAAATTTACGGGATGCGTTCCGAACAATGCCGGATTGAGAGTTCCGGGCGGGGCGCGGAATTCGCCGGAGGCGGCCTGCTGCTGCTGCCGCAGCCCGGGGAACATACGGCGATCAATGCGCTGGCGGTGCTGGCGATGCTGGAGACACTGGGCTTTCGGCGGGAAGAGGCGGTGGAGGCTTTGTCCCGGTTCGGAGGCGTCTGGCGCCGGTTCGAATTTCACGGAATGACCGCCTACGGGGCGCGGGTATACGATGATTATGCCCACAATCCGGAAAAGATTGTGTTCGCGCTGGAGGCGGCGCAGGAGGCGGCGGGCGGCGGCGCGGTGTACGCGGTGTTCCAGCCGCACGGGTTCAAGCCGCTCGGATTCATGCGGGAAGAGTTGTTTCAGGAGCTGAACCGGCATCTGCGGTATCAGGACCGGTTTCTGATGCTGGAACCCTTTTACGCGGGCGGGACCAGCAGTTTTTCGCCGACTTCCGCGGAGGTGATCGAGGAATACCGGGAGCGGGGAAGCCGGAAAAAATACCTGCATTTTCCGGATCGTGAGACGTTGAGCGATTATCTTCTGCTGCGCAGCCGGCCCGGCGACGTGATCCTCATCATGGGGGCGCGGGACAATTCCCTGTCCGATTACGCGGCGTCTCTGGTCGGGTGAGCTTTGCCGCCAGAAGTCTTCGCGTGCCGGTCCCGAGTGGAAAGATACGGGGACGGGGTTGCACTGGTGCGGATTCGGCAGTATATTATCTCATCACGGTTTTACAGAAAAGGGTGAGGTTTTTTGTCATGAACCATCAGATCGGTCAGGTATGGGAAGGGGCGTTGAGCGCCCGCGGGATGAAATTCGGCATCGTTTGCGGCCGGTTCAACGAATTTTTCGTCAGCAAACTCCTGGACGGCGCGGTGGACGCGATTATCCGGCACGGCGGTGCGGCCGCCGACATTACCGCGGCATGGGTGCCGGGATCCTATGAAATTCCGTTCGCGATCAAGAAGATGCTGCAGACCGGAAAATTCGACACGGTGATCGCGCTTGGCGTCGTGATTCAGGGTGCGACCCCGCATGCGGGATACATCAATTCCGAAGTGGCCAAGTGCCTGGCCCAGCTCGGTCTGGAATTTGGCACGCCGGTGACCTACGGCATGATTACCGCCGACAACATCGAACAGGCGATTGAACGCAGCGGCACCAAGGCCGGCAACAAGGGCGTGGACGCGGCGCTGGCGGCGATCGAAATGGTGAACCTGAGCCGGAATATCAAGTGAATGATGGACTTTGATCAGGATCAGCAGGAGGGGAAACTGCATGCCAAACGGCTGGGCCGGGAGATGGCGATGCAGTATCTTTTTCAATGCGACATGACCGGGACCATGCCGGACATGGCGGACTGGCGGACGTTTTTCGAAAACATCCGGGAGGAACACGGGCTGCGCGACAATCGCTACGCGCGCAAAGGCCGGGAATATGCGGAAATGCTGTTTACCGGGGTGGCCGTCCATCGCGAGGAGATCGATGCGGCGATCCGCGACCGTTCTGAGAACTGGGATTTCGACCGGCTCTCGGTGGTGGATCGGAATGTGATGCGGCTGGCCGTGTACGAAATGCTTTTCGTACCGTCCGTGCCGCCGGTGGTCAGCATCAATGAAGCCGTGGAAATCGCCCGGGACTACAGCGGGGAGAAAGCCGGCAGCTTCATCAACGGGGTGCTCAACGGCATCAAGGACACGTTGAAACGCCCGGCCCGCGAGGCGGCGGAACATTTATGAAATCCATTTTTTCCATTTTCAAGCGCGGTCTGGAAAAAACCACCACGCGGGTGGTGCGTTCCATTTCCGGTGTTTTCACCGGTGTAAAAGCCTGGGACGCGGCGAGTTTCGACGATCTGGAGGCCATGCTGATCAGTGCGGACTTCGGGGTTGCTGCCGCGGGACGGATCGTTGCCGACATCCGCGACCGGTATGAACGCGGGGAGATCGCGACCACCGCCGACATCAACCGGGTGGCGGCGGCGACGGTGCGGGATATTCTTTCACAGCATCAGCGGGCGATTGCGTTCGCCCCGGAGGGGAAGCCCACGGTGATTCTGATGGTCGGCGTCAACGGCAGCGGCAAGACCACCACGATCGGCAAACTGGCGGCCCGGTTCAAGGCGGAAGGGCGCAAGGTCATGCTGGCCGCCTGCGATACATTCCGGGCGGCGGCAGTGGAACAGCTGCAGTTATGGGGCACCCGGGTGGGAGTGCCGGTGGTGTCCGCCCGGCACGGGGCGGACCCGGCCAGCGTGGCGTTTGACGCGATGCAGTCGGCTCTGGCGAAGAACGTGGATGTTCTTCTGATCGATACCGCCGGGCGGCAGCATAATCAGAAGGGATTGATGGAGGAGCTGGCCAAGATCCGCCGTTCGGTGGACAAGGTCTATCCCGGCGCGCCGCAGGAGGTGTGGCTGACGGTGGACGCCAGTCTGGGGGGAAACGTGGTGCATCAGGCGCGGGAATTTTCCCGGTGTACCGGTGTGAGCGGCCTGGTGCTGACCAAGCTTGACGGAACGGGCAAGGGAGGCATGGTGGTGGCGCTGCATCAGGACTTCGAACTGCCGACGTTCTTCGTCGGACTGGGGGAACAGCCGGAGGATCTGCAACCTTTCAGTCCGGAATTTTTTGCCGCGGCGCTGTTCGGTGAAAGCGCGGAAGCGGAATGAGTGTTTGACCGGTTCAACCTTTTCGGAGAAGAGCAACCTCATGGCCAACGATGCGAAATACATGTTGCGGGCGGTGGAGCTCGCGAAAAAAGCCTGGGGACGGACCAGTCCCAATCCATTGGTGGGCGCGGTCGTCGTCCGCAAGGGAAAGATTATCGGGGAAGGGTATCACACCCGCGCCGGCGAACCCCATGCGGAGTCCAATGCCCTGCGCGATGCGGAGTCCCGGGGCGGGCGCGTCGCCGGTTCAACCCTGTACGTCAATCTGGAACCCTGCTCGACCTACGGCCGGATGCCGCCTTGCGTCAAGGCGATTATGGCTGCGAAAGTGGGCAAGGTGGTCATCGGCGCTCTGGACCCCAATCCGGCCCATGCCGGGCGCGGCGTCAAGATTTTGCGGGATGCCGGAATTGAAGTCGTAACCGGCGTGGAGCGGGCGGTTTGTGAGGAATTGAATCTGCCGTTCTTCAAATGGATTACGACTGGAAAACCCTGGGTCATGCTGAAGATGGCGACAACACTGGACGGCCGGATCGCCACCGCGTCGGGAGAATCCCGATGGATTACCGGTCCGGAGGCGCGCGCCCGGGTACAGGAACTGCGGCGTCGGGCCGACGCCATTCTGGTGGGCGGCGAGACGGTGCGGCTGGACCATCCGGAGCTGCGGGTGCGGGAACCGGCGGACTGGCCGTGTCAGCCCCGTCGTTTTGTGGCCAGTTCTTCCATGACGAAGGAGGAACTGCGGCAGTATTTTCCGGAGGGCGAGCTGCCGGAGCTGGTGACGCTGGACGGCGCGGCGGGCTGGAATGAATTTCTTCTGTGGCTGGGCAAGCAGGAGGTGAATGCGCTGCTGATCGAAGGCGGCGGACGGCTGGCCGGTTCGGCGGTCCGGGCCGGAGTGGTGGACTATGTGGAATTTCATATCGCACCGAAGATTCTGGGCGGCGAACACAGCCGCTGCGCAGTCGGCGGAGAAGATCCGGCAACGCTGAAGGAGGCGTTGCAGCTGGAACGGATCCGGGTGGTGCGTTACGGCGACGATACGGCGATCTCCGGGTACCGGAAGCGGGGGTGAGACGTGTTTACCGGTCTGGTGCAGACAGTGGCCGAAATCGTCGGCCGTCGCGGCGCGGGAGGAGACGGTGCCGGAAAGTTGATTTTGCGCCTCAAGGAGCCGTGGCATGATCCGGTATTCGGAGAAAGCGTGGCGGTCAACGGCTGTTGTCTGACCCTGGAACGCTGGGAAGCCGGCGGCGTGATGCATTTTCACACGCTGGAGGAGACGCTGCGCTGCACCAACCTCGGGAAACTGCCGCCCGGCGCGAAAGTGAATGTGGAACGGGCCTTGCGCCTGGGAGACCGCGTGGGGGGGCATTTGGTTTCCGGACACATTGACGGGACCGGGCGGATGCTGGCACTGGCGCGGCGGGGTGGCGATTATGAGTTGAAGCTGACCTTTCCGCCGGAACTGGCTCCGGAACTGGTGGAGAAGGGATCCGTCGCCATTGACGGCGTGTCGCTGACGGTGGTGGCGGTGAACGACAAAGAAGGATGGCTGACCGTGCACCTGATTCCGGTGACGCTGGCGGAAACCGCGTTGTCGACAAGGAAGGCGGGCGATGCGCTCAATCTTGAAACCGACATGCTGGGAAAATACGTGGCGCGGCAGATGCGGCTTGCCGCTCCGGAGCGGGGGACGGAGCGCAGCCGGATTTCGATGGATACGCTGCGGGAAGCGGGGTTCCTGTGAGTGGCGCGGTGCATTTCGGTCTGGTGTTGTCTGTGCCGGAGGCGGTCGCCGGAGTGCCGGCCGGCGAGCTGGAGCCGTTCGACTGTCTGAAAGTGGCATCGGATCGGCTGCTGGAACGGGAGACGGCCGCCCGGCTGCGGAAGCTGTTTCCCGGGCGCCGGATTCTGGCCGGGGAACTGGCGGAGCGGCCGTTGTGTGAGCTGGCGCCGGAGGAGAATATCAAACTGCGGTTGGATTTTGTCAGTCGCTTTCAGGAGCGCTGCCGGCAGGTGAAGGCGGCGGGGGCGGCGGCGGGAAGTGCGCCTTTCGACCTGGCGCGCGCGGCGATTGACCCGGATTACCGGGAGCGGTTGCTGGATTTGTTGCGTTGCTGCTGCGGGGTTTTGCACGAGGTGGATTTTACGTTGCAGCTGCCCTGGCGGGTGCCGTCGCCGCCGGGGGGAGCGGCTCCGGCTGGATGCGGCGATTTGCTGCGGTCGCTGCCGCTGGCACATCTCGGGGTGCTGGCGGAATGGCATCCGCATGAACCGGCATTTGCCGCGTTGCCGGACGGCGGTCTGAATCCAATCCGGTTTGAAACGCGTGATGTGGAAATTATATACGAACCCCTTACCGGCAACCGTCTGACGCCCCGCCTGCTGGGGGAGCGACTGGACCGGTTGCGCCTTCCGGGGCGTGATTTGCGGGTGTATTTTCATGCCGCCGGGGTGACCGGCGATGGGTGGACGATGGAAATCGCTGAACTTTCGGCGCTGGTCCGCCAGATGCGCAATGAACATAAGGAATGGAAAAAATGTTGAATCTCGGAGTGAATGTGGATCATGTGGCGACTGTACGCCAGGCACGGCTGGCGACGGAACCGAATCCGGTGGAAGCGGCGCTGATTTGTGAGAAAAACGGCGCCTGGGGGATTACCGCGCATCTGCGGGAGGACCGGCGGCATATCCACGATCATGATTTGGCGGAGCTGGCGCGCCGTGTTCATTTTCTCAACATGGAAATGGCCGTTACCGCGGAAATGCTCGGGATCGCCGAAAAGCTGCGTCCGCACAGCAGCTGCCTGGTGCCGGAAAAGCGGCAGGAACTGACCACGGAAGGCGGTCTGGATGTCGCCGGACAGGAGCAGAAAATCCGGCAGGCGGTCGAGCGGCTGCATGCGGCGGGGATCATCGTCAGCTTGTTCATCGATCCCGAGCCGGCCCAGATTGAAGCCGCCCGTGCGGTCGGGACCGATTACATCGAGCTTCACACCGGGCGTTACTCCAACACCTCCGGCGCGGAGCAGGCTTTGGAGCTGGAACGGCTCAAACAGGCTGCCGTGCAGGCTGATTCTCTGGGTATCAAGGTGAATGCGGGACACGGCATTGACTACGTCAACATTGCGGGCATTCTGGAGATTCCCCATCTGCACGAATTGAATATCGGCCACAGCATCATTTCCCGCGCGATCATGGTCGGAATCGGACAGGCGGTGCGGGAAATGCGCAATCTGATGGACCAGTACCGGTTCTGACGATTACGGGCGCGGCGGCGTTGTCAGACAGGCTTCGGCCGCCTGCCGGATGGCGCTGCTGCTGCGGGGGGAGAGCAGCTGGACGACCTCCTGCATGCCCTGTTCCACTTCCGCCCTCCGGGGGCCGCCGGGAAGAATGCGTTCGACCGCCGGCACCAGTTCCTGCGCCCGGACATGCCACTGCAGAAATTCTTCGAAGACCGCCCGGTTGGCGATGATGTTGACCATGGTGAAAAAGCCGCGGTACAACCGCACCACCAGCGACGCCAGAAAAAGCGTAACCGGATGCAGCCGATAAACCACCACCAGCGGCAGACCGGCAATCGCCGATTCCACCGTGACGGTACCGCTGGCGGCCAGTCCGGTGCCGGCCAGCTGCTGATACCGGGCGGTTTCTCCGACGACGAAGGTGATTTCCGGCGTTTGCGGATGCGCGGCGCGGTACTGGTCGTAATACCGGCGGCAGAGAGCGGCGATTTTTTCCCGGGGCGCGGACAGTACGAAACGCAGGTTCGGATGTTTTTCCGCCAGCTCGCGCACTGTATCCAGCATGGGCGGCATCAGCCGGGTGACCTCCATGGTCCGGCTGCCGGGAAGCAGCAGAAAACAATCCGGATCACGCCGGATGGCCGGGTCATGACGTTCCCGCACCAGATCCAGCAGCGGGTGCCCCACAAATTCCGCCCGCAGCCGCGTCGGCGCGAAGACTTCCACTTCAAAGGGAAAGATCACCAGCATCCGCGAACAGATTTTCGCCAGGACCGGCAGCCGCCATTTGCCCCACACCCAGAGATGGGGACAGACGTACCAGATCACCGGAATCCGGTGGCAATACATCATCAGGGCGAAGAGCAGATTGAATCCGGGATAGTCGATCAGGATCACCGCCTCCGGTTTTTCCCGGACCGCCTGGCGCACCAGCTTGAAGAAAATGCCGATGAAGGTGAAGAGATGCTTGAGCACCTCGATGACCCCGATCACGCCGAGTTCGGTGGAATCGACCCGGATGTCCAGCCCGGCGGCGATCATGGCCGGTCCACCCATGCCGGAAACCCGGACGTCGTCGCCGCGTTCGGCACCCAGCGCCCGCAGCTCCCGCGCCAGCCGGGCGCCGTACATGTCGCCGGAGGCTTCTCCGGCGATGATCCAGAAATGGCGGACGCGACTCATTTGAGATTCAATACATCCTGCATGTCGTACAATCCCGGTTTCGCCTGAGCCAGAAAGCGGACCGCGCGCAGCGCCCCCCGGGCGAAGGTGTCCCGGCTGGAGGCCTTGTGCGTCAATTCCACCCGTTCACCGCCGGTGGCGAACAGCACGGTGTGGTCCCCGACCACATCGCCGCCGCGCAGGGCATGCATGCCGATCTCGCGCCGCGTCCGCGCCCCCGTGATGCCGTTGCGGCCGTGGACGACGTCCTGTTCATACGAACGACCGGTGGCGTCGCAGATGACTTCCGCCAGCCGGACGGCGGTACCGGAAGGCGCGTCTTTTTTCTGGTTGTGATGCATTTCGACGATCTCGATGTCGTAGTCGTCGCCGAGGATTCGGGCGGCCTGGGCGGCCAGAAAGAAGAGCAGATTGACGCCGACACTCATGTTCGGAGCGAAGACGATGCGTCCGCCACGCCCGGCGAGTTCCGCCAGTGCCTGCCGATCAGCGGCGGGGAGGGCGGTGGTGCCGATGACCACGGCGCAATTTCGTTCCACCGCCATTCTGGTTTGGTTCAGAACGTCGCCGGTGGAAAAATTGATCACGGCGTCGCTCCGGTCGAGGGCGGCGGCGAGATCGTCGCTGATGGTGATGCCGGCCGCGCCGCAACCGGCAACCGTGCCGGCGTCCTGGCCGAGAAACGGAGAACCGGCCACTTCGACGGCGCCGGTCAGTTTGAGGTCTTCCGAGGCGAGGATATTGGCGACGAGGCGACGGCCCATGCGGCCGGCGGCGCCGATGACGGTGATGTTCATAGCTGTTCTCCGATGGTTGAATACGGTTGCGGCCCCGGGGTCATAACCCGGGAATGGCGCGCTGTTCGGCGCGCGGCGTCCAGAACAGTTCCGTCTGGAAACCGAGCGGAAACAAACGTGCATTCCGGTAGCGGCCGGACCATCCGACCAGCGAATCCGGGGTGATCAGAAACGTGTAAGGTTGATCTTCGTGCAGAATTTCCGCGATCTTATGGCAGAGTTTGACGCGTTCCGGCATTTCGAAGGTCAAGCGCAGTTGTTCGATGAGGGCATCCACTTCCGGATTTTTATACCCGATGTGGTTGCTGCTGCCCGGCTTGTCCGCCTGCGACGAGTGCCAGACCTGATACGGATCCGGGTCGTAGGGCATGGTCCAGCCCAGGGTGCAGACTTCGAAGTTCTGGTCGGTCAGGCGCTGGAGGCAGACGGACCATTCCAGCGGCTGGATTTTCATATCGATGCCGGCTTTGGCCATGGATTCCTTGATGATCGGCAGCATCTTCTGCTGCAACGACTGGCCGGCGACCTGCATGATGGTGAAGGTGAAGGGCTTGCCGTCCCGGTCGAGAATGCCGTCGCCGTCGGTGTCGCGCCAGCCGGCCTCGGCGAGCAGGGCTTTGGCCCGTTCCACATCGTAAGGCCAAGGCTGAATGGCGGAATTGTAATAGACGCTTTCTGGAAAAAACGGACCGGTGATGATCCGCCCCAGATTGAAATAGACGTCCCGCAGAATCTTTTCCCGGTCGACCAGCATGGTCAACGCCTGACGCACCCGGCGGTCGGAGAAGAGGGGATTGCGCAGATTGTAGCCGATGTAGAAATAGGAATGTCCCAGATATTGGGCCTGCTTCAGTCCCGCCGCGGCGAATTTTTCCGGCAGATCCGGTTTCACCCACTGTTCCGGCGTCAGGCCCAGCAGGTCCAGCTGCCCCGCCAGCAGCGCCTGCAACCGGGTGTTGGGATGCTTGATCAATTCAAAAGCGACCTCCTTCAGGGGCGGGCGTATGCCGTAGCGGGCGCCGAAGTAATTTTCAAACCGGGTGAAAACCACCCGGACGTCCTTATCCCAGCGCAGCAGCCGGTAGGGGCCGCACCCGACCAGCAGCCGGTTGCGCTGATGATCGTCGTTGAAGCGTTTGCCGTCGAACGGGCCGTCGTAGGCGTGGTACAGGTGGCGGGGCAGGGGAGACATGCCCAGTGTGGCGGCAAGCGAACCGTAATAGGCTTTTTTCCAGCGGACGATAAATTCATGGGAAGAAACCACTTCCACTGAATCCAGATCTTGATAGTAGACGCGCAGCGGTTCGCAGTTGACGTCGGGATTCTTGATCACATCCACGAAAAAACGGAAATCGTCGGCAGTGACTTCCTTGTTTTTCCACTCTTTGCCGGTTACCGGATCAGTGAAATCATGCCACAGCACCCCGCGTCTCAGTTTGATGCGATAGGTGCGATGATCGGGGGAGATTTCCCAGGACTCCGCCAGCAGCGGCTGGTATTCTTCGGGTTTTTCGAAGTCGCGCGCGGCCAGCGTGCTGTGGGCAATCGCATAGAAGTCGCTGACATAGGCGTCGTTGTTGATCAGAATATTGAGATTCTGCGTATCGGCGCTGATGGCGCGGATCATTCGGCCGCCCGGTTCCGCCTTCGGGTCGAAATACTGGACGTTGGCGATCGGCGGTCCCTCCGGAGCGGGGAGTTGCGCGTTCCCGGCGGCAACTGCCGGCACCGCATGCGTCGGCAATGCGGCCAGTTTGTCGGCAAGCAGCATCGTACTGCGGTTGATCCGGTCAAGTGCGTTGATGATCAGAATGCCGAACAGGATAATCGCCAGCGTCAGCACCGTGAGGAGGAATTTCAAATATCCGGTACGATTCATGGGAAAACCTCCTTGTTCCGGATCAGCGCTGGCTGATCCGGTAGGTCAGCGTCGCGCCCAGAATCTGGAAAATGATGTTGGGCAGCCACAGCAGATATTGCGGATAGATGGCCGGAAATTTCGTCAGAGATTCGCAGAGGATGATCGAGAGGAAAAACACTCCCGCCAGAATGACGCTGAGAAACAACCCCACCGAAGTTTCCCGGCGGGACGTCCGGATCGCCAGCGGCAGTCCGAGCAGCAGAAAGGCGATCGGGGAAAGCGCAAACGCGATGCGCTGGTTCAGCTCGACCTCCAGCTTGGTGGTGTCCTGATTCAGCAGCTTGGTCAGCCGGATTCTGGCCATGAGGTCCTTGAGAGTCATGTACTTGGGTTTTTCTCCCAGGGCGATGCTGTTGAGCTGTTTGCCGTAATTGAAGGAGAATTCCAGTTCTTCATGGAAGTTGCGGATTTCCGGCTGGGACTTTTTGTCGATCACCATGCAGTCCTGCAGTTTGACCACCAGCAGCTGTTTTTCTTCGTCCACGGTCAGGGTGCCGGAGGCGGCGGAGATATCCTGCCCGACATGCTCGGGATCCGCAAGCGTGTAGATCTGGATGCCGCTGAGCCCGTTCTCTCCGACCTTGTCGTCGATGCTGATGATGGTGTTTTCATAATGGATCGGCCGTCCCGGTTCGAAGAGGGCCAGCGGCTGGTCGATGGCTGCGACGGTCATGAGCTGGCGGGATTTGCCCAGAAGGGGAGGGCCGACCTGCACCTGCAGATAGAGGCACAGGGCCGTCAGAACCACGGTGATCAGCAGGATCGGCGAGACGATCTGCAGAATGGAGACACCGCAGGCGCGCATGGCCGTGATTTCGGAATCGGCGGAGAGGCGTCCGAAGACCAGCATCACTCCCACCATGACCGCCCAGGGAATAGTGAAGGTCAGTACAATCGGCAGAATATACAAAGTGAATTTGAGAAAGGTCAGAAATGAGATCCCCTGGGCCAGCAGGTCCAGCACCTTGACCAGATTCGCGCCGGTCATGCCGAAGGTCAGAATGCCGATCGCCATCCCGAATGCCAGCAGGAAGCCGCGCGTGACATACCAATTCAAAATGAACATGAAAAAATTCCGAATTTCTGTAAAAACGTTTCCAGGGTGTCCGCCGCCCGCCGTTTCCGGCGCCGACGCACGTACCAAAAGATACACGCGCAAACGAGGTTTCGCAAATTGCCGGCGGCTTTTTTACTTGAAAAAACGCTTCCTGCGGTGTATCTTGAAGAATCTTCATTCAGGAACACTCGGAATCAGCCATGATCTATCTGCCGGAACGCCCCTTGATCCCTCTGAAAGACGATGCTTCCGATCTGCCGGGCGAATCGGAAGTTTGTTGGGAATCGGCGTTTGCTGAAGAAGCGGCAGCGGAGGCCGCCGCCGGGGAACTGCCGGAACCAATGCGCCGCCTGGTGGCGGATACCGTGGCTTTTTTCGCCCCCGATGGAACGCTGCAGCAGGCCGCCCGGCTGGAGGGGCGCGACTGCGAATTCCGTCCGCAGCAGCTGGCCATGGCCCGGGCCGTCGCCGGAGCGCTGACGTCCGGACGCAATCTGGCAGTGGAAGCGCCGACCGGCGTCGGCAAGAGTTTTGCGTATCTGGCGCCGCTGGTGTTCCGGTCCCGTTGTTCGGGACGTCCGGCGCTGGTGTCGACGGAGACGATCAATCTGCAGGAGCAGCTGGTGCATAAGGATATCCCGCTGCTGCGGGAGCTGACCGGCATTGATTTCAAGGCCGCGCTGGCCAAGGGGCGGGGCAATTATCTGTGTCTGAGAAGGCTGCTGTTGTCCACGGGGGAACAGCGTGACGCCATGCTGCCTCAGCCGTCGCTGGCGCTGGATCTGGAGCGGATCGCGGACTGGGCGGACCGCACGGAGGACGGGGAACGCGATTCGCTGCCGGGACGGGTGGCGCCGGAGGCGTGGGCGCTGGTCTGCTGCGAAGGGGGGAGCTGTCAGGGACCGAAATGTGGTTTTTTCCGGAGCTGTTTTTATTTCAAGGCGCGGCAGGAGTGGGAGGCGGCGGATATCGTGGTGGCCAACCATGCGCTGTTTTTCACGGATCTCGGGATGCGCGGCGAGGGGCCGGAGAGCGGTTTGCTGCCGAATTACGGCGCGGTGGTGATCGACGAGGCGCATACGCTGGAAGACAATGCCGCCGAATATCTGGGCATGCATCTGTCGCGTGCGGGGATCATGGGCATGTTGAACCGGCTGTTTCAGCCGGAATCGGCGCGGGGATTGCTGATGCGTGCCGGTTCAGACACGCTGGCGTTGCGCCAGATCATCGCGGCGCTGCGGGATGAGGTGAGTCGTTTCTTTGCTCCGTTCGAGGCGTATCTCCGGGAGAATCCCGACCGGCGCGACGGTGGCGGCGAAGGGGGCGCACGCCGGATCCGGGAATGCGGGCGCTTTGCGGACACGCTTTCCGAGCCGCTCAAGGTGTTGTACCGGAAACTGGCGGAATTGCTGGACGAACAGGAGGAGGAGGCTTATCGGACGGAGTTGCAGGCGCAGCTGGACCGCTGCCGGGGGTATATCGACGGAATTCGCGCGTTTATCGGCATGGAACTGCCGGATTCGGTGTATTTTGTTGAGAGCGACCGCGGCGGCGTGGTGTTGAATGCGGCGCCCCTCAATGTTGCGGATTTGTTGCGCGAATTGCTGTTCACCCAGGACTTTCCGGTGATTTTGAGCAGTGCGACGCTGACGGTGCGCGGCGGATTCGACTTTTTCTGCGGGCGGACCGGTTTCGACAGTGGGGATACGCTGCTGCTGGACTCGCCGTTCAAGCGCGAACAGGCGCAGGTGTTGATCGACCGGGCGATGCCGGAACCGACCCATGAGGAATATCATGAGGCGCTGGTCCGGGAGATTCCCCGTTATCTCGAAATGACCGGCGGCAAGGCATTTGTGCTGTTTACGAGTTATTCCACGCTGCGCTACTGCGCGGAACAGCTGCGGCCGTATTTCGCGGAAAAAGGCTGGACGCTGCTGGTGCAGGGGGGCGAGCTGACCCGGTCGGCCATGTTGCGGACGTTCCGGGAAGATGTGGATTCGGTGTTGTTCGGGACCGACAGTTTCTGGACCGGGGTCGATGTACCGGGCGAGGCGTTGAGCAACGTGATCGTCACCAAACTGCCTTTCCCTTCTCCGGGGCATCCGGTGGTGGCGGCGCGGGGAGAGCGGATCGAAGCGGCCGGCGGCAATTCCTTCCGGGACTATTCACTGCCGTCGGCGGTGTTGAAGTTCCGCCAGGGGGCGGGGCGGCTGATTCGAGGGCGGCAGGACCACGGGATCATCGTGATTCTTGATCACCGGGTAATTTCGAAGGGATACGGGCGCAGTTTTCTCGACTCGCTGCCCTATCCGCTGGTGTTTGATGGAGAAACGGACAACCGGGCGGAGACATTCCGCCGCAACCCAAGGAGATGATATGAAAAAACGTTTGCGCAAGAAACTGCGTATCGGCGAGTTCCGGGAACTGTCCTTCCTGCTGAAGGGCAAACTGGCGGAGATGGACGAGGCGACCGAAAACGCCTTCTTCGAAAAGTTCTTCACGCTGGCCGAAGACTGCTGTCTGGCGCTGGAAGGCACCTTCTGCGCCGGGGAGTTCGATCTGGAGGTGATCACCGGCCAGATCGGATTGCAGAACGAAGCCCGGCGGGAGGCGTTCCTGGAAGGGGTCAAGGCGCTTCCGGAAATCACCGAATTCGACGCTACTGAACTGGCCTGATCCTGACGGTTCATGCCATACCGGCCGGTATGCCGTTCTCCCAGACTGCGTACTGGCCGGTCATTTTGCCGGGCAATCGGGGCCGGTTCCGCTGCGTTGCAGGAGGATGCCGAGCACCAGGCACAGCCCGAGCAGGTATGGATAGAAAAGATATTGCAAAATCTCCATCGGGGTGACCGCCATTCCGGCCAGTCCCACTGCCGCCAAGACTTGAGCCCCGTAGGGCAGCAGCCCTTGTACAACGCAGCTGGCCGTATCGAGAATCCCCGCCGTCCGGGCCGGGCGGAGGCCGTAACGGTTTGAAATTTCCCGGGCGATCGGGCCGGTGATCACAATCGCCACGGTGTTGTTGGCGGTAAAGACGTTGACCACCGCGGTCAGGGCGGCAATGCCGAGTTCGCCGCCGCGCCGTCCCCGGATGGGTTTTTCAATCAGCCGGAGCAGGTAGTCGATACCGCCGTTGTAACGGATCACCTTCAGGAGACCGCCTGCCAGCAGAGCCACGATCAGCGTTTCCGACATCGACAGCGCTCCTTGCCCGGCGGCGTCGAGGAAGCCCCAGAAGTCAAACGCCCCGGTACCCAGCCCGATAGCGCCGGCCAGGATCGTTCCGGCCACCAGCGCGGCCATGACGTTGCAGTGTGCCAACGCCATACCCAGCACTGCGATGTACGGGAACACCAGTGGCACCGCACGCCACTCAAACGGCGCAGTGCCTGCAGAATGCCCGCTTCCAGAACCACCGCCGATGATCAGGTACAGCCCTGCGGCCAGCAATGCCGCCGGGATGGCGATGCGCAAATTGGCGTAGAACTTTTCGTGCATTTCCACATTCTGCGTCCGGGTGGCGGCAATGGTCGTATCGGAAATCATGGAGAGGTTGTCGCCGAACATCGCGCCGCCGACCACCGCGCCGAGGTTGTAACCGGGCGGCAGGCCGAGACTCCCGGTCATGCCGACGGCGATCGGCGCGAGCGCCAGTACGGTACCGACGGAAGTTCCCATCGCCAGCGAGAGGAAACAGCCCACCAGAAAGAGACCGAGCGGCAGCAGTCCCGGAGGCACCAGGTGCATGGCCAGCCGGACGGTCGCGTCGACTGCGCCCATGTCGCGGGCGGTCCGGGCAAACGCACCGGCAAGAATGAAGATCAGACACATGGTCATGATGTCCACGTGTCCCATGCCGTGGGCGAAGAGTTCGACTTTGCTGTGCAGCGAAGCCTGGCGGTTGAGGAACAATGCGGCTACCGAAGCGGCCAGAAACGCCACCGGCATCGGCACCTTGTAAAAATCACCGGCGGCAAGCGAAGTGCCGAAGTAGAATGCCAGAAAGACGAAAAAAGGAATCAATGCCCGCGCGCTTGCGGGACGGGAACTGGGACCATCCGGGATGTTCACTGCGAAACCCTCTGTTTGAAAACATGAAAGAAATAAAAGACAATAGCACTGGAATAGGACTTTTCCAGGAGAAAAACGGAAAAGTTTTCGAAGCTGTTTGCTTTTTTTCGGAGGAGCGGGTATTTTTTCATTAAAACGCCTGTCGGGCAGAAAGGAGTCTGGAAGATGAAAAAAATCATGTGGATGTTCGCCTTGACGGCCGGATTGATGATGGGGCTTGCCGCCGCAACGCCAAAGGGGTGGGAAGCGGATTTCGCCGCAGCCAAGAAGGTGGCGACGGAAAAGAAACGCCCGATGTTGCTGCTGTTCACCGGATCGGACTGGTGTCCCTACTGCATCCAGTTGGAAAGAAACGTCCTGTCAAAGAACGCATTCCAGAAGTTTGCCACCGAGAAACTCGTGCTGGTATTTCTCGATTTTCCCCGCCGGACCCAGTTGCCTCCGGCTCAACGCAAGGCGAATGAAACGCTCGCTTCCCAGTATCGGATCGAGGGCTTTCCGACCGTTGTGCTGACGGATGCCGCGGGTAAGGAATTCAAACGGCTCGGCTACAGCCCGAGCTTCATGAAGGAGCTGGAAGAAGCGGTGGAGGCCTGGGAAAAGAAGTCTGCCGCGGATAAAGGCACGGATGCCGGGAAATCGGGTACTGCTGCGAAATGAGGCTGCTGCGGAGGCTTCTGCCGCTGCTGTTGCTGTTGACGGGGCTGTCGCTGAGGGGAGCGCCGGAAAGTCCGCCATTCCGCTGGCAGGCTGACATTCGGGATGGCCGTTTAACCGTTGCGGTGGAGGTGGCGGACGCCTGTTATTTGTACGTTTCGGCGACCAGCGTTGCGGCAGAGGCCGCCGGAACGGTTGTTTCCCCCTGGCGTGAGCCGGAGGCGACGGAGAAATATGACGAATTTTTCGGTCGGCCGGAGCGGATTTATGGTGCCGGTCGGCACGAATGGAGCGCGCCGGTTGATCCGGCCGCTGCGCCGTTTACCGTGACGGTGGAATATCAGGGGTGTCGCGGGAAATCTTCTGCCGGACCGGCGGTGTGTTTCATGCCGGAGACGTTGCAGTTGACCGTGGAGCCGGGAAAAGATGCGGCCGCGGTCAAGTCGGTCGGCGCTGCTGGCGACCAGGAGGTCGCCGATGCAGAACCGGACGAAGCCGCCGGCATCGGTTCGTTCCGAATCGTCAGGCATGCCGAGGGGCTGATGGGGGTGCCGGAATTCCTGGCGTTTCTCCGGAACGATTCGGAGCCAACGGGTGGCGGCACCGGTGGCTGGGCCGCCGGGGGCTTCTGGGCTATGATTCTGCTGGCGCTGCTGGGGGGCCTTGGCTTGAATCTGACCCCCTGCGTTCTGCCGATGATTCCGGTGAATCTGGCCATCATCGGCGCGGACGGAGCAAACTGGCGAACCGGCGCGTGGCGTGCTGCCATATACGGGGCGGGGATGGCGGTGGCCTACGGCGTACTCGGTGCGGCGGCGGTATTGACCGGAGCCCGGTTTGGAACGCTGAATTCCTCGGCGTGGTTCAACTGGGCGATTGCCGGGGTGTTTGTCGTGCTGGCGCTGGCAATGTTCGACGTGTTTCAACTGGATTTTTCCCGCTGGTCGGCCAAGGTCGATCCGACGCGTATGAACTGGGGGCGGGCGGTGACGTCGTTTCTGCTGGGAGTGGTCGCCGCGCTGCTGGCGGGCGCCTGTGTGGCTCCGGTGCTGATTGCGGTAATCGTTTTTTCCGCCAACTGGTATGCGGCAGGGAATTTCGCCGGGCTGCTGCTGCCGTTTGTACTGGGGATCGGGATGGCGTTGCCGTGGCCTTTCGCTGGCGCAGGGATGGCCGTTCTGCCGAAACCGGGGCAATGGATGGTACGGATCAAGGCGGTATTCGGAGTGATCATTCTGCTGGCGGCGGGATATTACGCCTATCTGGGGTTCACCCTCCTGCCGGGCCGGTTTGATGCGGACCGGGAGCTGGGCAAGGTGAAAACCGCCCTGACTCGGAGCGCTGCGGAACAGCGGCCGGTTTTCATTGACTTCTGGGCTTCCTGGTGCAAGAACTGCCGGGAGATGGAGCAGTCGGTGCTGAGCGATCCCGCGGTTCGGCAGGAGCTGGAGCGATTCATCGTGATCAAATTCCAGGCGGAAAAGCTGAGCGATCCGGCCATTCGGGCGTTTCTGGATCGTTTCGGGTTCAACGGGCTGCCGGCTTTTGCCATTATTGAGCCGGAATCGGATGGACGGTAAATCTCCGGCGGGAATCGCGGACATTCCGTTTTGTGCGTCCATGAAAAAAGCCGTCCCGGTAAATCCGGGGCGGCTTTCTCCTGATCATATCCAGTTGGATGATTATTTGCGCCGGATGCTCAGCGCGTCGGTCACCTGAATGTATTTGTCCCGATCCGTACGGGCCAGGTAGGCGATGAGCCGTTTCCGGCGGCTGACCATGGCCAGCAGACCACGCCGGGTGCTGTGGTCCTTCTTGTTGGTGCGCAGGTGCTCGGTGAGCTCCTTGATACGCGCGGTGAGAATGGCGATCTGCACTTCCGGGGAACCGGTATCGCCTTCTTTGCGGGCGTATTCGTTGATGATGGCGGTCTTCTGCGTTTTGTCCATGATGGAATTTCCTTTTGTTTCGTGTCGGACCGCTGTCGTTCCCCGGACCGGGAGCGATACCGTCCGACCGTTTTTGATGAAATTCAATTCCGCAATTGCGGATTCGATTTTATTAAAATAGCGGAGTATCCGGAAAATTGCAAATCAGGATGGTGATTTTCCCGGTTTTTTCCGGTTTGCAGTTGAAAAAGTGTCGGTTCGGTTTCATACTATTATTCATCAACAAGCTGTAAAGACAAGGAACGGGAGACAACGCATGGGACATTCCTGGATGGCATCGCTGCTGCTGCTGGCGTTCGCCGTATCGGTTGACGGCGCGACTCTGGAGACGTTGCGGGATGAGAACGGCAAACCGTACCGCTATGCGGGACGGCTGGATGCGGGGCCGGTCCGGATTCCGGTATCGTACCAGCCGAAGGCCGGTGAGCTGCGCGGGGTGTGGATTGCCACGGTGGAGAATATCGATTTTGGAACGCATACCGATGCCGCATCGTTTCAGCGGGATTTCCGGAATATGCTCCAGGCGTTGGCCGGGAAGAATTTCAATGCGGTCTTTTTTCAAGTTCGGCCCAATAACGATGCTTTTTATCCCTCACGCCTCAATCCCTGGTCCCGCTGGCTGACCGGACAGGAAGGGAAGCGCATTCCGGGATTTGATCCGTTGAAATTCATGACCGAGGAGGCCCGGCGGCGGGGAATGGAGTTCCACGCCTGGCTCAACCCCTACCGGGTGATCGGAAAGACGAAATTGAGCAAGAGCGCTTATCTGGCCACATTGGCGCCGGAGAATTTCGCCCGCCGCCATCCGGAACTGGTGCTGGAGGCGCCGCTCTCCGGCGGACAGCGACTGCTGTTTCTCGATCCCGGACGGCCTGAGGTGATTCAACATGTGATTGCGACAGTGTCGGAGATTGCGCAGAATTATGACGTGGACGGCATTCACTTCGATGATTATTTTTATCCGTATTCCGAATTCGGCAACATCGACGCGACGACGTTTCGACAGTACAATCCACGAAAGCTGGCCCTGGCCGACTGGCGGCGGGCCAATGTAACACGCCTGGTGGCCGGGGTGCACGAGGAACTGGCGGCGGTCAGCCGCCGGAAAGGGCGGAAGGTTCGGTTCGGCATCAGTCCTTTCGGCATATGGGCCAATCGCAAAAACCATCCGGAAGGTTCGCTAACGGCCGGCAAGCAATCCTATTTTGCCCAGTTTGCCGATACGCGCGGGTGGGTGCGGAACCGGTATATCGATTACATCGCACCGCAGATCTACTGGCCTTTCGGGCATGAGGTTGCGGCCTACGCCGCCCTGGCCGACTGGTGGGCGGAGCAGGTTCGCGGAACCGGTGTGTCGCTCTACATCGGCATGGGCGCTTATCAGCTGGGGGGCGGCAAAATCTGGCAGAATCCGAGTGAAATCGCCAATCAGCTGCGTTACAATACGAAACACCCGGAAATCAATGGCGCGATTTTCTTCAGCTGTCGTTCGGTGTTGAATCCGTCGAATGCAAAGATGCGCGAGGGACTGGAGCGGGTGTTTCGTAACTACTGGAGCCGGCCGGCGGCGGCCGCGCCCATGATGAAAAAGGTCTATCCGCGCTTTCGCTGATCCTCCCCCTTCCGGGAGACCGGGCACGTCAAATTACCGGGATCCGTTCCGGCTCAATGTCGTTCCTGCAAAAAAAATCCCCGGAATCCTGGAACGGACTCCGGGGAACAATTGAAATGCCCACCGTTACTGGAGGAGGGCAGGGGAAGAACCGGCGACGCGACGCCTACTGATGCAGCGCGCTGGTTTTTCCCAAAAGTTTTCGATTATTTTTTCTTGCCGGCACGGATGGCCGCCTGCGCCGCCGCCAGACGCGCGATCGGCACCCGGTATGGGCTGCAGGAGACGTAGCTTAACCCGATCCGGTGGCAGAAGTCGATGGTCTTCGGTTCGCCGCCGTGTTCCCCGCAGATGCCGAGCTTGATGTCCTTGCGGGTGGAACGGCCGCGTTCGACCGCGATCTTCACCAGTTCGCCCACTCCATCCTGATCCAGCACCTGGAAGGGATCATAATCATAGATGCCGTCCCGGACGTATTCTCCCAGGAAGCGGCCCGCGTCATCCCGCGAGAACCCACAGCCCATCTGGGTAAGGTCGTTGGTGCCGAAGGAGAAGAACTCCGCCTCCCGGGCAACTTCATGAGCGGTGACGGCCGCCCGCGGAACTTCGATCATCGTACCGATCTTGACCGTGAGCCGGGCTTTCCGTTCCGCTTCGACTTCGGCAATGACCTGCCGGACGATCGCCTTCTGCATGGCCAGTTCCTTGACGTTGCCGACCAGCGGGATCATGATTTCCGGCTGTGAGCCTTTTACTTCGCAGGCGGCTTCCGCCACGGCGCGCGCCTGCATGGCGGTCACTTCCGGATAGGTGATGCCGAGGCGGCAGCCGCGATGGCCGAGCATCGGGTTGAATTCGTGGAGGCTTTCCACGACTTTCTTAACTTCCGCTTCGGAGCAGCCGATGGTGGCGGCCATCTCCTTCTGGCCCTTTTTGTCCTGCGGCAGAAATTCATGCAGCGGCGGATCCAGGAAACGGATCGTGCAGGGACGTCCCTTGAGCGCCTTGAACATGTCGATGAAATCCTGTCGCTGAAGCGGCAGCAGTCCGGCCAAAGCCTGTTCGTACTGATCGATCGCGGTCTTTTCGCGGTCGGTTACCTGCTTTTTCAGTTCGTCAAGCGCTTCGATGTTGTGCTGGCGTTTCAGCTTCCGGACAGTATCCGCCACCAGAATCAGCCGCCGGAAAGCCACGATCCGGTCGCCGTCGAAAAACATGTGTTCCGTGCGGCACAGCCCGATGCCTTCCGCGCCGAATTTCACCGCGACCGCCGTGTCGCGCGGGGTATCGGCATTGGTGCGGATCCCCAGTTTGCGGTATTTATCCGCCAGCTTCATGATGGCGCCGAACGGTCCGGTCAGTTCGGGATCGACCGTGGCGATTTCGCCGGCGTAGACCGCGCCGGTGGAGCCGTTGAGCGAGATGAAGTCGCCTTCCCGGACGGTTTTTCCGTTGACGGTGAACTTTTTGGCCTTGTAGTCAATGGCGACGTCGCCGCAACCGGCGACGCAGCACTTGCCCATGCCGCGCGCCACGACCGCCGCATGCGAGGTCATCCCGCCGCGGGCGGTCAGGATTCCGGCCGCGACATGCATGCCGCCGATATCTTCCGGGCTGGTTTCGATTCGGCAGAGAATCACCTGCCGGCCCATGTCCGCCCATTGTTCCGCGTCCTCGGCGGAGAAAACCACCTGGCCGGTGGCCGCGCCGGGGGAGGCGGGCAGGCCGACGGCGAGTTTTTCCGCCGCGGCCTCCGCCGATTTGACGAAGACCGGATGCAGCAGCTGGTCCAGCTGGGCGGGTTCCACGCGCATGACGGCGGTTTTTTCATCGATCAGCTTTTCCGCAACCAGATCGGAGGCGATGCGCACGGCGGCCGCGGCGGTTCGCTTGCCGTTGCGGGTCTGGAGCATGTAGAGCTTGCCGTTCTCGATGGTGAATTCCAGATCCTGCATGTCCCGGTAATGCTTTTCCAGTTTTTTGCGGATGGCGTCGAGTTCCTTGAAGCATTTGGGCATGGCTTCTTCGAGCGAGGGGAATTCCTTTTTCCGCCGGGCTTCGGAGATGCCCTGCGATTTCGCCCATTTCTTCGAGCCGGCCAGTGTGATCTGCTGCGGCGTCCGGATGCCGGCCACCACGTCTTCGCCCTGGGCGTTGATCAGAAATTCGCCATAGAAAAATTCATTTTCCCCGGTGGAGGGGTCCCGGGTGAAGGCCACGCCGGTGGCGCTGTTCGCTCCGGAGTTGCCGAAGACCATGGCCTGCACGTTCACCGCGGTGCCGAGCAGGCCGCGGATGTCGTTGATCTGCCGATACCGGACCGCGCGCGGGTTGTTCCAGGAGTCGAAGACCGCCTGAATCGCGCACCAGAGCTGCTCCATCGGGTCGGTCGGAAACTCGGCGCCGGTGACGGCCTTCACGATTTTCTTGTATTCCCCGATCAGTTTTTTGAGGTCGGCGGCGTCCAGTTCGGTGTCAAGCGTTACCTTTTTCGCCTTCTTGGCGGCTTCCAGGGCGTGCTCAAACCGGTCGTGCTCCACGTGAAGCACCACATCGCCGAACATCTGGATGAAGCGGCGATAGGAGTCCATGACGAACCGTTCGTTGCCGGTCAGCGCGATGGCTGCCTGGACGGTTTCGTCGTTCAACCCGAGGTTGAGAATGGTGTCCATCATGCCGGGCATGGAGGCCGCCGCGCCGGAACGAACCGACACCAGCAGCGGATTCGGGCCTCTGCCAAAGGTTTTTTCCGTGGTTTTTTCCAGTTTTGCGAGAGCGGCCAGAACCTGTTTTTCGATTTTTGCGAATAATTTTTCCCGGCCGATATCGCCGTATTCAGCGCAGGCTTCCGTCGTGATGGTGAAGCCCGGCGGTACCGGCAGTCCCAGTCCTGCCATGTCGGCAAGGTTTGCCCCCTTGCCGCCCAGAATCGCCCGCATGTCAGCGGTTCCCTCGGAATCGCCGCCTCCGAAAAAATACACGTACTTCTTGGTTTTCACCGGCATTCAATTGCCCCTTTCTGCATTGGCGAGACGCCGCTTTGTCGGATTCGGTCGTCTCTGTGTTTGTCCTGCTGAGTCGCCTGGCATTCTGGTGTGAGCCGGCAAACCCCATAAAAAGAAAAGAGAGGAAGAAAAACCATTGTTCATTCTTCCTCTCTTGTTACGCCGTTCATTCGAATGAATTGAAGGCTTTCAGAATCTCCTTCTTGCGCGGGTTTTTCTCCACCCCCAGCAGCATGAAGGAGCCGTGAACCACCACCGGATATTTGGTGCCGATGATGTAGGTGCACCCCTCTTCCCGGATTTTTTCCAGACGCCGGCGCTGCAGGTCCGTGTCCTGATTGAACTTGTAAACGCCGATTTCCTGCCCGTCGATGTCGATGGCCAGTGCTTCGTTGGCCCGGAACGGATCCGGACTGAGCCGCTGCGCCTGCCGCACCGGCACGCCACAGTCGATCAGGTGCCGGGCGAAATCTTCCGGCGTCAGGTGGTTGTTATGGACCGCGCAACCTCCGGCCAAGACCATGACCAGGAACGCCGGCAGAATGGAGTGTTTCAGAATCCTTTGCACAATAAAGCCTTCCATGCTGATCCGCAAAAACATAATCGGTTCCGCTGATAAATATAGCATGGATGCGGCGGATTGCAAACTAGGCTCCGGCCAATTCCGAGATCGCGGTAAAAATCAGTCCCGGTTCGCTCATGCGGCCCGCGCCATCGGCGCCGCACGCCACGTGCCCGACGGCCGGTCCGACAAAGTGAACACCGCGCCGATGCAGCGTCTCGACGTTCTCCCGGACCGCCGGATGGTTCCACATTTCCGGATTCATCGCCGGGGCCAGCAGCACCGGTCGGCGCATGGAAATGGCCAGGGTGGTCAACGCATCGTCCGCGATTCCTCCGGCATATTTTCCGATGAAGTTGGCCGTGCAGGGGGCTACCACCAGCAGCGCCGCTTCCGCGGCCAGCGCCACATGCCCGGGGCGCCAGTCGGGCAAACTCCATAAGTCAGTGATGACCGGTCGTCGCGAAAGCGTGCGAAACGTCAGTTCGCCGACAAAGCGACAGGCATTGGCGGTCATCACCACCTGAACGCCGAAACCGGCTTTGGCCAGCATACTGCATAGTTCCGCGGCTTTGTATGCCGCGATGCCACCGGTCACGCCGAGGGCGATCAGGGGTTTTGCTGCGGATTCGGTCATGAAAAAAGTTCCTCCGGTTGCCGACTGGATTTCAGGCGGAAGGCACGGATCAATCCGACCATTTCCACCGCCGTGTACTCCACGTCGTGATTGATCAGCAAATAATCATATCGGCGCCAGAAGGAGAGTTCCTTCCGGGCCTGGCCGAGGCGCAGCCGGATCTGCTCTTCCGATTCCGTGCCGCGGCCGCGCAGCCGCCGTTCCAGCTCTTCCAGCGAAGGGGGGGCGACGAAAACAAATTCTGCCACCGCGGCCAATTGCAGATCGTTGCGGGCGGCTTCCCGGATTTGCAGGGCGCCCTGCACGTCGATGTCCAGAATCACGTCCCGCCCGGCTCTCACCCGGTCCATTACTTCCGCGCGCAATGTGCCGTAGCGTCGGGCGAAAACCCCCGCGTGCTCGATGAACTCCCGTTGTTCCAGCCGTGATGAAAATTCCTCCTCACTCAGGAAATGATAATGTACATGATCGATCTCTCCCGGTCGCGGGGCGCGGGTGGTGCAGGAAACGGAAAATTCCAGTTCCGGCAATTCCCGCCGGACCCGGCTGATCAGAGTGGATTTTCCCACCCCGCTGGGGCCGGAAAGAATGACGGCTGTACCGAAGGTCATGATCAGAAATCCTTTTCAACTCGTTGCTTGCCGGCGGCGCATTCCCGTTCCCACCCGGGAAAATTCCAGCCGGTGGGAAACTCACGGCATTGACGCGGTTTGACCGCCTGGATGCGACAACCGGCTTTTTCGTCAAAAAAAATGCAATGCCCGGCGCTGTTTTCAATCAAACTCAGACCGGTGCGGTCGGTCATGAGCACCGTGTAACGGGCCGTGAATTCCGCTTCTGTCAATCCCAGAAAACGGGCGATCACCTCGGTTTCCGGTTCCGTGATCCGGACATAACCCGGCCAACGGCAACAATTGCCGCAACGCAGACAGTGAAACGCTTCTTCCGGCATGATGATGAGAGTCCCGTCAAAAAAAGGGTGTTTCCGGCGCCGCCGCGAAACACCCTGTTTCTGCCATCGTTTCCGCTTCAGCGGAAGTCATCAAACGTCAGGTCGTCCCCCTTGGGATCGAGGAAGAAGAATCCCGCCAGCCAGTCCAGACCTTCGATCGGGTGAATGTAGAATTCGCCTTCGACCAGGGCGCCGAGCGCACCGCCGAACTGCCAGTAGTCACGCTGGCCTTCCAGCGGATCATAAATCCGCTGCAGGGGAGACGGGAATCCGGCATAGGCTTCCCAATAGCTTTTGACCGTTCCCACGACCCGTTCACGGCGCATGTTTTCTTCGCCGATGGTCGCCAGAGACCAGTACCAGCCGTCCTGGACACCAATGCCGTACTGACGGTTGTAATCCTTGAACGCCTTCCAGGAAAATCCGTATGATCCGCCGACCGTGACCGCCCGGGTGGCCATAAGTTCGGCACGGATAACCGGACCGACCCCGAGGTTCAGGGTGAAGGCGTCAAAAGTATCGACAATCCGATTCGGCACATAAAGTGCGAGTCGTTCCAGAAATTCATTGCCTTTGACGGTTCCACCGGTGACGAGCATCGCCGCCACACCCAACGCCATAACGAGTTTTCTCATAAGTTTGCCGGTTCCCTGAAGTTTTTTTAATGGTTATGTCCGCAATGACTCTTAGACTTTCTTGTATAACTTAACGGTCGTCCCGCCAGATTCAAGGGCTTCCGTCAGAAAATTATCATCATTTTTCGCCCGGCAGAGTAATTCCGGGCGTAGCGGGCGGCTGAGTCGGCGGCGGAAGCGGTTCTTCGACGATCTCGAACTCACCGGTCATTTCCGCTTTTTTCAGATCGACCTGCTCGACCATCAAACGGGTGGAGCGGCGCTGCTCAATGGCCATCTCCGCCAGAGCCGCGTGGATTTTTTTCAGCATTCCGTTGATGACCAGCAAATTGGCATCGATTTCCTTGCGTGTGTCCAGGAATTTGGAATAAAACCGTGAAAGTTGCGCCACACTGAGAATGAACAGCAGCCAGGTCAGACTCGCTCCTGCCAGAATCCACCAGTTGAATGTTTCGTTCATTGTTTTTGAGCTTTCCTGAAACAAGGGTTGATAGATGATTTTCGTCTAATTCCTTATCAATATAACACGGTTTGGCCCAGAGTTCAACCCTTCAAATCCTTCAAGATCCTTTTTATCGGCATGCCGTCTTCCGGAAAACACCAGTCCGGCGCGATTTCCGCCAGCGGCTCCAGGACGAACCGCCGCCGGCGCGCCCGGGGATGCGGGATAGTCAGCTCCGGTGTACGCAGAACAGTCCCGCCGAACAGAATAATATCCAGATCGAGCGGCCGGGACTGATTGATTCCATGCTGCCGGGGTCTGCCCGCGGCGACTTCGAGGTCCTGACACAGTCGAAGCAGGTCTTCCGGACTGCCGCTCCATTCGCCGGTCAGGGCAGCGTTGAGAAAGTCCGGTGTCCCCGGTGCGCAATCGACCGGAGCCGTTCGGATCAGAGAGGACAGACGGCAATGGCGGACACCGGAACTTTCCAGCCGGGCAGCCGCTTCGCGGATCGTTTCGGCCGCATTGCCGAGATTGGCGCCGAGGGAGATGGCGATTTTTATCGGATTATCCTGCATAGTTGATTCGTTTTTTAGCAATCCCAGTAGTATATTGTACCATGAAAAAGCGGATTTTGAAAGGGGGACTCCTGCGATCATGCCTGAAAAAATCAGAATTTATTTCCTCGGCTCAGGCGCCATTGCCGTGCCGGTTCTGCGACGTCTGGCCGCTTCCGAAGAGGTGGAGCTCCTGGGAATTGGTACTCAGCTGGACCGCCCTGCCGGGCGTGGCGGTCGCTTGACGCCGACACCGGTCGGAAGTGCCAGCGAGGAACTGGGATTGACGGTGGAACGCATTCCCCGGGTGAACGATGAGGCGTTTCTCGAACGGTTGCGGCAACTGGAGCCGCATTTCCTGCTGGTGGTGTCATTCGGACAGTTGTTGAAGAAGCCGCTGCTGGAACTTCCGTCGTATGGCTGTGTTAACATTCATGCGTCGCTGCTGCCACGCTACCGGGGGGCTTCGCCGGTGGTTTCCGTTATCCGGAACGGGGAGACCCGCACCGGAATCAGTTTCATGAAGATGGAATGCGGTCTGGATACCGGACCGGTGTATGAAAGCGTGCCGGTCGAACTGGTCGGCACCGAGCGTGCCGACCGGCTGGAACGACAGCTGGGCGAAATGGCGGCGGAGACCGTCGTGCCGGTCCTGCGCGGTATCATGACCGGACGGTTGCACCCGGTGGAGCAGGATCACGGTTGTGCCACCTTCTGCACCAAAATCCGCAAGTCCGACGGGTGGATTGACTGGCGCCGGCCGGCCCGGGAGATCGAAGCGATGACCCGGGCTTACGCACCCTGGCCCGGGGCTTGTTTCTTATTGCAGACAGGGGGGCGGGAATTTCCGGTTACGGTGATATCGGCGGCGGTGCATCCGGAACTTTCCGGAGCTCCCGGGGAGGTGCTGCGCCGCGACAAGCACGCCTGGATCATCGGCTGCGGAGACGGTGCGCTGGAGTTGCTGACGGTGTCGGCGCCGGGGAAGCGGGAGATGACGGCCACCGCTTTCCTGAACGGATTGCGGGGGGCCGAAATGAGTTTGCCGGTGGACTTCTGAGTATTTTGCTGCGCCGGCCGATGAAAATCAAGGAATTGACAGGGATATGGATCAACAGGGGAAAACAATTGTCTTAAACTGCGAGAAGCTGGAAACCCGTTTCGCGCTGCTGAATAACGGCGGTTTGGAGGAATATCGGATCGAACGGGCTGACGACGAACCGAAGGTGGGCTCCATTTATCTTGGGAAAATCGTGAACCTGGAGCCGTCTTTGCAGGCGGCATTCGTGGATATCGGAGCGGAAAAAAATGCGTTTCTGCATTATCATGATATGATTCCGGAGAGCGCGTCGCTGCGTTCCGGGGACAACCGGGACGACGACGATGAGGAGACGACGATTTCCGTGGAAAGCCGTCGCGGCGGGGACGGCAAGACCAAGAAAAAGAACGGACGTGCCGGAGAATTGCAGCACCGGGAGGTCAGCCGCCGCCGCCGGAAATTCACGACGGCGGAGATCCCGGAATTTTTCAAGCCGGGCATGGAAATTCTGGTCCAGGTGGTGAAATCCCCCATCAGCAGCAAGGGCGCCCGGGTGACGGCGAACCTCTCCATCGCCGGACGATATCTGGTGCTGATGCCTTATTCCGACCATATCGGACTTTCCACCAAAATCGATAACGAAACCGAGCGGACCCGGCTGAAAAAGATTCTGTCCGAGCTGGAATTGCCCGACGGTATGGGCCTGATCTGCCGGACGGTGGGAGAGGGGCGCAAAAGCCTGTTTTTCAAACGCGACCTGGACCTGCTGCTGTCTTACTGGAATACGCTTGAGGGCGCCATCGACCGGGGGCATGCGCCGCTGGCGGTCTATACGGAACCGGATCTGATCGACCGGACCGTGCGCGATTTCATGACCGAGGAAATCAACGAAATCATCGTGGATGACCGCGGCGCTTACAAACGGATTTACGACACCGTCAAGAAGATCGGCGGTCGGAAAATGGCGGCCAAGGTGCATTGCTATGAGGATTCCGTGCCGGTGTTCGACCGTTACCGGATCAAGGAACAGCTGGACAAAGTCCACAGCCGGGAAGTCAAACTTCCGGGCGGCGGCTGGATCTGCATCGACGAAACCGAGGCGCTGATTGCCATCGACGTGAATTCCGGTCGCGGCCGGAAGAGCGCGGAACAGCCGGAATTCATTCTGAAAACCAATCTGGAGGCCGCCGCCGAGGTCGCCCGGCAGCTGCGGCTGCGCAATGTGGGCGGGCTGGTGGTGATTGATTTCATCGACATGCGCAGCGCCCGCGATCGCGATGAGGTGGTCAAATGCATGAAGAAACTGATCAAGGATGACCGGGCGAAGACCAAGGTCCTGCCGATCAGCAAATTCGGGTTGATGGAAATGACCCGGCAGCGTGAGGAGGAAAGTATCCAGGACAAGGTTTTCGACTCCTGTCCCTACTGCGGCGGTTCCGGGCGGGTCAAGTCGCCGATGACCATGAGCGTGGAAATTCAGCGGCGGCTCAATTCGATTTTCCGCGATCCCCGGTACAAGGGGATTCCGGTGCGGGTGATCATGCATCCCGACGTGCTGGCGCGGCTCAAGAACGAGGATTCGGAACACCTCCGGGCATTGGAGGAAAAATACAAGCATGTGCTTTCCTTCCGGGCGGATCCTGCGTTGCATTGCGAGGAGTTCCGGCTGATGGATCCCGATACCGGGACTGAGTTGAAATAACCGGCGGGCGGTGTATGAAACGCAAATCCATTCTGATTGTCGACGACGAATTGCATACCCGCGAAGCGTTGATGCGTTATCTGCGCGGACGCTTCGATGTGACCGGTGCGGAGGACGGCGCGGCGGCGCTGGAGTTGCTGAAAACTCATGACTACGACCTGGTGCTGACGGATTTGCGCATGCCGGGCGCAGACGGGATGAGTGTGCTGGAGGCGACCCTGAGCAAAGCGTCCCGGCCGCCATGTATTGTGTTTACCGCCTACGGCACGATCGAAAATGCCGTGGCCGCGGTCAAGGCCGGCGCGTTTAATTTTGTAACGAAACCGGTGAAACTGTCGCAGCTGGACGAGGTGATCGACGCGGCACTGGCTTCCCGCGCCCCGTCGGAAACGCCGAAGGCGGCGACTGCGGCCACGGCGGAGACAACCGAAAATCCGACCTCATCCGGAGAGATGGTGATCGGCAGATCTCCGGCGATGCGCCGGGTCTTCGAGCTGGTTCGGGACGCGGCGCCGAGTCGGATCAACATTCTCATCACCGGGGAGAGCGGCACCGGCAAAGAGGTGATTGCCCGCGCCATTCACGACGCCAGCGGGCGCACGGGGTTGTTCGTGCCGGTACATTGCGCGGCGTTGCCGGCGAACCTGCTGGAGAGCGAGCTCTTCGGGCATGAAAAAGGGGCGTTCACCGGGGCGATTGAACGGCGCAAGGGGCGTTTTGAACTCGCGGACGGCGGGACGATCTTCCTGGACGAAATCGGCGAGATTGAGCCCGCGATCCAGGTGAAGCTGCTCCGGGTTCTGGAGAGTCGCAGTGTGGAACGCATCGGCGGGCACGAACAGATCCATTGCGACGCCCGACTGGTGACCGCCACCAACCGCAATCTGGCGGCGATGGTTGCGGAAGGCACGTTTCGCGAAGATTTGTATTACCGGCTGGAAGGGATCAACATTGAAATGCCGCCGTTGCGCGAGCGACGTGAAGACATTCCGGAATTGACCCGGCGTTTCATCGAAACCGCGGCGCGGGAGAATGACCGCGCGGTTTCCGGCATCACGCCGCAGGCGCAGCGAATGTTGAACGCCTACTCCTGGCCGGGCAATATCCGGGAACTCAAACACTGTGTGGAGCGCATGGTGGTTCTGGCACACGGCGATCAGCTGGACGTCGGCGATATTCCGGAAAATATTCGTACCGGACACGTCGTGAAGGCGCTGTGCGCACCTGTTGCTGACAACGCCGGCACGCTGCCGCCGCCGCATTCGGAGACCGTGCCGAAACTGGGAGAGTCCGAACGGGAATTGATCCTGCGTGCGCTGGAGCTATGCGGCGGCAACCGGACCCGTGCCGCCGCGGAACTCGGCATCAGCCGCCGGACACTGCATCGCCGCCTCCATGCTTACGGAATGGCGGGAGACCGGCAGGCGCTCAATTCAGAAGGCGCATCGTCAGCGGAAGAGTCCCCAGCATGATCAGCAGCGAGGCAAGTGCGACGGGAATGCCGTAGCGGGCAAATTCCCGGAAGGTGATCTGGATGTTGCGTTCTGCGGCGGCCTGTGCCGTGATGACGTTGGCCAGGCTGCCGATCAGCAGCAGATTGCCGGCAAAGGCGTTAGCCATGGCGATTACGGCCGCCGCGACGGTGTCGTCGGGATTTACGACGTTGGCCAGGAGCATGACCGCGGCGGAATTGTTGATGAGGTTGCTCAGAGCGGCGGTTACTGCAGTCAGGATGGCGGGATGGTCGAGCCGGACACCATGGCGGGTGAGGACGGCGACCATATCCTGCCCGAGACCGCGCGAAATAAAAGCACCGACGACGACGAACAAGCCGATGAAAAGGACCATCAGCTGCCAGTCCACCAGCGCCAGTACCTTGCGGCTTTCCAACCTGCGGCTGCACAGCAGCAGGCCGGCGGCGGTCAGAGCAACCAGATAGCGGGGCAGGGGGGTGGCAAGGAACAGTACCACCAGAATGACGAGCACGCCCACGCCCTTGGTGGCTCGCCAGGCGTTGAACGGCATCGTTTCATCCGGCGGTGGCGGCGGTCCATCAGGAGCCGGAGCCGCCCGGTGGATTCGGCCCAGCACCAGAACAATACCGTAAGCCGCCCCGAGCGACAGCAGAACCGGGAGCGCGGCAAAAGCGGTGTAGCGGGCAAAGGGCAGAGCAACCAGCTGTCCCAGCACCACGTTCTGCGCGCTGCCGATGAGGGTGAGGGCACAGCCGATGTTGCTGGCGAGGGCCAGTCCGATGAGATACGGCGCCGGGTAGAGGCGCCGCCGTACCAGTGCGTCGGCGGCAACCGGCGTGAAAGCCAGGCAGATGACGTCGTTGTTCAGCACTCCCGAGAGCAGACCGGCCGCGCCCATCAGCAGCGCGAGAAACAGGGCAGGTCGATCAAGTGTCCGCGCCAGCCGGTCCGCCAGCAGTTGATAGAGTCCCGAATAATGCAGCTGGGAGGCAATGACCATCAAACTGAACAGCAGCAGAATGGATTCCATGTTGACGGCGCGGACCGCTTCCGGAAGCGACAGGCAGCCGGTGGCCAGCATGGCGATGCCGCCGAGCATGGCAATGCCGGTGCGGTCCAGTCGGACAAAGCAGGCATGCCCGACCGCGATTCCGAGATAGACGGCCAGGAAAATCAGCAGCGTGACGCTGCGGATCAATTCCGGGGAAGTCTGGAAAAACACGGTTGTCATGATGTCCGGAAAACGCCGGCGGTCAGGGCCGTCAGATGCCGATGTCGGAAAGCATTTTGCAGGCGCGGTTGGTCAATTCGACCAGATCGGGATGGGCGGTTTCGAACTCCATGACGGATTCCCGGAGTTCTCCGCCGAGGTCTTCCTTATGGTCTGCGGCGTTGCTTTTGAGTTGGGTAATCAGGGCGAGCAGTTCCGCCTTTTTGGCGGAGCTGATATCCTGGGCCGTGGTGACGGCCTGTTCCAGTTGTTCCAGAATCGTATTTTTCATCATAAGCTGCCCTCCTCTTCCGGGAAACACTATACGACCGCCCGACGGAAGATGCAAGCAGAAAAGGGGGAAATCCGTATCTTTGCCGGCTTTTTTACCGGTTCCGACCTGCAAACTGCGGCAGTTTGTGGCGCTGGAGTGTCTCTGTCGTTGCCGACGGGCGCTTGCATTCCCGGCTGCAGACGCTATGGTAATGCCGAAAAATGAACGAGGGAGTGAGTGACGCCATGAAGAGAAACCCTTTCTCTACGGACGATTCGGAACGGTTGACCGCCGCCTGTCTGCTGAGTGCGATCGGCGGCTTTCTGGATGTGTATACCTATCTTTTTCGCGGGGGAGTGTTCGCCAACGCGGTAACCGGCAACATTGTGCTGCTGGGGCTGCAGCTGTCCCGCGGGGAATGGAGCCGCTGCGGACGATACGGACTGGCGATCGGTTTTTATGCGCTGGGCATTTTTGCGGCGGGACTTTTCCAGTGGAAGTTCCCGTTCCGGAAGGTCAGCTGGCGCCAGACGGTGATTCTGCTGGAGCTGGGGTGTCTGCTGGCCGTCAGCCTGATTCCGCCGGGGAGGTGGGATTTCGTCGTCAATTCGCTGATCGCTTTCGTCTGCGCGCTGCAGGTACAGGCATTCCGGAAGGTGCGGGGGCTGCCTTTCGCCTCCACCATGTGCACGGGCAATCTGCGCAGCGGCACGGAAGCGTTGTTCCGAAGCTGGCGGGACCGCGACCGGAATGCCCGGTTGAAGGCCTGGCATTATTACGGCGTCATTCTCTGTTTCATCGCCGGAGCGGCGGGCGGGGCCGTTTTGCTGAGCCGTTATGGGAATCGGGCTTTTCTGCTGGCGCCGGCGGGATTGCTGGCGGCGTTTTTTCTGATTGTGCCGCGACGGACGCTGGCAACCTGGAGGCGGCGATTCCTTCCTCGCGGCAGAAAACGTCGCCGGGCTGATGAGAACAGTACCGCGCCGTTCTGATAACGGACATGGCAGAAAAAAAGTGGTGGATCCGCCCGGACTTGAACCGAGGACCCGGAGATTATGAGTCACCTGCTCTAACCGACTGAGCTACGGATCCGATCGGCGGTTACTATAGCGGTCCCCGGCGCTCTTCGCAAGCTGCCGGGTTCATTTTTTTGCAAATATTGCCGCCCTGCAATGCCCGGATGGATTACCGGCCCGATTCCCCCCGGAACCACCGCTTCAGAACCTGTTCGGCGGGTTTCCCCTGAATGGTGAAGCCTTTGTCGCCGCGGGGATCGTCATGGTAATGCGGCCGGTTCTGGGTCTCATCCCATTTCCACCAGTACAATCCCAGCCATTGCGGCAGGTCAGAAAAGGTGCGGAAAACCGCTTCCATGTAGTTCGCCTGTTCCTCTCCGTCGTAGTCGGTCCGGGCCAGAAAGTCGTAGGGTACGGCGACGCAGCCGTGGACCGAACGGACTCCGATTTCCGTAAAGGCGATCGGCTTGTTGCCGAAACGTTCGGAAATGGAGACGATCCGTTTCCTGCGTGGCTCCAGATACGCGACCATGTCGTCCACGGTGAGCGGAGGGGCCGCCCGGAATTGTTCCGGATCGGTCCAGTCGCCCCGGGCCGGGGGATAGTAGTTGTAGCTCAGAAAGTCCAGTTCGTCAAACCAGTCAAGCGGATGGTGTTTCCGGGATTCGTGGGTGAATTCATAAGTCAGCGGTCCGGAATAAATGCCGCGGATGTCGGCGATGACCTGCCGCCAGTGTTCCGACTGCCCTTCCGTGCCGAAATATTCCGCGCCGATGATCAACCCTTCCACCTGGTTTTGTTCGGCGAATTCGGCGAAATATTTGGCGCTTTCCCCAAAGGATTGAAACCAATCCGTCCAGTAATCGTGGCTGACTCCGGCGATCTGATGGGTCGTGGGAAACGTCACCGAACCCATCCACGCCCCGTCCAGAGGGGTCAGACAGGGCTTCAGCAGAATCCGCAGACCGTGATCGTGCAGGATCTTCATGATTTCCGTCAGTTCCGTTTCCCCCGAGGAGAAGCGGAAGTCCAGAAAGACTTTCCGGGAAGCATACGTTTCCTGGCAGAGGTTGGCGTTGAGCGTGGTCCAGTTGACGCCCGCCGCCGCCATCAGCGCCGGCTGCCGCTTCACGTCTTCCCGCGCGTAATAGCCGCGTTTGGCCATGAAGCCGAAATTCATGCCGCGGTGGAGTTCATTGAACAATGGATGGTTTCGGAAACGTTCCGGAATGACGACCCGGCTCTGGTCCAGCATAACGACACCTTTTTTTACTTTGACGATTGAGATTTCCGGGAGCAGCGAGGCTTCCTCGGCGATTAATGTAAGCAGACACCGGAGAAAAAAAGGTCTTGGAGAATGAAATTCAAATATATTTAATTTTTTATTCAACATAATAGAATATTTGCCCTTTTTACCGGTTTGTTTTTCCGAAACGACCGGTTATATTCAGGAGAGCGGAAGCGGATGAAGACGAGGCGATCGCTGCATCGGGCAGCCGCGGAACCGGCCGTTGCGGATGGAGGAAAGACGCCATATGAAGAACAATCAGTCGGTAGAACGGGCTTTGGCCGTGCTGGAATTTCTGGATTCCCGGGAGGAGGGGATGGTGGGAGCCGGAGTGAACGAAATTGCGCGGCGGCTTGGACTGACCGCTCCCACCGCACATAATTTTCTGCAGACGCTGGTCCGGACCGGGTATGTGGAGCAGGACGAACACGCGAAATACCGCCTTGCGGAACGGACCCGGTGGCTCGGGTGGAACGGACGCCGCAAACTGGCGCTGCTCCAGGCGGCGCGCCCGCATGCAGAACGCCTCGCCTGGAGTTTGAACGAGGTGGTGATCGTCTGCGGCTGCTCCGGGCGGATCTGGCAGACGCTCCTGAAAATCGAGAGCAGCCGCATGCTGACGGCCCGGAGCGGATTGCCTGCCACGGAAAATTTTTACATCAGTGCCACGGGGCGCTGTATTCTGAGCCAGTTTTCGGAAACGGAACTGGAGCAGCATGTCCGGCGTTTCCGGCTGCCGACCCCGCAGGAATGGGCCGGAGCCGACACCCGGGATGGATTACAGACCGCGCTGGAGACCATCCGGCGCAACCGGTATGAACTCTATCGAGCCGGAGACGGCATCGTCGGCGTCGGTGCGGTCATCAGGCCGTTCGGCTCCGCTGCCGTCGGCGCGCTTGGCGTGATCATTCCCGAGTCGCGTTTTCGCGATGCCCACCGGGATGCGGTGATCGACGGCGTCTTGAGCGCCGCGACGCGGATCGGCCGGGACGGCGCCTGACGCGGAAACAGGTTGTCGGACCGCTTGACAAGCCGGGCATCCGGGTATACCGTAAAACACCGGAACCAGCGAGGTGGACAATGCGTCAATGCATGGATGTGGACAATCTGCACCGCAGAATGAAAAAAATCATCGGTCAGCTCAGTGCCATCGACAAAATGGTCGATCAGGACATCCCCTGCGAAGATCTGCTCATCCAGATCAACGCGGCCAAGAGCGCGTTGCACAAACTCGGCCAGATCGTGCTCGAAGGCCATCTCCGGCACTGCGTCAAGGACGGCATCCGCCACGGGGACGCGGACAAGACCATCGCCGCCTTTGCCAAGGCGATCGAACATTTTTCCCGCATGTCGTGATTTTCGCCCTGCCTGCAGGAAAAGCGCCTGTTTCTACCGCTCGATACCGGCGACCGGAGGGGAAAAATCTGCGAATCCGTCGTTTCCCGGGTTGAAAAACACACGGACGAGTGGCACATTAATAAAACTTGTAAAAAACTCTTTCAATCACCAATAACAGGAGATCCGCGATGAACTTCTCGCACGAAGTCGAGCAGATGGTCTGCGTCGCCAAGGGCCCGAATCACGGCCCCGCGCCGATTCCTCAGGAAGGCGCCTGGACCCGCGCCAAAGAGATCAAAGACATTTCCGGCCTGACCCACGGGGTCGGCTGGTGCGCCCCGCAGCAGGGCGCCTGCAAACTGACGCTGAACGTCAAGAACGGCGTGATTCAGGAAGCGCTGGTCGAGACGATCGGCTGTTCCGGCATGACCCATTCCGCGGCGATGGCGGCGGAAATTCTGCCGGGGAAGACGATCCTCGAAGCGTTGAATACCGACCTGGTCTGCGACGCAATCAATACTGCCATGCGCGAACTCTTTTTGCAGATCGTGTACGGCCGTACCCAGACGGCCTTCTCCGAAGGCGGTTTGCCGATCGGTGCCGGTCTGGAAGACCTCGGCAAGGGGTTGCGCAGCATCACCGGTACGATGTACGGTACCAGTGCCAAGGGTGTCCGTTATCTGGAAATGGCCGAAGGGTACGTGACGGAAATCGCGCTTGATGATGAAGATCACGTGATCGGATACAAGTTCCTCAAGCTCGGCCCGATGCTCGACGCTCTGGCCAAGGGCATGGATGCCAATGAGGCGGTGAAGAAGTTCACCGGCACCTACGGCCGTTTCGCCGACGCCGTCCGTACCATCAATCCGCGTCAGCAGTAAGCAAGAGGAGAAGGAGTCCATCATGGCACTTTTTGAAAGTTACGAACGCCGGATCGCGCAGGTCAACGCGTTCCTGAAGGCCAACGGCATCGCTTCGCTGGAAGAGGCGGAAGCCATCACCAAAGGCAAAGGCCTGGATATCTATGCCCGGGTCAAGGATATTCAGCCGATCTGTTTTGAAAACGCCTGCTGGGCGTATCTGGTCGGGGCCGCCGTGGCGATCAAGCGCGGGCAGACCGTGGCCAGCGAAATCGCCAAAACGCTCGGGGAAGGGCTGCAGTCCTTCTGCATTCCCGGTTCGGTGGCGGACGACCGCAAGGTCGGCCTCGGCCACGGGAATCTGGCGTCGATGCTGCTGCGCGACGAAACGCGCTGCTTCGCTTTCTGCGCCGGACATGAATCCTTTGCGGCCGCCGAAGGCGCGATCGGGCTGGCCCGCAGCGCCAACAAGGCGCGCAAGGAACCGCTGCGGGTGATTCTGAACGGGCTGGGCAAGGATGCCGCTCAGATCATTTCCCGGATCAACGGGTTCACTGGAGTGGAAACTGAATTCGACTATGCTACCGGCCAGGTGAAGATCGTTTCCGAACGGGCTTATTCCAAGGGCGAACGCGCCGCGGTCCGCTGCTACGGCGCCGACGACGTCCGCGAAGGCGTGGCGATCATGTGGCTCGAAGGCGTCGATATCGCCATTACCGGCAATTCGACCAATCCGACCCGCTTCCAGCACCCGGTGATGGCCACTTACAAGAAGGAACGCATCGAAAAAGGCATGCCGTTCTTCTCCGTGGCTTCCGGCGGTGGCACCGGCCGTACGCTGCACCCGGACAACATGGCGGCCGGTCCCGCCAGCTATGGTATGACGGACACCATGGGCCGCATGCATTCCGATGCGCAGTTCGCCGGCTCCTCCTCGGTTCCGGCGCACGTCGAGATGATGGGACTGATCGGGATGGGCAACAACCCGATGGTCGGCGCATCCGTGGACGTAGCGGTTGCCGTCGCGCAGGCGATGAAATAATTTTCGCCGGCAACGAAGAAAAAAAACTCCGTGCTGTTTTCCGGAACGGCGCGGAGTTTTTTCTTGAACCGGGGGAACTGGTTTTTTGACGGTTTTGCCGCTTCCATGCTTGAAAGCCGCAGGGCGAAACGCTATATTATCCGGTATTTGTGTTTCTGTCTCTGAATTTCGGAATCATATAGCAGTAAAATGCAAGGAGAGTTTTGGAAAATGAGTTTGTTCACTGTGATTGCCGATGCCGCCGCCGCACCTGCCGCCACGCCTGCGGGCGGAGCTGCAGCGCAGCCCCAGCCCAACGGCCTGCTCAGCATGCTGCCGCTTTTCATTATTTTCGGGGTCATGATTTTTTTGATGATGCGCTCGCAGAAGAAGCAGCAGCAAAAACGCCAGCAGATGCTGGATCGGGTGACCAAGGGGGCCCGGGTCATGCTCAACAGCGGCATGCTCGGCACGGTGGTGGAAGTCCGGGATAACTCCTGCATCGTGGAAATCGCGGACAAGGTGCGGGTCGAAGTCGTCAAGAACGGCATCGGCGACGTGCTGGACCAGGCCGCCGAAACCAAATAACCATATACGGAAATCCGCCGGAGTGCTGATCTTATGAATAAGCGACCGCTTTTGCTCAGAACCCTGATCGCCGTGGTGGTGATCGCGGTATGTTCTTTTTCAATTCATCCGCTGGCGCAGCGTGATTTTTATGAAACCTTCTCCTCGCTGCTGAAAGACCGCAAGGACCCGGTGGCGGGCGAGCTGATTCAGGATGCGAAGAAACTGCAGGATGCGAATCCGGAATTGTATCCGTCCCAGGCTCTGCTTCAGGCCGCGGATTCCAAAGGCGTGGATCTGAAAAGCCGCGTCAAGGGCGAAGCGCTGGAGGACAACCGCGACGTCATGAGTCTCATCCGCAAGGAGGCGTCCAGCTCGATTCGTCTGGGGCTGGACCTCAACGGCGGGGTGGAATTCGTGCTGAAGCTGGTGCCGGATCAGGAATTTCTGGAAAAACTCAAGTCCGCCGGCGGTGAAACCGATGACCGGGAAGAGGTGGAAAGCCGGATGAAGGCGGAATTCGACCGGTACCGCGACATCGCCATCGAAATTCTGCGGGAACGGCTGGAAAAACAGAAGATTTATGAAGCGGAAATCGCGCCCTCCGGCAGCGATTATGTGTCGCTGAAGGCGCCGATCGTCGCCCAGGATGAAAAGCTCAAACTGCTCAATCTGATTTCCATGAGCGCCAAACTCCGGTTCCGGCTGGTCCATCCGGATAACGACAAGCTGGTGTCCGTCTATCTGGCCGATCCCAAGGGCTTCGTCATGCCGGTGGGGTATGAACTGCTGACCTCCACTGATTACCGGCCCGGTCAGGAACCGTTGAAACGGTATTATTTTGTGGAAAACCGCTGGGTGATGGACGGCAAGGGCGTTAAGAACGCCTTCCCGAACCGCGACCAGTTCGGCCAGCGCAAAATCGCTCTGACCTTCAATCCCGAAGGTGCTCAGGATTTCGCCCGGGTGACGACCGAATATGTCGGGCGCGAACTGGCGATCGTGCTGGACGGGCGGCTGTATTGCGCACCCCGGATCAACGAGCCGATCAAGGGGGGCAGCGCGGAAATTTCGGGGAATTTCTCGGATGAGGAATGCAAGAACATCTCCGATGCGCTGGTCAGCGGCAGCTTCCCGTTCCAGATCAAGGTGGACGCCGTCTTTGACACCGACCCGAAACTGGGGGCGGACAACGTGAGCAACGGCATCTGGGTGGGGGTGTTCTCGCTGCTGGCGGTGGTGGTTTTCATGTGCGGCTACTACCTCCTTGCCGGTATGGTGGCGGTGGTGGCGCTGGCGGTCAATGTGGTGCTGGTGCTGGGCGCGATGGCGGCGTTCGATGCGACGCTGACGCTGCCGGGGATTGCCGGGATCGTGTTGACGATCGGGATGGCGGTAGACGCCAATGTGCTGATTTTCGAACGGATCCGGGAAGAGCTGCAGTCCGGCAAGAACCTTTACACGGCAATTGACCTCGGGTATGACCGGGCGCTGTCGGCGGTGCTGGACTCGAACCTGACGACGCTGATCACTTCGATCATTCTGATGGGGGTCGGGACCGGTGCGGTCAAGGGGTTTGCCGTAACGCTGAGCATCGGGATTCTGACGAGCTTGTTTACGGCGTTGTTCCTGACCCGGCTGATCTTCGACGCGCTGGGGCGTTACTGGAAACTCAATACGCTGAAAATGCATCAGTTCTTCCGGCATCCCAACTTCGATTTCCCGAAGGCGTGGCGGGTGGCGGTGCCGCTGTCGCTGGTGCTGATTCTGGCGAGCTTCGTGGTGTTTTTCGTACGTGGCAGGGATATGCTGGGGGTGGACTTCACCGGAGGCACGCAGGTGACATTTGACTATGTGCAGCAGGTGCCGGTCTCCGATCTGGAACGGGCGCTGAAGAAACTCGGTTATGACGCGACGGTCACCTACAAATACAACGCCGCCGTCAATGACAGCCGCAAGGTGGAAATTCTGATCCGGACCGACATGACCCAGGTCAGCGGCAATCCCAAGGAAGTGCTGGAAACGGCGTTGAACCGGCAGTTCCCGGATGCCCGCTTCACCGGCGGGCTGGAAAGTTCGGTCGGCGGCCTGATCGGCAAGGAGTTCAGCAAGGCGGCGCTGCTGGCGATCGGCCTTTCGATTCTCGGGATCGGGTTCTACGTGACGCTGCGTTACGAGCTGTCTTACGCCGTGGCCAGTATTCTTGCTCTGATGCACGACGTGATTATCGTGATGGGCATTTATGTGGCCATGGGGCGGACGGTTTCGCTGACGGTGGTGGCGGCGGTGCTGACGGTCATCGGGTATTCCATCAACGACACGGTGGTGGTGTTCGACCGGGTCCGGGAAAACGTCCGCAACAACAAGGGGACCTCTTACGTGGACGTGGTGAACATGTCGCTCAATCAAACGCTGAACCGGACGCTCCTGACCAGTCTGACCACTTTCCTGGTGGTGGTGGTGCTCTTCATCTGGGGCGGAGTGGCGATCAACGACTTCGTGCTGATCATGATGCTGGGGATTATCGTCGGGACGTATTCCTCGCTGCTCATCGCCAGCCCGATTGTGGCGGTTTGGCACAAGAAGGTGGCGCGTCTTGATCGGGCAGCGGCCACCGCGGATAAAAATAAGGAAGCGAAAGCCCGGTAACAGGCTGACGGTTTCGGACCGCCTCTGGCTGGAGGCGGTCTTTTTTTGTCTTATGGTGCAGGGGAGGACGAAAGGGGAGGCGTCAGGCTTGCCGTTACTCTTCGTCTTCCTCGTTTTGCAGGGCCTCCCGCCAGTCGCCGCTGAGGGAGAGAAAGGTTTCTTCCGTATCGTTGTTTGTGATGCGGTTTATTCGTACCGCATCCAGCGCCAGCAGGGCCGGAAGAAAAAAATCGGCTCCGGTCATGGCGAAATCCTCCACTTCCTGCAACGGACGCCGGTATTCCTCCGCATAGAGAAACGCCAGCACCCGGACACCGGTTTCCCGGGAAAACTGCAGCAGCGTCCAGGCCCTGGTGAGCAGTTTCCAGCCGGTATGCAGCGAAAAGGGGGCGATGCAGATGAAAAGCATCAAAAGGATCAACGGTAATTTATCGCTGCTGGAGCGTCGCCAGGAAGGTTGGGTAAATTCCAGAAACTCCTCCGGCTCGTACGGGAATATCCGGCGGATCAGGGGAAAAATCAGGAATAATCCGAGCAGAATGCAGCTGCGAAGCCAGAACGGTTCGACCTGGAGCTTGAGCAGCAGGAGGTTTTCCAGATACAGAGCGGCGATCGCCAGCAGAAAAAGGGCGAGGCCGCCGAAAAGGAAAGCGGCTACGCCCTCTTTTTGTCTTCGTCGAAGATATTGTTCGATGTTCATGAAATTCAGCTGAGAATGTCCAGCAGTTCCACCTCGAAAATCAACGCCGCATTCGGGGGAATCGCCCCGCCCGCTCCTTGTTCGCCGTAAGCCAGCGCCGGAGGAATGAAGAACCGGTATTTGGAACCGACCGGCATCAGCTGCACCCCCTCCGTCCAACCGGGAATAACCTGATGAAGGGCAAATTCCGCCGGTTCACCGCGGCGCAAGGAACTGTCGAACTCCGTGCCGTCGAGCAGCGTGCCGACATAGTGGACCCGGACGGTGTCGGTGGCGGCGGGCTTGCGGCCCTTGCCTTCGGTCAGAACCAGATATTGCAGGCCGGACGGGGTGGTCTGGACGCCGTCGGCCCGGGCGTTGGCAGCCAGAAAGGCGGCGGCGCTGGCGGCGTTCTTCTGCGCGGCCTCCCCGGCCTTCTGCCGGGCGGCGGCATTCATGCGTTCCCGGCAGAGTTGCATGGCGGCGGCGTAATCCTCCCGCGTCAGCGCCGGCGTGCCGGCAAAGCAGTCCTGCAATCCCTGCGCCGCCAGGCGGTGGTCGACGGGGAGCGGCATGCCTTTGAGGTATTCTCCGAAATGGATGCCGAGGACGTAGCTGATGGTTTCCAGGTCGTTCTTGAGTTCCATAAAATGTCAATGCTCCGAAAGGGTTGCGGCGCCGGTTGATCTGCGCCGTTGTTACTGCCTTGCGCATAGCATACAGTCGGCGGTGGCGGGAATCAAGCCGGATTTCGGGGAATTGGCGGAGAAGTAACGGTTTTTTTTTGAAAAAGAGAGGGAAAGATATTATATTGTTAAATGACATGCAAAGAAAATCGTCATGATTTCAAGAGGAGCAGATCAACATGGATTACCGCACGTATTTTCACAACTATCCGGATCGGAATGGCCGGTTCGGGGAATTCGGAGGAGCGTATCTGCCGGAGGAGTTGAAACCGGCTTTCGAAGAGATCACCGCCGCGTATAACTCCATCTGTCACTCCGCCCAGTTTATCAACGAACTGCGCCGGATCCGCAAGGAGTTCCAGGGGCGCCCGACGCCGGTGTATCATTGCGAACGTTTGTCCCGCAAGATCGGCGGCAGCCAGATTTATCTGAAGCGGGAAGACCTCAACCATACCGGCGCGCATAAACTCAACCACTGCATGGGCGAAGGACTGCTGGCCAAGTTCATGGGCAAAAAGCGGCTGATCGCCGAAACCGGCGCGGGGCAGCACGGCGTGGCGCTGGCGACCGCCGCCGCGTACTTCGGGCTGGAGTGCGAAATCCATATGGGGGAAGTCGATATCGCCAAGCAGGCGCCGAACGTGACCCGCATGCGGATTCTCGGTGCCAAGGTTGTGCCGGTTACGCACGGACTGAAAACGCTCAAGGAGGCGGTGGATTCGGCGTTTGACTCTTATTTGCGCAATTACCGGGATTCGATCTACTGCATCGGTTCGGCGCTGGGGCCGCATCCGTTCCCGATGATGGTGCGGGACTTCCAGATGTGTATCGGCGTGGAGGCGCGGGAACAGTTTCTGGAAATGACCGGGATCATGCCGGACGTGGTTTGCGCCTGCGTCGGCGGGGGAAGCAACTCAGCGGGGATGTTTGCGGCATTTCTCAACGACGCGGTGGAAATCTGCGGGGTGGAGCCGCTCGGCACCGGGTCGGCGCTCGGCCAGCATGCCGCATCCATCAGTTACGGTTCGAAAGGGGTGCTTCACGGCTTTGAAAGTATTGTGCTGCAGCAGCCGGACGGCAGCCCGGCGCCGGTGTATTCGATCGCCAGCGGCCTGGACTATCCCGGGGTGGGACCGGAGCACGCATTCTGGCATCAGCAGGGCCGGGTGCATTACGAAACGGCCACGGACGAAGAGGCCGTGGATGCGTTCTTCAAGCTCTCCCGCTACGAAGGGATCATTCCGGCACTGGAAAGCGCCCATGCCATCGCCTACGCGATGCGGCGAGCCCGCGAAATGCGCAGCGGTGCCATTCTGGTCTGCTGCAGCGGCCGCGGCGACAAGGACGTGGACTACGTGGTGGAACATTACGGTTACGGGGAAAACTATCAATTCCCGGAAGACTGATTTTCAGCCGCAAGTTGTCAGCGGGAGTCCGGCGTTGGCCGCCGGACTCCTGTTTTTTTATGGTCCAACTTTCATCCAGGTGCCGGAAAGGGCGAGACAGCGTACCGTTCCCGGCAGATGCTGTAACCGGATACCGCTTTCCAGACCGGATTCAACAGGAACGTCATGGTGGATGCACGCGAGGGAATGGTACAAATACTGTATACGACCGCGCCTCCAGCCGATGATATTCCTGGAACTGGGGAAGGCCTCGCCGGGAAAAGCGAAGCACTGTCCGGTGACAATGGCGATCCTGCCGGAGCGGTCTCCGGTCACCCGGAAGGGGTGCGGCGGATCATGCGGCTCAATCGCTCAGCGGGCGATTGGAGCCGAAGAGACGGATTTTGCGGCGCATGACCTCCAGCATGGCCCGATAGGGGGCGACGCAGGCCGTGGCGTCCCAGTAGGAAAGACTGGGCGCCTGCCGCAATTCCTCCAGCAGGGTGTGGTGCCAGGCGTACATGATTTCCGAACAGATATTGATCTTGGCAATGCCGTGGGCGATGGCATCCCGGATCTGGTCATCGGGGGTCCCGGAGCCGCCGTGCAGGACCAGCGGCACCGGTGAAACCGCTTCGATCTGTCGGAGTCGGTCGATATCGAGGCGTGGCGCCGTGACATAGACGCCGTGAGCGGTGCCGATTGAGACGGCCAGCGCGTCGCAGCCACTGCGTTCCACGAAGGTCACCACGTCGGCCGGTTCCGTAAAGACCGAATGGTTGCCCGCATGGCCGGTCAGGGCGCCTTCACCGCCGCCTGCCTGACCGTCGCCGACGTGTCCGAGTTCGGCTTCGACACTGACGCCGCGGCGGTGCATCCGATCAGCCACCCGGCGGGTGACGGCGATATTCCGTTCGAACGGTTCCGCGGAGGCGTCGATCATGACGCCGGTGAATCCCGCTTCGGCGCAACGCACGCACAATTCCTCCGTGGCGGCGTGGTCGAGCATGATCGCCACGGGGACATCGGCGGAGAGCGCCCCCATTCTGGCGGCACCGGCCCAGTAGTCCAGCATGTTCCCGACCAGGTCGGGTTCGATGGCGGCGAGGATGACCGGAGAATTTTCCAGTTCCGCTGCTTCGATGGCGGCACGGATCATGGTGGCGTTGGAAACATCGAACATGGGAACCGCGTAACGGCGGCTCCGGGCTTCCTGCAGCAATTCCTTGAGACTGACCAGCGACATGAGTGAGGCTCTCCTTGAAAAATTCCGCAGGACCGGTTCCCGCGAGATACCCGAAAGGTCATACCGGTACACATAGCACGAACCGGTGCTGTTTGCAAGCGATACTGAAAAGAGACTTTCAACAAAACGTCCCCTTTTCGCTGTCCGCAACGTCCGGAGCACAGGGCTCCGGGGAAAATCCGTTCAGCGTCCGGTGGCGCTTTCGTCCGGCGCAAGGAGCAGCTGGACCGGAATACCGTGCCGGAAGCGGGCCGTGACCGCGGTATTGCCGTCTCCGGTCGGAACGGCCTGCGCCGCGCCGGAAAGAATTTTCCAGCCGCCTTTCAGCCGGACGGTTACCAGACGGTCGTCATCTTCCGTTTCCGGATAGGAGACGGCTTCTATGTCATTGGCACTGGAGTCGTCGCGTCGGAATCCGGCAAGATCGGGAGTGTTGAGGCTTAACGCCAGCCGGCCGTTCTCTTCGCGGAACATGACATATCCCGGCGTGTCGATCCCCAGCAGCGGACCGGTATGAAAATCCGGCTGCGGCAGAAACGCCGCCAGCGCGGTTACGCCGCTGCGGTGGTCCCGGACGGCATGACATCCGGCATCGCGGCGCAATACCGTATAGGGCTTGTCCCGCCTGAGCTGTTCCGCGAAGGCGGGCGCGTCACCGGGTTTCATGCCCGGCTTGATGACGAATTCGTACCCGGCATGATCCGGAGTGGTGCCGTGGTCGATGACACAGGCGGCCATCGGGCCTTCCAGCATTTTTTTATCCCTGTGCCGGGGTGAGGTGCTCTGTTTTCGTTCGAAGCGGACCGGGCCGCCTTCCAGTACGAACCACGCATTGTTGCGGAAATCCGCCGCCCAGAGGGGCGCGTTTCCGTTTTTCGCCACCGGCAGGGCGGTGATCGGCGTGGAATCGTTGAACCAGCCGGGCCGTTTGCCGTCCGGCCCGAGGTGATACTGGAAGAGGGTGGTTTCCACCGGGTTCCCCGCTTCGGAGGAGCGAATGTCGCTGCCGAGGCAGATAAGCGTGTCGCCGAAGGCGAAAACCGATTTGACCGCGTGAAATGCCGGGTCGTAATGCGGTTTGTCAGGTTCGGTAATGATCATGCCGAAGAGGCCGTAACGGCCTTCGAGATTGCTGCTGCCGTTGATGCGGTTGTCCGGCAGAATGCGCATTTCGTGGCCCCGGCTCGGGGTGTCGAGCGTTTCCCACGGGCGGTGGATGGCGGTGACACCGGGAATGCGGTTCCAGTCCCAGCCCGCCGGGGAGTTGCCCTCCTCGTCCGGGGTGCCGGTGCCGAGAATGTAGATGGCACCGTAACTCAGATACCGTCCGAACCGGTTGTAGTCCTGGTAGATTTCACTGCCCCAGACATGCCGGTTGAAGCCTTTGAGCGTAATCAATGTTTCGCCGCAGCGGTGGAGACCGAAGCAGCCGTAGTTGAAGCTCCAATGACCTTCCGGTTTTTTCTCCTGGAGCAATGCGGTCATTTCCGGATCGCCGTCCTGGCGGTAGAGTTCGAGGCAGTCCGCGATCTGACCGCTGTTCAACCGGCGGAACGGGACACGCCCCTCCAGTCCGATGGCGATGTACGGATTGCAATAAAGCCAGGCGCTGCGCAGTGCGCTTTTCAACGCGTCGTCGGCCTTCCGGTCCAGCGCCCACGGCGTTCCGGCGAAGAGGTGACGGATCTGGGTTGCCCCGGTCAGGCCGCCGAAGGCATAGGAGGGATAATGGCCCCAGTGGTGATAGACACAACCGTCCGGTTTGACGAACGGCACGGGTCCGGAAGTCGGATACAGGCCTTGGGAAATGAAGCGGCTGAAGGCGGCGAGATAAGCCGCTTTTTCCCGGAATTCCGTATCCGGAATCAGCAGGATCGCAATCAGCGCGGCCCGCGCTTCGATATTGAAATAGTCGGCGCTGAGCGGGAATTCCCCCGGAGGCAGCAGCACGGCATTGACGGTGTGATGCCAGAAGCCGGCGCGGCGGACGGCATCCCGGCGGCCGGTTTTTTCCAGCAGTTCGCGCATCAGAAAAAAGGAGTGATACAGTTCCCGGGTGCCGTAGCCGAGAATCGCCCGGGATCCCATGCTGGCGCCGTCGGCATATCCCTGGTCCGTCAGATGGTCGATCAGCAGCAGATAGGTCTCCGCCAGTTCCCTGCGGATGGCTTCGTCCCGGGCTTCCAGATAGAGTTTCGCGGTCAGTTGGGCCATGGAGCCGAGACTGCGCAACGGCAGAAAATCCCGGAGCAGTTCCCGGCTCCCCGGAACCTGTCCATACTGGCGGGAGAGGACACCGTAGAGTATCGGACGACCGGTGACGTGGCCGTCTTCGTGGCGGATGATCTCATGGTCTTTCAGAAACTTTCTGACCGAACGCAGCGCCTGGTCAAAACCGGCACCGCGCAGTTTTTCCCGGGATTCCTCCGGGTGGATGAGTTCAGTCAAGCGCCGTTCCACAGCTCCGAGATGGCCGACCAGGGCGGACGGCACGGCGGCGGGAATTTCCGGGCGCAGCGTCTCCAGCGCCAGCGGATCGTGGGGCAGGGCGCGGATAAAGGGGGCGATGCGGTCGCGTTCCTGATAGCGCTCATAGGTGACCGTCCCGGGAATCACATCGTCGAAGAACAGTGTTCCCGCGGCATCCGCGGGAGCGCGGAAACGGATTTCATTCATCTCCTTGTTCGGTTTCCCCTGCATGTCGCGGCTGTAGACGGGCCAGAGGCGCCGCCAGCCGGTGAAATCAAGATTCATGTCGAACCAGCAGTCGTCTTCCGGCACGCCCTTGCGTCCGAACCCGACCCGCAGCTGTTTCCCGGGCAGGGGACGTTCGGAATAGACGTTCAAAGTCAGGATGCTGCGGGCTTCCGCACCATAATGGCGCGTAGCTTCCACATCGGTGAGAAACCATGGCGGAAAATCAAGCACGAGCGTGCCGCCCGGCTGAAAGGTCCAGCTCAGAGAGGATTTTCCACCGAGGTAGTGGCGGGTGGAGAGCGCGGCTTCCGAGCCGGCGGCGTGGACGGCGGAAAGCGCTTCCGGTTTCTCGAAATCAAGCATGCCGAAATCCACCGGAGCGGCCGTCGGTGAGACGGCGCTCCAGACGAGCGCGGCGGCGAAAAGCATTCCGGATACAGTCATCAGAGGTCCCTTTCTGCGGGTTCATGCATCAGACCGTCGGTTGACGGCGCATCTTTCCACAATAGCACCATTCCGTGACTTTTGCCAGAACGAAATGAATCGGAAACAGGAAAATGCGAGCAACATTCCCCCGCCGACCATCACGGCAGCGGCGGCAGGGGCGACTGATGAATGCCGTCCGCCCTTAACTCCGCTACGGTCCGGCCGGTGGAATCAATTTCCTCAGCCATGAAGCGGCAGGATCCCCCCGGAAGAGTATGGCCCGGTACGGCGAAAGTGATCCGGTAACGGCGACCATCGGCGGTCATGACGTCGATCCGAGTGGCGTCCAGCGTCGACTGCGACGTGACTGTCGGGGGCCGGGCACCGGTTTTCACCGGAGTAAGCACGCTCAAAAATTCCGTTTCCCGGACCGGAGCAGTGACGGCGGTCAGGTGGAACTGGTCGACCATGTCCGGTGTGGCCTGTTCCCCGACCGGAGGATCGAATCCGGAGAAAGTGCGGAAGGTCAACGACTCCGGTTTCAGAAAGCGGACGGGCATGGCGGCTTTCGGCCGCCGGATCACCACCGTCCGGTCCGATTCCGAAACTTCCATCGGCTCCAGGGCGTGGAGCCAGTATTCAAAGCGGTGCGGCTCCGGCGCGGCGAGTTCATCGCGAATAATGAAGACTCCGGCCGGTTTCAAAAAGACGATGTCGCGGATCGCTTTGCTCAACCGCCTCCCGTAAGCGGGGGTCGCGTCCCCGCTGGTCAGCGTGAATGTTTCGCTGTCGACAAAATCGGTGATTTTTCCGGTTGCCTGCGGTCCCCGGTCCTGTCCCCGGCCGCCGTCGATGGTGATCGTGCATTTGGCGCGGGTGCTGCGGGTCCACTGGTCGTGGTGCGGGGAATCGTAATAATTGTAGTAGCCGGTCGGAACGGCCAGCGGCTCGCCGAAGGCTTCGATGGCGAAGGCGTTCTGGTCGTTGTGATTGTGGGAGACATTGCCGTAGGGATTGGCGTGGAATTTCATGCCGACGTGGTTTGCCCCGTCGGTCAGCGTGTTGCGCAGCACGGCCAGCCCGACATCGGCGAACAGCCGCGAGGTCGGCAGATCAGTGGGCGGAACGGCGGGAAAGTTGTCCTGGAGCACCATGGTCATGATGCCGCTGCGCATCAGACTCCGGGCTGCCTGCCCGTAATATTTGAGACGGCCATCCCGATTCAGCAGGCTGAAGACGTACACCAGATTGCCGTAGCGTCGCGGTGTCGCGGCAGCGGGACCGTCGCCGAAAACCCGGCGTTGCGCAAAGGGCGGTGCGCTGTAATACAGAAAATACGGCGTGTTTTTGAAGAAGGGTTTTTCGCCGAAATTCAATCCGATCGCCTGATTGACCGCGACGACGAAATGCAGAATGAAATCCATGTAGGCAAACCAGTAATGCACCCCCTGACTCCAGCCGCCTTCCGGTCCACCCCAGTTGGGATAGGCCCCGTAATAGATGCGGAGCGCGTAATCGAGATACTTTTTCTCCTCCGGGTGTTCCGGAATCAGTTCGATGGCAGCCTCGCCCATGAAGCCGACGATGCGTCCGGCATGGCTGCCGAAGGGATCGCTGTCGAAGGGCCGTTTCCGCAGGAGTTCGTAGAATTGCCGGGTGCGTTCCAGCATTACTTCTTCGATTTTTTGTCGTTCCTCCGGCGTGTACAGGTCATAGGTCCAGTCGTAGGTGCGCACCCCGCGCATCATCAGCCACATGGCCGGCTCATCGTTGTTGGCAAGCGACGTTGATCCGTTCGGGTCCCAGGAGAAGAAGTGCAGCAGCCGGCGCTTCGCCTCCAGCCCGGCCCGCCGGTCGCCGGTCAGAAGATAGGCGCGCGCCGCCTGTTCCATCTGGTCCATCGTCGGCCGGGTGGTGCGGTAGATGACGGCGTAGACGGCCATGCGGCTTTTGTCTTTCGGCAGAAACGGGGGTTCGGCGGCCAGTTTTTCACCAATATAGGAGTGAACCCGCTTCAGCAAAGATTGCGTGATTTTGCCAAATTCTCCGGTCCTGGCGCGCCGTCGCAGGTCAGGCAGATCCTCGGCCTGGACAAAAAGCCGCGGCCGCCGGGCGGAAATACGTTCGGTGTATCCCGGCTCCGGGTACGGGAAAATACCGGCGTCGGGGGAAATCGAAAACGCGCGCGCACAACTCCAGACCACGCCGTCGGACGTTTCCATGCCGTAGCGCCAGAAATAGGAGCCGGGTTCAAAGGGCCGGGTGGGAACTTCAATGCGGTACTCCAGATCCCGCGCCTCGTAAACCGGTTTCCGAAAATTCTGATCCCGTGCCACCTGCAGCCTGTAACGCGCGGATTTCGGCTTGGCCGGCACCCAGCGGAAAGCCGGCGGATTGGTCAGCGACATTTCACCCGGCCGCGGTTGATAATCCAGGTTTTTCCCGGGCACCGGCCGCGCATCGATGCCCAGGGATTCCGGAGTCGCCGCATTCAGGAAACCGGACATGCAGACGAGAAGCGGAAGAACGACCCAGAAACACTGCATAACTCCAAAAAACTCCTGTTGGTTAACGTTTATGGCGCTGTTCCGCGACCGGTTACCGGCAATCCCAGTAGTTTTCCTGCACCGAGTTGTACCGGAAGAACGGGAAATATTCATAGAGCGGTAAATCGATCATGGCCTCGCCGGGCGTCTGGGCCGCGGACAAAAGTTCGCTGCTGGTGTGGCCGTCCACATAGAGGACATTGACGGCATTTCCGTGACGGGCCATGGGACGGCCGCCCCAGGTTTTCCGGGTATCTTCGACGATGTGCCAGCCGCGGCTCAGTTCGGCGGCGTCGAAATAGCCGGTGTCCATATGGGAAAACGTCTTGCTTGGTTTTTTGACCCGGGAATTTTTCTGCGGCGGCCCGAAGGTCCCGAATGCCGTCGTGTCGCCGACTTCGGTGATTCTGGCGGTGCTGCCGAGATTGCGGTAATTGTATCCGTAGTCAACCGATGTCAGGGCACTGGAAATCGGATACGTGGCGATGTTGCGATAGGCTTTGGATTTGAGCAGGTCGCTGCGGTTGGTACTGAGGTCCAGTTTCGCTTCCGGGCACAGGAATTCCCGGGCGGACTGGACGTATTTCAAATATCCCAGCGCGCCGGCCCAGTAGAGCTTTTTCGTTTCTCCGCCGAACTGAAAGTTCTCCTGCTGATGGGCATAGAAGAAATCGCCGCTGTCGAGCTGGTAGAAGGCGTTGTAATGGCCGAGCTGTTTGAGCGTGTTGATGCAACTGATCCGGCGTGCGGTCTGGCGGGCCTTGTTCAGGCCGGGCAGCAGCATGGAGGCCAGAATGGCGATGATGGCGATCACCACCAGAAGTTCGATCAGGGTGAAGTCTTTTCGTGTCATCTTGTGTCCTTTCCGCTTGATCGGAGGTCGATCGGGGCCGGGTGAGGGCCTTTCTCTGAATATTATAGTGAAAAAAAAACAAAAAAAATGATGAAAAGAACGTACTTTTTGACGATTTTATCAGGTTTCGCTGTTGTCATGACAATATGCCGCCGCTATATTGCAGGAGAATGGAACGAGGTGAAAATGAGTGCGGAAATCACCCTGCTGTGGGACGGTGTCCCGTATCATCTGCTTCCGGAGGGAGTCAAGGGGCATCATCCCGTTTTCCCTCCGGGATTTGTCCCGTCCCGGCACACCCATCCGGCCTACCATCTGATTCTGGTGGAACGGGCCTGCTGCACGCTGCGGATTACCGGGTGTCCGCCGCTGCTGTGCCGGGAAAACACGCTGCTGCTGATCAATCCGAATGTGGAACACCGGTTTGTGTATACCGATCCCCGGGGATGCATGCACAGCGGTTTGATCTGGTATTTCGTCGATGCAGCGGGGCGGCACCTGCTGCGGCCGCTGCAGGAATTGGGCGGGCGCCAGGGCAAGGAGGCCCGACGGCCTTATGCGGCGGTGGTGCTTACGCCGGTGCAGGCGAGCCGTTTCCGGCTGCAGCAGCGCGAATGCGAACGGTTTCTGTCGCGACAGGATCCGGGGGTGTCATCGGTCAAATTCTTCAATCTGGTGACCCTCGGCATGGAGTTGCTGTGGGGAGGGCACTGGCAGAGCGACCGGGCATCGGGAGGGGAGAGTTCCGCCGGGGCACTGGTGGATCAAATCCGCATGCTCATAGAGATGAATTTTTATTACCGGCACTTCGATCTTCGGTATCTGGCCGAAGAGTTGAAGCTCAATGCCAACTACTTAAATACGGTATTCTCCCGGGAGACCGGCAGCGGCATCGCCACCGCGCTGCGGAACCGGCGTCTGGAGTATGCCCGGGAGCTGCTGAAAAACACTTCGCATTCCGTAAAATACATTTATGAGCAATGCGGCTTTTCCAGACAGAACTATTTTGCCGCAGCTTTCCGACGGGAAAGCGGCATGACTCCGCTGGAATATCGCCGGCACTTCGGCAATCCCGCTCCCGATGGGGAAAAATCCTGAAAAATTTGCCGTTCGGCACCGCGTTCCCTGACTTTTCCATTACCGGGACGATGAGGTGGCATCGCGCAATGATCGGTAGGCCTCGAAATAGCGTTTGCCGAACTCCTGCTGACTCTTCCGGTCAAAATGGATGCGATCCCGGTTCAGGGTCAGACCATCGGACGGCACCAGCGCCGAAGGCGGAGAGGCATTCAGTGCCCTGCGCAGGGCAGCGTCGAACCGGCTGCGGTTTTCGCTCCATCGTCCCTTGGCCGGCCGGCTCAATTGTCCGGCGATAAAGGGCAGATCCGGCATTTGCAGGTCCCGGCGAAACGCTGCGATCATCCGGGTCAGGCGCGGTTCATATTCCGGAAGGCCTCCGGCATTGGCATCGGACTCACCCTGATGCCAGAGAATGGCTTTCAACGTGCCGTCCTGCTGGGCCCGCCGGGTACGTTGCACGGCGTCGTCATACGGATGGCTCCGGGTCTGGCGCCAGTAGGCGCCCGGCTCCCATTGGCGGATGGAGGAACCGCCGCAGGCGGCCGGTATCAGGCCGACGGTGACGGTGGGATCGGCCGCAGTCAGGGCCCGGGCGAAAGACCGGGCCGGACCGACTCCCGCCCCGGGTTTGTCATAATGCACCGGATCGGTTGCCGGGACCCATTCTCCGGCGGCGTTGAGCATCAGGATTCTTTCATCCGGTTTGCGGTCTTCCGGCAGGACTTCTCCACGTCCGGCCATATTGGATTGCCCGGCCAGCAGGAAGAGGTGGAATTTTTCCTTGGGAGGCAGTTTGACCGCGTCGGCGGCGGACAGAATCATTGCCGACATCAGAAGCAGCCATCCGAGAGTGGGTTTCCATGTCATGGTTCCGTTTCCCTTTCATCATGTCCATGCCGCAGCGGACGGTTCAGCCGCGATGGCGCGATCAATTTTCCATGCAGAAAGCATGTGAGGCGAAGCGGCATCGGCAACCCCGTAAGGTTGTCGGCAGCAGCGTCGGTTTACCATACTGCCCGGGACAGGGAAATGCAAGTCATCCTCCGCAGACGCCGGAGGGATCACACCGGTAGCCGATGTGATGGCGACGATGGCGTATGGGGCGGGACAGATGCATTGTCGAGCGTACCGGAGAGTGGAACGAAGAGGCGATCGGAAGCGGAAATGTGCTTGACTTTTCGCAGTTGCACGGTATTTTATGCACATTTAAAATGCTGTCGGTGATTCAACAGGAAGGAGCCGGGCCGGAGTGAACCGGAGAGCTTTGCATTTCGGACGTTATGATTACGCCGCGTTTTCCGCTTCCGTAACCTATGCGTTGTGTTCGCTGTCCATTCCGCTGATGATCGTGGCAATGGGCGAAGATTTGAATTTTCCGCTGGACCGGGGAGGAATGGCCGCCGGAGGTGTGCTGCACCTGGTGCGCAGCGTGACCATGGTCGTGGCGCTGCTCCTCTGCGGGACCATTGCCGGCCGTATCGGCAAGCGTTTTTCCATGGGGGAATCGCTGCTCTTGATGGGAGGAGGGATTTTTCTCTGTTCGCTGGCGCCCGCCTACTGGATGTTGATTCCCTGTCTGTTGATTGCCGGATTCGGCGAGGGGATCTGCGAGGGGATTGCCACCCCGTTTGTGCAGGATCTGCATCCGGATGCGCCGGAGCGGTACGTCAATATCGCGCACTCTTTCTGGTCAGTCGGCATCGGCGCGGTGGTGGTGTTCGTCGGGGGGCTCCGGGCATGGGGGGTGAACTGGCGCATCATCCTGGCTGTGATCGGGATTTTGACGCTGTTGACTTCGCTCCTGTTTTTGTGGCGGGAACATCCGGCGCGGAAATATCCGGAAACCCGCGGAGGCGTTACTTTCCGGGAGATCTGGCGCTATTCTCTGGCCATTGTGAAGGTGCCGCAGTTCTGGATTTGCTCCATGGCCATGTTTTTCGGTGCGGGGGCGGAATTCGGGTTGACCTTCTGGGCGGCAGCCTATGTGCAACTTCATTTTCATACCAGCGCCTGGGTGGCGGGACTGGGAACCGGAGCGATTGCGCTGGGAATGTTTCTGGGGCGGACCGGGTTCGGTTATTTTGCCCGGCCGGAATATCTGCGTTATATTCTGCTGGGGACGGGGCTCGGTACGATTCCGGTTACCTTGCTGCTGGCGTTTCTGGAGCCGGGATGGCTGCCCGGCCCCTGGGTGCTGGTCCTGCTGTTTTTGCTGCTGGTGCTGGCCGGGGTCGGAGTGGCACCGTTCTGGCCTACGACGCAGGTGTACGGCGTGTCGCACATGCCGCAGCTGGATTCGACGATGCTGTATATTTATTTTTCCGCCCTGGGGATTCCCGGATGCGGTTTTTTCACCTGGCTGATGGGGGTGCTGGGGGATCATTTCGGGTTGAAGGGGACGATTCTGGTGGTGCCCGGCTGTCTGCTCTGTTTCGTGGCGATTATTTACTGGGAATGCTGGGTGCTGGCGAAGTGGCGGGCTTCCCGGCAGTAGCCCGATCCGGGATGATGTGGGCGGAAAGCTGAGGCGCAAAAAGTTTTCTGCGGGCGGATACGGAACGCCCCATGCATAATGAAGCACCAAGTACAGAAAGGAAGCGGAATATGACGGCAGTCTGCGGCGACAAGAGAGGCGACATCGGATGGTTTGTGCACGACCGGTTCGGAATGTTCATTCACTGGGGACTGTATGCCATGCCCGCCCGGCACGAATGGGTGCGCAATTACGAGGGAATCCGCGATCCGGATTATCAGATTTACTTTGAGCTGTTTGAGCCGGATCTTTTCCAGCCCCGGGAATGGGCGCGGGCGGCGGCGGCGGCGGGAATGAAATATGTGGTCATCACCACCAAACACCATGAAGGCTTCTGTCTCTGGGACAGCCGCTATACTGATTACAAAGCCACCCGCACTCCCGCCGGGCGCGATCTACTGCGGGAGATGGTGGATGCCTTCCGGGCGGAGGGCTTGCGAATCGGTTTTTACTATTCGCTGCTGGACTGGCACCATCCTGATTTTGTCATCGACCGGCTGCATCCGCACTTCTCCGATCCGGACCGGGAGGCGCAGAATGCGGGGCGCGATCCCCGGCGCTATGCGCAGTACATGCGCGATCAGGTGACGGAACTGCTGACGGAATATGGGAAAATCGACATCATCTGGTTTGACTTCTCCTACCCCGGTGAAAACGGCAAGGGGCGGGATGACTGGGAATCGGAGAAACTGCTGCGTCTGGTGCGGGAATTGCAACCGGAGATCATTGTCAACAACCGTCTCGACCTGCCCGGTATGGGAGATGTGCTGACGCCGGAGCAGTTTATGCCGGAGGAATGGCCGAAAGACGAGAAGGGGCAGCCCGCCGTCTGGGAAGGGTGTCAGACGTTTTCCGGATCCTGGGGGTATCACCGGGATGAGAACACGTGGAAGTCCCGCCGGATGTGCATTGAAATGCTGATCAATCACGTCAGTCGCGGGGGCAATCTGCTGATGAATGTAGGGCCGACCGCCCGGGGATATTTTGATGCGCGGGCGCTGGATCGGCTGGAAGGCTTTGCGGAATGGATGCACTATCACAGCCGTTCGATTTACGGCTGCACGGCGGCTCCGGATGAATGGCGGGCGCCGCAGGATTGTCGTTACACCTGGAATCCGGAGACGCGGCGGCTTTATCTGCATGTGTTCGCCTGGCCCTACAAGCATGTGCGGCTGGCGGGGCTGGGCGGCAAAGTCCGCTATGCGCAGCTGCTCAATGACGGCAGCGAGCTCCGGCGCCCGCACGATCAGATGCTGGTGTCTCAGGTAAAGACGGCCCGGGAGGATCTGGTGCTGGAACTGCCGGTTACGCCGCCGCCGGTAGAGGTGCCGGTCATCGAGTTGTTCCTCTGATTGAAAATGCGGGTTGGGGCTGCGACAGCGCTTCAGCAGCCCAAAAAAAGAGCCGCCTCTGAAGGCGGCTCTTCTTATTTTTCCATGTCAGCGAGTTTCTTCAGCGCAGACGTTCGTTGGTCATGGTGAGGAAACGCTTCTTGGTGATTTCGGACTGCATCGGTTCGCCCCGGAAGAAGCGGTCGAATTCGTCCAGCAGGAACGGCAGGAAGCGGTCGCGACCGGTATATCCCGCGTTGTGCGGCGTCAGAATGACATTGTCCAGCTGGTAGAACGGGGAATCATCCGGAAGCGGTTCCTGATAGAAGACGTCCAGAATCCCGGAAATCCGGCCGCTCTGCAGGACTTTCAGCAGCGGTTCTTCCTGAGTCAGACGGGCCCGGCCGCCGTTGACGAAGGTCGCACCGTCTTTGAGCAGCGCGAATTCCTTTTCGCCGAGGCGGTGATAATTTTCCTTGCTGACGCCGACCAGGCAGTGGAAGACGTCGGCCTGGGCCAGAACTTCTTCCAGCGTGGCCTTTTCCGCGCCGAGGGCGGCGAGATCTTCAGCGGAGCTGTGGTTGGAGGCGATGAGGATGCGGCCCGGACGCAGCGGCGCGAGCATTTTCAGCAGATGGCGGGTGGTGTCGCCCATGCCCCAGATGCCGATGGTCATCTTCTTGATATCGTGCATGTTGCCGGTTTCCGGCCAGTTCATCCGTTCGTTTTTGCGCAGGGCGGCGTATTTGGTCAGATTGCGCTGCGCCAGGATGGTGGCCATCAGCGACCATTCCGCGACGGCTTCGGCCATGACCGGATTGGAGGTGGTAACATGAATATCCGTATTGTAGGTCGATTCATCCACAACGGCCGCGACGGATCCGGCGCAATGGCCGATAACTTTGGCCTTGGGCGCGGCTTTCAGAAATTCTTCGGTGCAGACCGGGGAACCCCAGGTGGTGATGATCCCGTCGTAATCCGCCAGCTGGCTCTTCCAATCAGGATTGGTCAGATCGCCGTCGAAAGCGGGCACTGCCACTTTGAATCCGTACTGTTTTGCTTTTCTTTCGCCTTCCGCGTTCCAGAACATGCGGGCCAGTTTTTGTGCCGCAGTGACAAACAGAATTTTCTTTTCGGCCATGTGCTTCCTCATTGTTTCTGCTGGCGGCGGTTCCCGATACGGAATGGATTCCGGCGAAAAAGACGCCAACTTGTTATTTCTGTTAATTCTATAGCCACAATATAAACTTAATATATATCCGTTTTCGCATTTTGCCAGATGCCGGAACAGGATAATTCATTTTTTTTCAACCCGCTCCAGAGCTTGCGGCAGGGAAGAATACGGGATGGATAGGGGAAATGGGGCTTAACCGGTTGACAGTGCGAAAAAAAAGACGGCCGGAAAGATTCCGGCCGTCTTGGGAGCAAGACAGAACTTATTCCACTTTCAGATTGCGGATTTCGATTCCGAAGTCCGCGCCGGGTTTCGGCGTGCAGAAAATGAAGTCGATTCCGGTGACCGCGTCGGGGCTGCCGCCGTCAACGACGTTGCCTTCCCAGCGGAATTCGCCATTCTGTCCCACCGCCAGAGTGACCGGGGTCCATTCCAACGGCGGCGGCGCTTTGAAGAAGCTCATCACCGTTTTCTTGTTGGCGGCATCATACGCCCGGATGTATACCTGGCTGGTCGGTCCTACTGCGCGCATGTCGAACGACAGTTTCTTCTGCGTCATATTGATCGGTTCGGCGAAATTCAGAACGATCCCTTCATAGCGGTTGAGTTGCTTGTATTCCACCGCGGACTTGCCCATGATGCGGATGGCGCCGTCTTCAACGGTGACGACCGGGGTCTGCGAAAAGCGCGACCGGGTCTGACTGGTGTAGGTGCCGACCCCCGCGGTAGCTTTGATCATGGCGTCACGGGGAGACGGGACGATTTCCACCGATTTGACCTTGAGGTTCATTTCCTTGCCGCCCTGCGGAGTACCGACATGGAACTGAATCCGTTTGACGGAGCTGGGCGCGGCGCCGGAGACGACCCCTTTTTCCCAATCCAACGCACCGTTTTCATCGGGTACCAGCAGAATATCGGCGTATTCCGCCGTCAGTCTCGGCCGCCAGGTCTGGAAGCTCCAGACCGGTTTTCTCAGGTCGCCGGCGTTATAGGCGCGCACGTAAAAGCCGCGCACGACGTCCGGCGTATCGGTCTTGACGCGGATTTTCAACGCCTTGCCGGTCAAATCAAGTTCTTCCGGGAGGTCGATGTTGAAGGAGAGATAACGGTTGCCCGTCCCTTCTGCCGCAGTAACGCCCTTGAGTTCCGCGGTGAGGAGGCCGTCTTCCTCCATCAGGGTGCCGACGTCGCCCTGCGCTTTTTTCAGCATGTCCGGCTTCAGCGGCAATGCTTCGGCGAACAGAGCGCCGGAAATCATTCCGCACATCAACACGGCAAACAATTTGGTCATGGTGGGCCACCTCCTTGGGGTTGGTTTATGTATTTTACGGAGTTTCCGCATAGGGACAGAAGAGAAAAGCATCGCCGGGTTCGAGGCGCAATACTTCGTCAGGATGCAGTTGCAGCCGGACTTTGCCGTCCCGCTGTTCTGCACCAACCAGCCGGTATGCGCCGTCCCGTCGCGACGGAATGACAAGATAGTTGTTGCCCGCCGGTATCTTCGGCGGCGTAGACAGGTCGGTGGTCAATACTTTCGCATCCGCATCGACGGCGAGGATCTTGCCGTGTACAGTCCGGCCGGCGTCCAGGCGTTTCCCGTCGGCCTCCACACTGCCGTCGACACACCAGAGTCGGGCGACTTTGCCGGCTGCGTCGAAGCGGATGACGGCGGCCCGGGCATTCAGGCGCAGCTGCGGATATCCCTGGAGCCGGACGTCGCCGGAGCCGGAACCGCTCAGGACGATCAGGTCCGTGCCGCCGTCCCGCAGTTGCACCCGGAGCGCGGTCCCCGGCCGGCTGTCCGGTGCGGTCGCGACCGGCGCAACATCCTGCAGGGGCGACTGGCCCCTGGGGCTGGAGGCCAGAACGGAAGCGAAGGTATTGTCCGGTCCCGCGGCGCGGGCCAGCAGCAAATTGAGCTTGATTTTCAGGTACGGTGTCTGCTGGTTGCGCAGTCCCGGGGCATCGGCGCAGAGCAGCTCCATCGGTTTTTCGGCCAGAAAATACTGGGTGGTGACGAGATCGTCGTCGTATTGCCAGCTGGCACGGTACACGCCGGGGGCGACGGTGGCGGCGCGAAGATTCTGAAGCCATTCGACACCGGTGCCTTTTTCCGCGTCGATCCGGGCGGGTTTGAAATCCAGGTCCTCCGGAGGCGTGAAAGTTTCCCCGTCGGCGTGGAACGTCCAGATGTGTTCCCTGCCGCCGCGGACCGTGAAGAAGTCCGCCAGATACTGGCGATGGTCCGGCAGGGGAATCGCAAAAATCGTCCGGGCGTATTCCTCCGTCACGCCGGGATAGGCCTTCGGCGCATTGAAGCGTGCCGCCAGCACGTCGCCGGAGCCGGTGAAGAATTCCGGAACGCCGATTCTGGTTTTCTGCTGTACTTTGCCGTCCACCACGACGAGGTTGTGAGCAAAGGTGGAGTTGTTCCAGGTGCGGTTGTCATGCCACCAGGATAGATACCCCAGATCGCTGACCACTTCTTTCCCGAAATCGCAGTACAAATAGTTCAGCGTGCAGTTGTGTGAATGGCCGCCGACGTCGCCGCCGAAGTAAAGCATCACCGCACTGTCCCGGTAAGTTTCCGGTCGGCGCAGCAGTGCCCAGCCGCCGCCGGGGAAGAGGAGGCTGCGGGTGAAATCTTCCGGCGCGGTCTCTTCCGCCTTCCAGTCGGCGTCGCGCTTGAGAACGGTAAATTCCCGTCCCCACCGGACCGGAAATTGTTTGGCCATGTAACCGAGCATCTTCCGGTTTTCCGGGGTCGGCTGGAGTGCCGCCAGCGTTTCCAGCTGGGCGATGCTCTGGCGGGCGGAAAAGGAGGAGTCGTTGACTGCCGGCAGTGCCCCGGTCGGCAAGGTGCCGGGCGCCATGCCCGAAAAAATCAGCTTCAGCGTCGGCGCCGCCCGGAACACGTCAAAGTTGTCATACCGGTCCTCCTTCTGATAATCGGGTGCGTCCGTATACCCCTGCAGGGCGCAGACCAGATTGATCATCGGATCGTTGGCCATATTGGCATAGGAGGGGGCGTTTTCATACCAGTGGCCGTCGCGGTGGTAGTATTTTTCCAGGAAGGCGAAAAATCCTTCGTCTCCTTTCAATACCCAGTCCATGAGTTCATGATCGCCGAGGATGGCCGCGCAGAGTGCGGCCGTGGTCATGTGGGCGGGCACGGCGTTGAGGCACCAGTCCTTGGTTGGCGGATAGGCTGTGATCAGCCACTTGTATTCCCGGCAGATGCCGTTTTCCACAGCGAGCTTGTCCGCATCGGAATAAGCGCCGCTGTCGTGGGTCAGGCAATAGGCGTTCAGCAGGGCGGGCAGCCGGACGCTGTCATGATATTTCCAGGCGCAGAGTTTCCCGCCCATATAATGCCCGCGCGGTGATTCATACGCCGTGGCGCGGAATTTGACCGAGTAGTCGGGGTAGACTTCCGCAAACCGCACCAATACGTCCCGGACCCGTTCGGCGTAGGCCTTGTCGCCGGTCAGGGCATACATCATCGCGGTATCGTAAACGCGGCCGAGAAAACTTTGCTTAACGTAATTGACCGCGCCGGAAAGGTGGTAACGGGGACCGTAGTTTTCCCCCTGGGCGATCTGGTCCTTGCCATGATAATAGTGGATGGTTTTGACTTTGCCGCGAGGGGTTTTGATGGTATAGCTGGAACTTTCCGGATACTGGTCGTTGGGAAACACCATGCCGCATTTGGTACAGCGGATGGACTTCCAGTCCGGCTGGAGGACGTCGGGCCCCGCCCAGGCGAATTCCGGCTGGGTGCCGCAGTTCGGGCACAGACATTTGAACCAGGCGTCCTCGGCGGGAATCAGCAGTTTGATTTCCTCCGGGGTGCGTTCCATCCAGAATTTCGCCCGTTCCCGGATGCCGTCCAGAATTTCCCGGTTTTCGGGTTTTTTCAGGTTTTCCCGGGCCCGGAGAATGTCGGCTTCTTTAACGGAACCCGCCGGATGACGGACGTTGGCCGGCCGGTCCGCGTATTCCGGTACGGGCTTCCAGCGCATCGTCGCCGGAGCCTGAGCGGCCGGAAGCAGTTCAAAATCGGACAGCGTGACTTCCACCGGTGCGTCCGGCACGGTGGAGCCGACCCAGAATTCAAAGCGGGTGACGGCATCCTCGCCTTGGCCCGATGCGACTTCCGCCTGCCAGGTCAGCGGCGTGCCGTTTTCCCGGGCCAGTTGCGCGGTGACGGAGGAGGCGCGGCTGAACGGTGTTCCCCACTGCATGAAACTCCAGGCCGGTTTGGTGGCGCCGCCGCTGAAAAAACGCGCCGCCAGAGCGATGATCACATCCGGGGTCGTAGTGCTGATCCGGAATTTCACCATCTGGCCGGTAAGGTTCATGGGACGGGGCAGCCGGACTTCACCGATGAAATAGTTGGTGTTTTCCTGTTTGCGGGTCATGCCGGAAAGGTGGAACGACCCGTCTTTTACTGAAAATTCCGCATTGCGACCTTTCAAGTTGGCCGGATCAAAAAATGCCGCGGGAATTTTCCCCGGTTCATCGGCAACTTCTTCCGGCGCATCCTCCAGCGTGAAGTCGCCCACTTCCATTTCCAGCGGCGTGTCGGCTTCCCGGCTGCCGATCAGGAACTGAAGCCGGTTGATCCGGTCCGGCTCCGCTCCGGAAACGACCTGCGGCTCCCAGCGCAGCGGTGTGGCGGTTCCCGGATGGCGCAGGAGAATCCGGGCCGAGGAGGAATCCTTGAGCAGATGCTGATAGTCGAAAAAACTCCAGGCCGGTTTTTGTTCTCCGGCATTGAAGGCGCGGACATAGATTGCGAGAATGTTTTTGCCTTTCGGGCTGGTCAGCTGGAATTGCAGTTGTTTGCCGCGCAGATCAAGCGGCTGGGCAAATTCCAGGGAAAAGGAACGGTACTGGGCGGATTTTCCGGCGACGGGACCGGTGACGCCGGTCAGGTGATACCAGGTTTTTCCGTCTCTGACAACCGCTTGGACGTTGCCGCTTTCCGGTCGGATTTTCGTCTGTTGAAAAAGATCGGCGGCCTCGGCGGCAGCCAGCATGGACAATGAACCGGACAGCAACAACAAATTCCTCCATCTCATACGATTCGGACTTTCGGTTGATGATTGGATTCCGGCCACTCCCGCATGGACGGCCCGGCTGCTTGTTATCATAATTCTGCTTTCGAAAGTTGTCAAGCTCGAATTCCGATTTTCAGAAGATTCCTCGCGTCGGCATGGCCCATGCCGCGCCGATACCGGGGAAGCAGCCATCGCCTGCGCAACTCAGGGCAGGAGAATGAGGCGGCGGGTATAACGGAAGGCGACCGGATCGTAATCAATTTCCACGGCCACGGTCCGTTCCTGCGGCGGGAAGTAGTCGCCGAAAAGATAATGCAGTGTGCCCGCATCCACCCGGCTTTGCGCGCGTCGGGAGAAGCGCAGCTGGAGCTGGAAGGGGCCCGACTGTTCCCGGAGTGTTTCCAGATCTCCGCGGAGATCCTGCCACCAGCCGTAGCTGATGCCGAACTCCTTCGGATGGCCGCCGCCGAGATCGAACCGGGTCAGCAGGATGCCGGTCAGCAGCAGCGCCGCCGCCGCCCAGACCGCGAGCAGGGTTCCCGCCGTGGTGCGCCGCATGCGCGAAAAACCATGGGCCGCAATGGTCGCCAGCAGCGGAAACGGCAGGAATAAATAGAAATAATAAACATGAATGTACAACAGCAGATAGCCGCCCAGCACCGACGCCGCCAGAATCATGGCGGTCGTCACCACCGGCGGCAGCGGTTCCCGGCGGCGCCATGCATCCAGCGCCCGCCCGACGCCGAACCACGGAATGATGGTTGCCAGCGCCACCAGCGTCCAACCGAAAACATCGCCGGTTACCGGACGGATCAGCGTGATCAGGTCCCAGCCGAAGTATTCCTGCAGAAACGCACCGCCGAAACAGCCGAAATATTCCCACAACAGGAATTTCAATTTGGTCAACCCGGCGCTGGGGTCGGGAAACCGTTGAAAATGCCATTCGAAACAGAGGTAATACAGCCAGGGCGACAATATGAGGAATGCACCGATCCCCGCCCACAGAAAGTGCCGCCATGGCAGTTTCCGCCACCAAAACAGCGCCAGCAGTCCCGGGCCCAGGAAAAACGCGGAAAGATGAATCGAGCCGGTCAGCGCCGTCAGCCAGACCGCCCCCGTCCAGTACCATGCATGTTCCCGGTCGCGTCCCGCGGCGGCGAGAGCGAAGATTCCCACCATCAAAAGCGGCAGATAATTGGGGGGCCAGATATTGGTTGCCAGAATCACCTGAATCGGGCCGCAGGCGGCGATCAGCATGGCCGCGGTGGCGGTGAAGGCACCGGCGCGGCGCCACAGCAGCCAGCCGAGCGCGGGGACCGCGGCAGCGGAAAATATGGCTGTGAGGGTGGCATAGGCTTCCGGAGAACCGGCGCCGCATAATGCGAAGATACCTGCCAGCTGATAGAGGGCCGGCCCGTTGGGGAAGCCCACGCTGGATACCATACCGTGATTGATCAGAAACCATTGGGACGGCATGGCCATGCCGTTGAGCATGATCATGGCTTGTTCCGATTTGAATTCGAAGAAGCCGAGTGAGTAAAAACGCAGCAGAATGCCGCCGAGAATGCCCGCCGCCGCGGCAATGCCGGGAAGCCGGACTGGGAAACGCTTGGGAAATGTCAGCTGATTCCACATACTGTTCGGTTCGGTTCTGAGGTGGTTGCGCCTGTTTCGTTTTTACCAAAATACACGAAATGAGGATATTTTTCAATCCGTTCAGGAAAAAGAGCGGCTTTTTTTGATTTTCGACTTGAACTTTCGACTTATGGTTATAATGTATAAAATTGCTGTTTAAGAAAAAGAATGATCAATGCAACATCTGTATCAGTGAGGGCATCATGGCACATAAAAAAGGTCAGTCAAGCAGTCGCAACGGCCGCGACAGCAATCCGAAGTATCTGGGGATCAAGGCCTACGGCAGCGAATTCGTGACCGCCGGCTCCATCATCGTGCGGCAGCGCGGCACCCGTTTCCGGCCGGGCAAGAACGTTGGTTGCGGTCGTGATTTCACGCTGTACGCGCTCTGCGACGGCACGGTGGAATTCAAGAAAACGACCCGCATGGTCAACGTGGTGCCGGCCAACTGAACCGGCGCAGCGCGGAGAACCGCGGTCGAATTGCGAAAAAGCCCCGGAAACGTTTCCCGGGGCTTTTTGCGTCTTCATTGGAGAGACAGGGGGAGGGATGCCGGCGCGATGACGCGCGGCGAGCGGGAGAGGAAAGATGTTTGTAGATAAAGCGACGATTACCGTCAAGGGCGGCGACGGCGGCCACGGCTGCTGCAGTTTTCGCCGGGAGAAATTCATTCCGCGCGGCGGCCCGGACGGCGGCGACGGCGGCGGCGGCGGACATGTGATTCTGCGGGCGACCACCGCTCAGCAGAGCCTGGCGGACCTGATGTACAATCGCCATTACGCCGCACCGAACGGCCCCGCCGGCAAGGGCAAGACCATGCACGGGCGCAAGGCCGGGGATATTGTCCTGACCGTTCCGGTCGGCACCGTGGTTTCCGATGCGGAAACCGGCGAGGAGATCGTGGATCTGGCGGCGAATGGGCAGGAATTCGTGATTGCCCGCGGCGGCCGGGGCGGGCGCGGCAATGCCCGTTTTCTTTCCAACTTCAACCGGGCCCCGCGTGAGTGTGAACCGGGAGAACCCGGAGAACGCCGGACGGTTTGTCTGGAGCTGAAGACCATTGCCGACATCGGGCTGGTCGGGTACCCCAACGCGGGCAAGTCCACGCTGCTGCGGGCGCTTTCTTCGGCACGGCCGAAAGTGGCACCGTATCCGTTCACCACGTTGAATCCGGTGGTGGGAGTGATGGAATTCGAGGACTTTTTCCGGATGAATCTGGCGGACATCCCGGGGCTGATCGACGGGGCACACGCCAATGTCGGCCTGGGACACGCCTTTCTCAAGCACATCGAACGGACGCATGTGCTGGCGTTCGTGCTGGACATGGGCGGCGTGGACGGGCGGCTGCCGTGGGAGGATTTTCGTCATCTGCAGCAGGAGCTGGAGCTGTATATGAAGGGGTTGTCCCGTCGGCCCGCCGTGATTGTCGCCAACAAGATGGATTTGCCGGGGAGTGCGGAAAACCTGGAGCTGCTTCGGGAGGAGCTGGCCGGAGAGGTCTGGGAAATCATTCCGTCCGCCGCCGCCATCGGGGAAGTCGGCGAGGTGCGGAAAAAACTGCGGGAGGCGTTGGAAAAGACGCGGAAATCGTCGCTCGATTTCTGAGGGGGGCAGACGGGAGCCGAATCTTGGCCGGAGGACTCTTTCGGGTGAAAAACCTGAAGAATTTGCCGCATATGGAGCTTGCATAAACGGCAATCGGATGTAAATTATTCATCTCATTGATGTAGGAACGGCACAGAATTTTTCATAATAAGGAGTGAAACAGAAGATGTACGCGATTATCAAAACCGGCGGAAAACAGTATAAGGTCAAAAGCGGCGACCTGGTGGAAGTGGAAAAACTCGACGCGGAAGTCGGTGCCAAGGTGAATTTCGCGGAAGTGCTCGCTGTCGGCGAAGAAGGCGGCGCGCTCAATGTCGGTTCTCCGCTGGTGGCCGGGGCTTCGGTGGACGGTGAAGTCGTGGACCAGTTCCGGGCCAAGAAAGTCTGGGCATTCAAGATGAAACGCCGGAAAGGCTATCGTCGGACCATCGGCCACCGGCAGAACCTCACCCGGGTGAAAATCGGCGACATCAAGGCGTAATTTGTGCCGGACCATCCGGTGCGGCAAGAGTTGGGGAGCGAAAGAAGCATGCAGTACGATGCCAACGGGGCGTTGATCGAAACCCGGATTCCGGGCTTGAAGATGGTCAACCGCGGCAAGGTCCGCGATATTTACGATCTGGGAGACAGTTTGTTGTTCGTCGCTACCGACCGGATCAGCGCGTTCGACGTGGTCATGCCGAACGGTGTGCCGGACAAGGGGCGGGTGCTGACGCAGATTTCGCTGTTCTGGTTTGACCTGATGGCCGACTGGTTGGAAAACCACCTGATCACGGCCGATGTGACCACGCGGCCGGAATTGGCGCCCTACGCGGCGGACCTGCAGGGCCGCTCGATGATCGTGCGCAAGGCGAAGGTGCTGCCGGTGGAATGCATTGTCCGCGGTTATCTGATCGGCAGTGGCTGGAAGGATTACCAGGCCACGGGCATGGTGTCCGGCATCCGGTTGCGGGAAGGTTACCGGCAGGCGGAAAAGCTGGACCGGCCGCTTTTCACGCCCTCCACCAAGGCGGAACTGGGCGACCACGACGAAGCGATTTCGCTGGAACAGGTGGCGGAAATCGTCGGACAGGACCGGGCTGCTGCCTTGCGGGATCTTTCGCTGAAGATCTATTGCACGGCGCGTGATTACGCTGAAACGCGCGGCATCATTCTGGCCGATACCAAGTTTGAATTCGGTGAGGTCGACGGTCGAATCATTCTGGTGGACGAGGTGCTCACGCCGGATTCGAGCCGGTTCTGGCCGTGCGATCAGTATCAGGTCGGTACCAGTCCGGTCAGTCTGGACAAACAGTATGTGCGCGATTATCTGGAGACGCTGGACTGGAACAAGACCGCGCCGGGGCCGGAATTGCCGGCGGACGTGGTGCGGAAGACGTCGGAAAAATATCGGGAAGCCTACCGGACATTGACTGGAAAGAGCTTTTAAACAAGGTAATACGGCTGCCGGGTAACTGGCGGCCGTTTTTTTCGGCGGACGCGATGGTGCGTGCTTCCGCCGGAGTGAGGTGGACTGTTTTTTCCACAGAAACCCAAGGAGAACAGCATGAAAAAGCGGTGGATGGCATGGTGTCTGGCAGTGATGGCGGCGACGGTTTTCGCCGCGGAAGATGCGCCGGCTCCGGGAACGGTGGTGCGATATCGGGATTTCGGCGCCAAAGGGGACGGCAAGACCGACGACTGGGCTGCCATTGCCAAAGCACATGCCTATGCCAATGAACATAATCTGCCGGTACGGGCGGAGGATGATGCGGAGTATTACATCGGTGATTCCGAGCCGATCACTATTCAGACGGATACGGACTGGGGCCAGGCGCGCTTCACGATTGACGACACGCTGCCGCTCAAGAAGTTTAAGTCGCCGGTCTTTCAGGTGACGTCCAAACTGGCGTCGTTCAAGCCGCAGGGGATTACCTCGCTGAAGAAAGGCCAGTCCGATCTGGGGATCACACTGCCGCAGCGTTGCATGATTGCGGTTTTCAACGATGATGTCAAACGTTACATCCGCTACGGGGTCAACGCCAATGCGGGGCATCCGCAGACGGACGTTTTCGTGGTGAATCCGGACGGCAAGGTGGATCCCCACACGCCGATCATCTGGGATTTCGACAAGATCACCCGGATCACGGCATATCCGATCGATGAAAAAACGTTGACCATCCGGGGCGGCCGTTTCACCACGCTGGCGAATAAACAGGAGGGCAAGCACAGTTACTATGGCCGCGGGCTGCGCATCGCCCGCTCCAACACGGTGGTGGACGGTCTGGAGCACTATGTGGTGGAAGGCGGCGGGATTGACAGCTGGCCTTATACCGGATTCATCAACGTCGGCGACTGCGCCGATGTGACGGTGAAAAATGCCACGCTGACCGGGCGCAAGCTCTACAGCTATCCGCTCCCGGAAGGTGGACGGCGGACGACGGGGACGTACGACATTTCGGGGACGCGGGCGCTGAATGTGACGTTTGTGGACTGCCGACAGTCCAACGACATTGAAGATCCCGCCTACTGGGGGATCATGGGGACGAACTTCTGCAAGAACATCGTGCTGGACCGCTGCCGGTTTTCGCGATTTGACGCGCATATGGGGGTGACCAACGCCGTGGTGCGGGACTGCACCATCGGCTACGGCGGGATCAACGCCATCGGATTCGGTACGTTCCTGATCGAAAACACCACCAGCACCTGCCGGAATTTCATCAATCTGCGTTCGGATTACGGCAGCACCTGGAGTGGGGATTTCATCATCCGCAACTGTGTCTTCAAACCGTCGAGCCCGAAGAGCGTGCCCAATGTGATCAACGGATCCAACCGCGGCAATCATGATTTCGGCTACACCTGCTACATGCCGACGACGATCGAGATCGACGGCTTGAAGGTGGACACGTCCGATCAGCCGAAAAAATACGAGGACGCGGTGTTCTTCGCCAATATGAATCCCGCATACAAGAGCGACTCCTACGAGGAAAAATTCCCGTATGTCAAAACGAAGGAAATCAAGGTGAAGAAGCTCACCACCACCACCGGCAAGCCGTTGAAGCTGAGTGCCAATCGCCATATGTTCCGGGAGGTGAAAATTTCCGGGGACGGGATCAAGCGGTAATTCTGTTCCGAGCAGCAGGACCGGCGTTTCCGGAAGAGGGGAGGGAACGCCGGTCTTTTTTTGCACTTGAAATGGCAACCCCGCCAGGATTCGAACCTGAGCTAAATGGACCAAAACCACTTGTGCTACCATTACACCACGGGGTTGGCAGCCCTTAATCTAGCTCATTTTTCGAAAAAATCCATTCAAAAACACGCTTGGCGGGCGAAAAAAATACAAAAGAGTAGTATATTTGCAGGAAGCATATCTACTGCGAAAAATCATTGAATTCAGGAAAGTGTTTTTTATGTCCGAACAGCAGCCGTGCCGCCGTCGCTTCCCCGACTATTGCCGTATCACCTTTGCCGGGTTTGCCATGGGGGTGGCCAATGTGATTCCCGGCGTTTCCGGCGGAACGATGGCATTCATTCTCGGAGTATTTGAAGAACTGGTCGATTCCATCCGGAAGATTGCTTCCGCGGAAACGTTCCGGCTGCTGATTCGGGGACGGTTCCGGGAGTTGTACGACACGCTGCCGTGGCGGTTTCTGCTGGCGCTCGGGATCGGGATTGCAGTGGCTTTTGCGGGGGTGTCCAAGCTGTTCATCTATCTGCTGGAGCAGCATCCGACGCTGACGTTCGCCTTCTTTTTCGGGCTGATTGCGGCCTCGATCGTTTCGGTGTTCCGCAAGGTGAAACAGTGGGGGCCGGGCCGGGTCGTTTCCTTGCTCTGCGGCGCCGTGGTGGCCTACGTGATGATTACCCTGGTGCCGGTCAGCACGCCGAACGTCTGGTATGTGTCGTTTCTCTGCGGAGTCATCTGCATCTGCGCCATGATTCTGCCGGGAATTTCCGGATCGTTTCTGCTGCTGGTTCTCGGGCAGTATCAGTATGTGTGGGGCGCGGTGGGGGATTTCGCCATGGGTCGGTTCACTCTGGCGAACTTGAATACGCTGTGGTGGCTGGGACTGGGGGCGGTGATCGGAGTGGGGGCGTTTTCGCATCTGCTCAACTATCTTTTCCGCCGGCAGCATGATTTGACGGTGGCCGCGTTGATCGGGTTCATGGTCGGTTCCATGCCGCGCCTGTGGCCCTGGCAGCGGGTTGTCGAAGTTTCCGTGAAGACCAAGGAGGCGCTGGTCCGGCTGCAGCTGCCGGCCGACGCGGGGCAACTGGAGCAGTATGAGTCGCTGGGCGCGGAAGTGACGCCGCTGGTGGTGCGCAACGTGGCGCCGGATGGTTTCGGCGGTGCGTTCTGGGCAGTGGTGGGGCTGGCGGTGTTCGGCTTGCTGCTGGTGCTGGCGACGGAATATTTCGCGGCGCGCGGCAATCAGGAAAAGACGGTGGAACAGGAATAGGAGATCGGGATTTATGCATCCCATTGCTTTACAGCTCGGGGATCTTGCAATTCGCTGGTACGGCGTGATGGCGGCGGTCGGTTTTCTGGCGGCCACGGCGCTGGTGTGCTGGAATCGCCGAATGGCGAAGATGAGCAGCGATCAGGCGACCGGGGTGGTGATGACGGCGATGATTGCCGGGGTGATCGGGGCGCGGATTTTTTATGTAATCCAGTTTTTTTCGAGTTTTCGGGATAATTGGCTGGGAATTTTCCGGATTGACCGGGGGGGATTGGTATTTTACGGTGGTTTTTTCCTGGCGCTGATTGCGGTCTGGGGGTATTGCCGATGGCAGCGTCTGGAGTTGCTGCGGGTGTTCGACGTGATGACGCCGGCGCTGGCGATCGGCCATGCGGCGGGACGAATCGGCTGTTTCCTGAACGGCTGCTGTTACGGGAAACCGACGCAGCTGGCCTGGGGCGTGTTGTATCCGGAGGGAAGCGCGCCCGCACGACAGTATCCGGGCCAGGCGCTGCATCCGGTGCAGTTGTACGAGGCGGGCTTGAATGTATTGATGTTCGGGATACTGGTGTGGCTGGTGCGCCGGGGGAAGCGGGGAATGGCCTCTGCGGCATATTTGACGCTGTACGGGTTGATGCGCTTCGGGGATGAATTTTTCCGGGGAGATCACCGGCAGTTCTGGAATGGTTTTACGCCGGCGCAGGTGATCGGACTGGTTCTGGTGCCGGTGGGAATCGGACTTCTGATCTATTTCTGGCGGCATGAAAAGCAATCGGCGTGAATGGGTGATCGGGCCGGAAATGACCGGGGAGCGTCTGGATCGCGCATTGGCGCGCCTGGCGCCGGACTGGTCGCGGACGTGGCTGCAGCGGCAGGTGCGCGATGGGGGGGTGCAGGTGAATGGGGTTCCCGTGACTCTGCCGCGTCTGCTGCTGGAACCCGGCATGGTGGTCGCGTTGGAGATTCCGGAAGCGGAAAAACGGGAACTTTCAGCGGAAGCATTTGAATTTCCGATTCTGTTTGAAGATGAGTGGATGCTGGTGATCAACAAACCGGCGGGCGTGGTGGTTCATCCGGCGGCAGGCAACCGCACGGGGACCGTGGTCAATGCCTTGCTGGGACGTTATCCGGAGCTGGGGGCCCTGGCGGAGGAGACGGGAGACCGCCCGGGGATCGTGCACCGGCTGGACAAGGACACGTCCGGCTGCCTGATGGTGGCAAAAACCCCGCAGGCAATGTTCCGGTTGACGGCCGCGCTGGCGGCACGCGAGGTGCACAAGACGTACCTTGCGCTGGTGCGCGGAGAGGTGCGGAAAAATACGGAGAAATTGGTCAGTCTGATCGGGCGACATCCGGTGCAGCGGCAGAAAATGGCGGTCGTGCCCCGCAACGGCAAAGAGGCGGTAACGCTCTACCGGAAGATTGACGTGATGACATCGGGCCGGGAGAAGGGGACGTTGCTGGAAGTAGATATTCTGACCGGTCGAACGCATCAGATCCGGGTACACCTGGCTTCGATCGGACACCCGGTACTGGGAGACGGCACGTACGGGGGGAAATCGGAGGCTTTTCCGGCGGCAAGGCAGATGCTGCATGCGTGGCGGATCGATTTTCCGCACCCGATTTCCGGGAAGCGGATCTGCTGTCGGGCCCCGGTACCGGAGGATATGTGGACGTGGATGCAGCGGATGGAGGCGGCGACGGCTTATGAATGAGCAGAAACTGCCCCGCGTCGTGGCGGTGGCTGCCCCTTCCGGAGGGCTGCCCCGGGAGAAGGCGTTTGCCGGGATCCGGGCGCTGGAAGGGCTGGGTATGGAGGTTCGGGTGGCGCCGCATGTATTTGCGGGGGATCCGGAGTTGCCGTATTTATCCGCGCCGGTGGCGGAACGGGTGGAGGACCTGCACCGGATCTGGTGCGACGAAACCGTGGAGGCGGTGTGGTGTCTGCGCGGCGGATATGGTGCGGCGCAGCTTCTGCCGCTTCTGGACTGGGAATTACTGCGACGGCGGAAACTGCCGGTGATCGGTTTCAGTGATGTTACCGCGCTGCATTGGGCGATGACGAACCGGGGCGCGGGGACTCCGGTGGCGGCGCCGATGATCGGACGCATGGCGGATGCGGTGCATGACGCATATGTGATGGAACAGCTGGCGGCGGCCTTCGTCCCGGCTCCGGCGGGCGGCAGGCCGGTCGCGCCGGAGGGGGGACAACGCTGGGGGGTGTTGCGCCCCGGGAAAGTTGCCGGGCGGCCGCTGGTGGGCAATCTGGCGGTGGCGGCGTCCTTGTGCGGGACGGGTTACCTGCCGTCCGCGCGGGGCCGGATTGTGGTATTGGAGGATTTGAACGAGGCGGTTTATCGGGTGGATCGATATCTGACGCAGCTGGAGCAGAATGGTTTTTTTGAAGGCTGCGCGGCGGTGCTTTTCGGCGGCTTTCTCAATTGCGGGGATCCGGGTGAGCTGGAAGTCCTCTTCCGGCGGGCGCTGAATTGGACGACGGGTCCGGTGGGAACGGGATTTCCGTTCAGTCACGGCGAGCGAATCGGGTCTTTTTCTTTTGAACAGGAAATTCGGGTGGATCTGGAGTAGCGGGGCGATGAATACGAATCTGGAATATCTGCAACGGCTGCGGCGGATCATGCCGTGGGGGAACAGCACCTGTTCCAAAGCGGCGGTGTGGCCGCCGGAGGAACCGGCGGTGCTGGTGCGCGGGCGCGGATGCCGGGTCTGGGATGCGGACGGTCGGGAGTTCATCGATTTCAAGAATGCGCTGGGGCCGGTGACACTGGGGTATGCGTTTGCGGCAGTGGACGCGGCTATCCGCCGGCAGCTGGAGAACGGGATTTTGTTCAGTGCGCCGCATCCGCTGGAAGTGGAGACGGCGGAGCAGTTGTCTTCGCTGGTACCGTGGCTGGAACAGGTGCGTTTTCTCAAAACCGGCGGCGAGGCGATGGCGGCGTGTTTCAAAATCGCCCGAGCCTATACCGGACGGGAACGGATTTTGCAAATCGGTTATAACGGTTGGTTGAACAGTCTGGCGGGAGGCGCGGCGGTGTTGCCGGGGCGTCCGGCCGCGGCGGTGCCCTGCGGGGTGCCGGAGGCTCTGTCGCAGCTGCATGCGGCGCTGCCCTGGAACCGGGCGGACGAAGTGGCGACGGTGCTGGAACGGCATGCCGGGGAGGTGGCCGCGATTGCGGTCGCCATGGATTATCCGGGTGCCGCGGCGGGAAAGATGTTCTATCCGGAATTGCGGCGTCTGGCGGATCAACATGGGTGTCTTTTGATTTTCGATGAAATCGTTACCGGGTTCCGACTGGCGCATGGCGGTGTCGGGGAATACTTCAACGTGCGTCCCGACCTGGCGGTTTTCGCGAAGGGCATTGCCAACGGGATGCCGCTGTCGGCCTACGGCGGGCGGCGGGAGGTGATGGCGGTGCTGGAGCGGGCGATCGTCTCCTCCACGTACGGAGGCGAAACGCTGTCGCTGGCGGCGTGCTCGGCGGTTCTGTCCTTTTACCGGGATCACGATGTCATCGGACATTTGTGGCGGACCGGACGACGGATGTGGGATGGGGTCGAGGAACTGTTTCGCCGTTATGGAGTGCCGGCGCGTCCGGCGGGACTGGCGCCGGTGCGTTTTTTTCAGTGGGAGCCGGGGCAGGAAGCGGTACGGGAACGGGTGATGCGCGCGTTTTTCCGGGCCGGAGTGCTGCTTTATAACGGTGGATATGTTAATTATTCCCATACAGACGACGACATAGACGAGGCGCTGTCGCGCATGGAAGGAGCTTTGAAACTGTTATGATTACCGACATGCATGTGCACCTGGTGGGGGACAACGGGGCGCGTCTGCTGACATCCGCGGCGCATTGCGGCGTTGACCGGCTGATTGTTTCCGATCTGGCGGACTGGTCTGAGTTCCCGGGGGAAGCCGCAGTTCGGGCGGCCAACGACCGGGCGGCGGCGTTTGCGGCGGAGACGCCGGGCCGGGTATTTTTCCTGGCCTATGTGAATCCGCAGCTGGAAACGGCGGAGGAAGAGGTGAAGCGCAGTGCCCGGATGGGGGCGGTCGGCGTCAAGCTCTGGATTTCGCTCCGGGACGAACGGAATCGTCTGGATCGTGCGGAAGCAATTCTGCACCTGGCGGCGCGTCTGGGGTTGCCGGTGCTGGTGCATACGTTCAGCCGGACGGATGCGCTGCTGCCGGGGGAACTGGATGCGGCGCGTTTTCTGGAGCTGGCCCGTCTGGCGCCGGAATGTACGCTGATCGGAGCGCACCTCGGCGGGAACTGGCGCAGTACCCTGGCGTTGTCGCAAGAATTGCCGGACAATGTTTATTGGGATGTGTGCGGCGGTTATCCCGCCGCGGGGATGGTCGAGGCGGCGCTGGAGCAACTGGGGCCGGAACGGCTGCTGTGGGGATCGGATGCGCCGGGGCGGAGTTTCAGCTCTCAGCTGGCGAAGGTCTGGTTCGCCGCAATGCCGGACGCGGCGCGGGCGCTGATTTTGAACGGTAATGCCGAACGGATTTTTCATCTGCCTCCGGCCGGGGCGCCGGTGCTGCCGGAGACTCCGGCCGTATCGGGTGAGCTGCCGGACGAGGGAGAGGAACATTTTGTTTTCTGTGGAAATTCACCGCTGGACGATTGTCCCGGAGCGACGCCGGAAGTGCTGGAGACTCTGCTGGCCAGTCAAGGGGTGCGGTGTGCCTATGCCGCAACGCTGGAAGGCTTTCAGCGGCAGGACCTGCACCGGGTGAATGCGGCGTTTCTGGCCGCCTGTGCCGGGTTGCGACGGGTCGTGCCGCTGGCGACGGTCAATCCCCGGCAGACCGGCTGGCGCGGCGTGCTGGCGGCGGCGCGGCGAAGCGGATTTCGCGGGCTGTGGGTGTCGCCGTATGTTCATGCGTGGCGGCCGGACGCTCCGGAATTTGCGGAATTTCGGGCGGCGCTGGCGGCGACCGGGCTGCCGGTCTGGTTCAATGCGACGGTGGAGGATTACCGGTTTCGCCCATCGGGGTGGGATCCGCGGCCGGTGGCACCGGAGGAACTGGCCGCGTTTGCGGCGGAGCTGACGGCGTGTCCGCTGGTGATTCAGGGGATGGAGGTGACGAAGGATTTGCTGTCACTCCTGCCGGCGGCGGGAAAATGGCGGCTGGAATACTCCCGGCTGACTGACCGGGAGGAACGGTTGCCGGCGTTGTGCCGGGCTGGGGCGCGGGAACAGCTGGTCTGCGGCAGCGAATATCCGTTCCGGGCATTGACAGAGACCCGGCTGGCGGCGCGATGGCTGATGAAATGAACATATTGTGAAAATAAGAGAAAAAACATCAGAAAGGAAATGAAGATGACCAAAAAAATTACGTATGCGGGAACTCGGGAAAAAGTATTTTTTCCGGAGCTCTGGGGCCGGGAGAGCGAAGCGACGCTGCGGCGGTTGAACTGCAAGGTGGAGATTCCGGACTTTACGGAGGCGGAAGCGACGCCGGAAATGTGGCGGGATTTTCTGGCCGACAGTGATGCGATCATCACGACCTGGTGCTCGCCGCGCATCGACGCCGGGATTCTGGCGCGGACGCCGAATCTGCAGATCGTGGGACATGCCGCCGGGTCGGTGGTGGACTATGTTTCACCGGAGCTGTTCGATTCCGGCGCGAAGGTGGTTTCCGCCAATGACGACATGGCGCACGCGGTGGCCGAATGGTGCCTGCTCGGCGGCCTGATGGGGCGGCGGAATGTGATGAGTTACACCTGCTTCGGCGGCAGCCGCAAGCCGGATTTCCCGGGACGCAGCAAATGCTCCTCTTTCCGGGCGGCGACGATCGGGATCTGGGGCTTCGGCGCGGTGGCGGCGCACCTGGTGTCCATGCTGCAGCCGCTGCTGCCGGATGAAATTCTGGTGAACAGCAGCCATATGAGTGCGGAGGAAGCCGCCCGGCGCGGAGTGACGCTGGTGGAACTGGACGAACTGCTGTCACGCAGCGACGTGGTGTTCACGCTGGCCGGTCTGAGCGACAAGACGGTCGGCAAACTCGACGCCCGGCGTCTGGCGCTGCTCCGGGACGGCGCGGTGCTGGTCAATGCGGGACGGGGGCACCTGATTCAGGAGCAGGCGCTTTACGACGAGCTGTCGAAAGGCCGGATCACCGGGGTGCTGGACGTGTACCACCAGGAACCGCTGCCGGATGACAGTCCGCTGCTGTCCATGCCGAACGTGATTTTGACGCCGCACAATGCCGGTTATCCGAGTCGGTACAATTACATCAGCACGATTCTGATGGAAATCGATCGCCGGTTCCGCGGTGAGCCGCTGCGGTATGAGGTGCGCCGGGAACAGGTGGCTTACATGACCACCGGAAAACTCAGCAAATGAGCCGATGAGCATCGTTTCCTGCGCCAACAAGTCGCCCCGCCGGTTGTGCGAGGAGGTGGAGAAGGTGCTGCCGCCCGACTTCGGTCGGGTGGTGCGCCGGCCGTTCAATCATTACACGCCGACCATGACCGACTGGTGGATGGTGCCGTCGCTGGAGCTGCCGTTTTTCAAATTCGGCAAATACGCTTTTTTCTGGGATGCGAACGTGCGTGATTCCATTGCCTGCGGCTTGTTTCTGTCCAAGGGGCTGGATCCGGCGTTGCGCAGCGTGTATCCTTCCCGGAAGGGACGGCGGCTGATCATGGACGACACCTGGGCCTGGCATGATTTTCTGCCGGCGGCGCTGGGGGGCGGGCTGGGCGAGCTGATTCGCGACGCGGCCATGGACTGTCCGCTGCCGTGGCGGATGGTGTTTGACGGCGGCTATGTGGATGATCCCGGGTTGTTCGATCCCGGGACCGAGACGAACCGGCGCGACCGGTATGAGCTCGAGTATGATGTGGCAAACGACTCCTGGCGGGTGCTCCGCGGCACGAAGCGGGAGGCGATGTGTTTGAAGTTTCTCAACCGGGTCCGGGACGGGCGTTCAATGGCGGCGGCGTTTGAAACGCTGCGGGAGGAGTCGTTTCTCTGGTGCGACGTCTGGATCGGAGTGCGTCCGGCGGTGCGGGAATACGGCGAATTTGAACCCGGCGAGACGGTGTGGGACGCCCGGGAGATTTACGAGCGGGTGCTGGCGCCCTTCCGGCGTTTCGTGCATTGAAGACGGGCAGAGGGCGGAAGCGATGTGGATCGCGGGAACGTATTTCGTGCCGGATAGTGAGCTGGAATGGCACTTTGTACTTGCCGGCGGGCCTGGTGGACAGCATGTCAACAAGAGTTCGACCGCAGTGCGGTTGTCGTTTGATATTGCCGGGTCTGCGGCGTTGCCGGAATCGGTGCGTCTCCGGCTGCTGGAGCGTTTAAGAGAGCGCCTTGTTGCCGGGCGCGTGGTGATGGTGACGGCACAGGGCGAACGGTCGCAACTCCGGAATCGACGGGAAGCCGTTGCCCGACTGGAACGGTTGCTGACTGCAGCGCTGGTGACGCCGAAGCCGCGACGACCGACCCGTCCCGGCGCCGGAGCGATCCGGCGGCGTCTGGAGGAGAAGAAACATCGCGCCGCCATCAAGCGCGACCGTTCCGGCGGCTGCCGGAAGGAATGGGAATAGAAACATGCACAAGATTCCTTTCAACAAACCCTATATTGCGGGACGGGAGCTGGATTACATTGCCCAGGCGGTGGCGAACGAGCATCTGTCCGGGAACGGCCCGTTTACGCGCCGGTGCAACGACTGGCTGGAGCGGCGCCTCGGCGCGCGTAAGGTGCTGCTGACCCATTCCTGTTCCGCGGCGCTGGAAATGGCGGCGATTCTCTGCGACATCCGTCCGGGAGATGAATTCATTGTGCCGAGTTACACCTTTGTTTCGACGGCGAACGCGTTTGTGCTGCGCGGCGGGATTCCGGTATTCGTGGACATTCGACCGGACACCATGAATCTCGACGAACGGCTGATCGAACAGGCGGTTACGCCCCGGACCCGGGCGATCGTGCCGGTGCATTACGCCGGAATCGGCTGCGACATGGCGGCGATCATGGAAATCGCCCGGCGACATCATCTGCTGGTGGTCGAGGATGCGGCGCAGGGCGTGTGCGCCTTCCGGGACGGACGGGCGCTGGGGACGATCGGACATCTGGGCTGCTACAGCTTTCATGAAACGAAAAACTTCATTTCCGGAGAAGGCGGGGCGCTGGTCGTCAATGACGAAAGCCTGATCGAGCGGGCCGAGATCGTTCTGGAAAAAGGCACCGACCGCAGCCGTTTTTTCCGCGGCATGGTGGACAAATATACCTGGGTGGACATCGGCTCCAGCTACCTGCCCAGCGAAATGATCGCGGCCTTTCTTTTCGGCCAGCTGGAAATGGCGGAAACCATCACTGCAAAACGGCTGGCCATCTGGAACGCCTATCATGTCGCGCTGGCCCCGCTGGAAGACGCCGGTCTCCTGCGTCGTCCGATCGTGCCGTCGGGCTGCGTACAAAACGCCCATATGTATTACATTCTGCTGAACAGCGGCGAAGAACGGGCCCGTCTGACGGCCTTTCTGGCGGAATCGGGCATTCAGGCGGTTTTTCACTATGTGCCGCTGCATTCCTCGACCAAGGGGCTGGAACTGGGGGGAGGGCGTTACCGGCTGCCGGTAACGGACGATGTGGCGGAACGGCTGCTGCGGCTGCCCTGTTATTTTGAATTGACTCTGGACGAGGTGGCCTTCGTCTGCGACCGGGTGGCCGCCGGGCTGACCCGTTGAATCGGGACGGCGGAAAAACCGCCGTCCCGTTCAACCGGAATGCCGTCAGCGCCAGGTGGTGACGGCGTCCACCGTGAGCTTGGGCACATGAAGCACCCGGGCCTCATCCAGATAATAGGCGACGTCGCCGCCTTCCGGAATGTCTTCCATGACCGGCTGCTCGGCGGGATAACCCACCGCCACCAGGTACAGCAGCAGCCGATCGTCCGGCAATGCCAGAACCCGCCGCACTTCCGATTCCTGAAAGGCGCCGATCCAGCAGCAGCCGATCCCCAGATTCCACGCGGCGAATTCCAGGCTCTGGATGGCCGCGCCCGCGTCCGCGTGCAGGGTTTTCCGGTCCGGCGGTGTCGCCAGCACCGCAATGAAGGCCGGCGGGGCGGTTTTTCCGGGGACCGGATCGCGCCCCGGTTTCACCCGGGCCGCATAGGCCGTGAACGGGAAAATCGCCGCCACCAGCTCCGGATCACGGATGACCTGGTATCGCAACTGCTGCGTATTGGCGCCGCAGGAGGCGCGCCGGGCGGCGTCGATCAACTGCCGGAACGCCGTTTCCGGTACCGGACGCTGTTCGAAAAAACGAATGGTCCGACGTTGCAGAATTTCTGAAAAATCCATGATGTGTCCGTCCGTTTCCGCCACATTCAGCGTACAGTTTTGCGCGCGGTCTGCTGCCCTTCCTCAAAATAGGCCGCCAGATCCGGCGCCAGGGCCGGAATGTGCCGCGGCTGATTGCCGTTGCGCATGGAGTCATGCCCCAGCACACCGACCGCGACGGAGTTGCGCGCCGCTACCGGATTGGCGTTGGTCGGGGCGCCGTCGCGGACAAAGGCGAGGAAATTCTCCACCACCTGCGGGTCGGAGCCGCCGTGAGTGCCGGACAGCGGTTTCAAATGATGAATGATGTCCGGGGTTTTGCGAGGGCCGCGCCGGGTCCAGACGTGGATTTCGCAATCACCGTTGTCGCCGATGTTTTCGACGCGGCCGCGGGTGCCGATGAAGGTGTAGTTGCGTTCCGCGTCCGGCGTGTAGTGACATTGCAGGTAGGTGGCCTGGGCACCGTTGGCCATCTGCATCAGGATCATGTTGTGGTCTTCCACGTCAATGATCGGCGAGAAGCCGGTCTGTTCCAGCGGCGGCCACTGTTCGTCGTTGAAGGCGGCGCAGCCGGGAGTGTCCGGCGAACGGCGGGCGCAGCGATTATAGACCGAGAGCATCCCCATTCCGACCACATCCCGGGTGTAGGTGCCCATGATGAAATGCATGACGTCGATGTCATGCGCGCCTTTCTGCAGCAACAGCCCGGTGGTGTTTTTCCGCTCTGAATGCCAGTCGCGGAAATAAGCGTCGCCGCCGTAGTTGATGAAGTGGCGGCACCAGCCGGCCTGGATGTCTCCAATCAGTCCGGAATCGACGATCTCTTTCATTTTCAGGATGGCGGGGAAATAGCGCATGTTGTGGCCGACGAACAACCGGGATCCGGTACGACGGGCGGTTTCAAGAATCCGGTCGCAGCCTTCGATGGTGATGGCCATCGGCTTTTCCAGGTAAATGTGTTTGCCGGCCTCCAGCGCGGCCAGGGCCATTTCCTCGTGCAGATAATCCGGCGTCATGATGAAAACCACTTCAATTTGTGGATTTTCCAGAACTTTCCGGTAATCATTGGTGGTGGTGGCGTTCGGAAACTTCTCCCGGAAGGCAGCATTGGCTTCTTCGCGGATATCCGCCCCCATCCGGATTTCCCATCCTTTTTCCGGCTGATGAGCCTGCCATGCGTGATGACCGCGGCCGCCGGTACCGATGACTCCGATTCCTGTCGTTTTCATGTTGCATCCTTCCTTCGATATAAAATTGGGATCTTAGAAGTGAATGTTGCCAGTTGATTTATCTTTCCGGTCAGCAAACGGCACTCAGGGCAGCAGCCGGAGGCTGACGATCGAATTCCAGGCGTTGTCGCTGTTGCCGCGTCCGGTGAAACGCAAACGCCACACCGGGCGACGGCTGAATTTCACGTCCTCGAAATCCTCGGTCTTTCCGGAGCTTTCGCCATCGAAGACGGTGTCGTATTGTTTGCCGTCGGGCGAGGTTTCCAATTTGAATCCAGCCTTGCGGGCGCTGCCGAGCAACCATTTGATACCGACCCCGGAGAGTTCCACCGGCTGGAAGAAAACCAGTTCAAAGACGGCGTTGCGTCCCATGGCGGCAAAATAATCGCGGCGCTGATTATCCGGCAGCAGCATGCCGCGGAATTCCTGTTGTGAGTTCGCCAGTTTCGATTCAAAACGGAAGATTTCGGCGGCAAGCGGCGAATTGCATTCATAGCGTTGCAGAACCTGTTGGTCCATGTCGTTCCAAGTGGCGCTGCAACCGGAGAAGGCGCAGAGAAAATCCAGCGGGATCAGCCATTCTTCGCCCTGCCGGACCGGCGGTTTTTCCAGTTTGATGTTCTTCCCGTTGAGCTCGGCATCGGATTGTTTGTGGCGGAGTTGGACGGTATGCTTGCCACGTCGCAGCGTCAGCGTGTCGCCGTCGGCGTCGGCCTGAATGCCCAGTTGCGTCAGTTGCGGTCGAATGTAACTCAGACGAATGGCGTCATCATCCGGAATCTGCCGGGAGGCCGGATCCGGAAGTTCCGGCGCTTCGTCGACAACCGCCGGCAGTTCCGGCGCTCCGGGCGTGGCTTCCGGCTGCGCCCGCCAGGCTCCCGGGGGTAGTGTGGTCAGCAGCACCCCGCCGCCGTTGTCCGCAACCCGTCCCCGGAATTGCCGGGCGCGGTCGGCGGAAACGATGGTCCAGTCTCCCGGACGCAGACCGGTGAGGAGCACCCGGGACGGTGTGCCGTTAGCTGGAACGGTGAAGTCAAAACCGGCGGCGATGGCCGTATGTTCCCGGGGCATGGCCACCGTCCATTCCTTGACTTGAAAGAGCAGGGCCGGGCCGTTTTCGACAAATCCGACCGGCAGTTTGTCCGCTCCACTGTCAGCCAGGGTGATGGCCGTGGCGAAGACTTCGTCGCTGCGATCGGCCTTCGGCGAGAACATCGCCCGATAGCCGCGTCCCTCGGGCGTATCCGGTGCGGGAATCGGGTAGCTTTTGCCGAAAACGTCCATATCCGGCGCGCCGCCGGTAACGGTCAGCTGTCGTTCTTCCGGACGGGGCAGGAACATGTCGACGTGCATGGTCCCGGAACGTTTGGTGATGCGATTGGTTGCCCGGAGGCCGGTTTCGGTGGCAATCGGTTTAACCAGCGTGTTGATCTGCCAGTATTTCTTGAATTCCGGTCGGGCGGTCGTCAAGCGGTCGCAGACCAGCAGTGCCGCCGGATGGGCGGGATCGCCGAGGTTGAGAAAGACGAAGCGCCGGACGTACTGCTTGACCTTGGCCGAGTAAGCCGGAGCGAGATCGACGCTGAACAACCCGTAAAGCGGCCGCCGTTGCGAGGGGCCGAATGCGGAGGCGAGAACTTTCCCCACCTGGTTTTCGACACGGTTGAGCATTTCGTTCCGGTTGGCGGGGCTGTAGAGGACAAATCGCTGGCCGCCGTCATTGTCGCCGTAACGGAAATCTTCGTCGGGATCCATGACCAGCAGCGTGTTTTTGGAGACCGAGCGCTTGGCGAAATTATAATCGTAGGGCGTCCCGTAGAAGTGATACTCCCCGAGGTCCGCCGCCTGAATGCCCCGGTAGAAAATCTGAAAGGCACCGCCGACAGCGTGCATGTGGCCGCCGAAATGGACGCCGCCGCCGCGCATTTCCACGACGACATCATCGTTGATCGGCGAGACCGTCCAGCCGGTGCGCATGATCAGGGAGCCGATGATATTGCCGCTGTCGCGGGCCAGCGGCAGCCGGGTCAGATCCGGTTCCGCCGGAAGTTTCGGGTCATTGACCAGCAAATAGAGCAGCGCGTTATTCTTCCAGTCGCTCTTGCGGTTGAATTCGCCTTTCAACAGCGGATCGGCAGCATAACTGTAAAGCAGCAGCATGGTGTCCGGCGTATTCCAGTTGTAGCCGCAGATGCCGTCGCCGTCGCGCAGCATCTGGGAGTCCGGGAGCCGCGCGTAAAGCCAGTAGCCGCCAAGGTTTTTCAGATTGGCCGGATAGATTTCCCGGCCGGTCATCCGGCGCAGCAGCCAGGCCGCGTGCAATTCCCAGCCGAAGCGGTAGGCACCATAGGAAATACCCTGATTGTGGCGCGGCGACTGGTATTCGATCTGGCGCATCGGCACGACTTCCTCCAGCAGCCGGTAGGAACAATATTGATAGGGGACGGGATCGCGTTCATAAATGGCGATCGACATGGAGAGCAGATCCCGGTTGACCTGGGCTTCGTTGCCGTGGCTGTTGGCGACGATCTGCTTGAAGGGCGGCCAGCCGATTTCCATATCGTCGGCCAGACGTAACATGTGGCGGTAGAAGAGTTCACGGTCCGCTTCGGAAAGCAGCGGATAACACCAGTCGTAGACCAGGGCAGAGGAGTAGATCGCCGAACCGATTTCGCGGGTAATGTCGAGCATGTTGCCGAAGGAGACGTACGGCAGGTAGGCTTTCAGCAATGCCACGGCCTCCCGCCCGATGGCCTCATCGCCGGTCATCAAATAGAAAAATGCCTTCTGGATGACCGCGGTTTCCAGCGCAGGATTGTGCGCAGCCTCGCGGGTGGGATCCGACTGATACGGGAAGGGGGTTCGGGCCTTACCGGAAATCCATTCCCAGGCTTTGCGGTTTTCGCCCTGCGTGAGCCGTTCCCGGATGCGCGGCAGTTCCGCCGGGGTTACCCAGAGTCGTGGATGGGCTGCCGGCGGGACGATCTTCGGCTGATACTGCTGCACCCGGAGCGGGACCGCGGGCGGCGTGTACGGGGTGATTTCCAGATAGCCGAGCTGGAGACCGGCAGGGAGTTTCACGGTGAGCGTCTGGTCCTTGCCGTTGAAGTCGAATTTTCCCAGAATGCTGCGGAAAGTAGGCTGGTGGATCCAAGGAGAAAAGGCGACACGCCGGGTCGGGGGGGCGCCGTCCAGGGACAGGTCCACCATCAAGGAGTCAAATTTGTTTCTGCCCTTGCGCATCAGCTCCTGCCCGAGCGCGTCCAGAGAGGTGCAGCTGACCAGTTGATACCGGCCCGGACGGGGAGCGCGGATGGTGAAGGTCAGATCCGCGTCGCGTTTGGTTTCGGCGGCGCCGGGTTTCAGGGAGAGACTCCCGTTGGGAAAGTTTTTATCTTCTTTTAAAACGGCGGTGGCCTGATTGAGTTTAGCTGCCGTGGCGTGGAGTCGGACCATGCGGTCGGTACGGATTTCCGGGGGATCGGCGAATGGCCGGTCGGAGCTTTCGAGCTGATAATTGCGGACCAGGATTTCACCCTGCGGCAGCTTTTGTGAATAAAAGAAAACGATCATCTGGCTGGTCTTTTCCGGTGCCTGTCCCCGGACTTCGACGGTCTGGTATTTTCCGGTGGTGGCCTGAACGCGCGTCTGAAAGGTTTTCCAGCCGGGAACAAAGGTCTGCTGCAGAAAGAAGACCGGCGGATTCCGGTCGGTGGCGCCGTCTGGCCGCTTGACCTCAAGGGTAGCCCGGTAATATTTCCCGGGCTGCACGGAATAAGTCTTGGAAAAGCCGATCTCTCCGGAGGCGCTGTTGTCGGTAAGTTTGAGCGTCAGCCTGCCGTCGTCCTGGACGGCGGACCGGGTGCCGCCGAGTTTGTCGGGCGTGGGGTAATGCTGAAAGGTGGCCGGAAGCGGCATATCCTGGCCAACCGGCGTCAGATCGTTGCGGTCGATGACCTTGGCGGAGGCGGCAAGGGCGAGAGCGGCACAGCAGCAGAGGGAAGCAACGTTTTTCAAGCAAGGCATGTTGACATCCTTTCCATTGGGACGATCGTTGGAAAAAACTTTGAAAAAATTCACTTTGCCGGTAATGTATAGAGCCGGATGCGAAAGTTCAATGTGTATTTTTGCATTTTTTAGGGAAAAGGCATGGATAAAACGAAACGGAAGATGTATGATTTTGACTGAAGAGGCACCTTTTTCCGCAGCATTTCCCTTTCGGTTGCTCAGCAATACGCTGGTGCTCGCGGATGCCCGTACTCCGGTGATCGCACGGAGTGGTTATGCCGTCTGCACCATAGAATACATTCTGCACGGCAGCGGTTTTCTGGAGATCAACGGCGAAACTTTTCATCCGAAAGCCGACGACATTTATTTCCTGCACCGGCGCAGCACGCACCGTTACTGGCCCTCCCGGGAACAGCCGTGGCATAAGTTGTGCGTGGTGGTCGACGGGCCGCTTGCATATGAACTGCTGCGGCTCTACCGGCTGGACCGGGTGTATCATCTGACGGAAGTGCCGCAATTGCGCAAATACTTTGATGCGCTGCTGGTGCTGAGTCATTCCGCGCCGCTGCTGCATCACCGGGCGGCGGTGATTTTCCATCAGTTCGTGGAGCATTGTTTCCGGCTGCTGCATGAACCGGCGGCGGCGTCCGCCGCACCGGAGGTGCTGGCGTTGAAGAAACATCTGGACCGTTCGCTGAATGTCAAATTCGTTCTGGAGCGCTATGCCTGCGACACCGGCTTTTCCCCGGCCCATCTCATTCGTTCCTTCCGGGCGGCGTTCGGCATTCCGCCGGTGGAGTATCTGCTGCGCCAGAGATTGGACGCGGCCCGGCGCCTGCTGCAATATACCGACCTGTCGATCAAGGAAATCGCATCGCGGCTGGGGTTCGCCGACTCCTACCATTTTTCCAACTATTTCAAAAAACACGTCGGCTGTGCGCCTTCCGCTTTCCGCAGGCTGCGGGAGACGGACAAATAAGCTGAAAACAGAATTGTATTCCCCTGATTGCGAGGGTATATTAATCACTCTTTCGGCTTTGTGAACAACTTGGGAATCCGGCATCATGTGGGAATGGTTTTTCGGCTCGTACGAGTGGTCAAGCATTGCGATTCTGGTGGTCAGTGCGATTCTGATCGGGATCAATAAAACCGGCGTGCCGGGGCTGGGAATGTTGCCGGTGCTGTTGTTGGCTTCTGCCTTTCCCCCCCGGGAGTCCACCGGCATTCAGCTGCTGCTGCTCGGAACGGCCGACATCATGGCGGTGCTCTACTATCGCCGTCATGCCGACTGGACGATCGTATGCCGGCTGCTGCCGTGGGCGCTGGGAGGGATCGTGCTGGGGGTGGTGGCGCTCCGGTTCATCCGGGACGAGTGGATGCGTCCGGTGCTGGCGTGGATCATTTTGTTCATGGTGGCGTTCAGTTTTCTGGCAAAGTACATCAAAAATGCGGATAAAATGCCGAATCACTGGGCCTTTTCCGCCGTTTTCGGGTTGATGGCGGGGTTCACCACCCAGGTGGCCAACGCGGCGGGGCCGGTGATGTCGATCTATCTGCTGTCGATGCGGCTGCCGAAAAACGCCTACATCGGCAGTGCCGCCTGGTACTTCCTGATTCTGAACTGGATCAAAATTCCGATTTTCGTTGTTGAAGGGCGCATTACCGCGGCCGCTTTCCGGGCGGATCTGGCGATGCTGCCGATGCTGGTGGTCGGCGCGGCGCTGGGGATTCTGCTGCTTTCCAAGCTGCCGCAGAAGCGCTTCGAACAGTTGATTCAGGTGCTGATCGTCATCGCCGCGCTGAAGATGCTGATCGGGGGATGAGCTGACGGCGGCGCCCGGAAAATATTTTCCTGATGAAAAAAAGAGCGGTCACCGGATCAATCCGACCTTTGGAGGGGGGGATGGTCGAAACGAGGGTGACCGCAAAAAAATTCACCTGATTTGTGCATACTGTAGCACCGGTTTTTTTTCTGTCAAACCCATCTGAGGCGGTTTTTTTATAAAAATCTAAAAAAAAACCGTTTTTTTTTAGGATTTTTTACGGAATCGGATGGATTCAGCAACCCGGTAAACCGCCGGGATAAAGAACAACGTCACCAGTGTGGAACTGGTCAGCCCGCCGATAACGGCACGTGCCATCGGCGCCTGCATTTCGCCGCCGTCGCCGAGCCCGAGCGCCAGCGGCAGCAGTCCCAGCACGGTGGTCAGCGTGGTCATCATGATCGGCCGCAGCCGCCGCCGCCCGGCTTCACGAATGGCCTGATCCAGCGGCATCTGATCCCGGTTTCGCAGCAGATTGGCGGTGTCGACCAGCAGAATGGCGTTGTTGACCACGATGCCGGCCAGCATGATGCAGCCGATGAAGGATTGCATGTTCATGGTGGTGTCGGTCATCAGCAGCATGACGACCACGCCCGATCCGGCCAGCGGTACCGACAGCATGACCACCAGCGGATCGCGGAAGGATTCGAACTGGCAGGCCATGACCATGTAGACCAGCACCAGAGCCAGCACAAATGCCAGCATCAATTCCTGAAAAGCCTTCTGCTGGTCCTCGTAATCGCCGACAAAACTGATATCGAATCCGGGGATTTTGGGCATGCGGTCGATGCGTTCCTGCAGGTCGGCCACGACGGAGCCCATGTCGCGGTTGAAAACGTTCACCCCGACGGTGAGAATCCGCTCCTGGTTTTTCCGTTCGATGGCGACCGGTCCGGAAACGCGCTGATAACTGATCAGGTTGCGCAGCACGATCCGCTCGCCGTCCTGATTGCGGACCGAATGGTCGAGAATCTGGTCCAGCGTCATCAGGTCTGCGTCTTTGACCTTGACCAGGATGGTGTATTCGTCGCCGGCCTCCCGGTAGTTGCCGGCTTCCGACCCGGCCAGAATGGTCCGCAGCGTGTCGGCAATGGTTTTTACCGAAACTTTCAAATCGGCGGCCTTGCGGCGGTCGATGTAGATCCGGTCTTCCGGGGTGCCGAGATCCCGACTGAGTTTGGCGTCGGTGACACCGGGCACGGTCAGTGCGGCATCCATAACCGCCTGTCCGAGCCGGGCCGCGTCGCCGAAATCGTAACCGCGAATATCCACCGTGACGGCTTCCTCGTTCCCGGCGCCCATGCTCCGGGAGAACATGCCGACTCCGGCCCGGGCGCGGACGGTGACGCCGGGAATGTTTTTCAGGCGGGAGGCCAGTTCATTGGCGATCTGCGCGTCGGAGCGGTTGCGCATGGCGCGGGAGGTCAGGCGGATGGTGTACGTCGCCTTGTGGCCGCCGTCGGCCCGCCAGCTGGAACTGCCGGCATAGGAGATCCAGCCGGTCATGTCGTTGCCGACGACAGAGGTGATGATGCTTTCGGTCTGTTTGACCACGTCGTTGACAACCTCCGGGCTGGTGCCCACCGCGGTCTCAAGATAGACGCGCACTTCGTTTTCGTCGGCCTTGGGCATGAGTTCGGTGCCGAGGTAGCGGGCGGGATAAAATGAGGCGCCCACCAGCAGCAGCGCCCCGGCGATGAACCAGTGGCGATGGCGGAGCACGCCGTCAAGAAGCGAACCGTAGAAGCTCTCCACCGCCAGCTGCATGTTTTCCAGTTTGCCGAGAATCCGGGCGACGACCGGGTTGCCGCGCCGGGTGTCGGAACGGCGCAGCAGCCGGGCCGCCAGCATCGGCACCAGCGTGATCGCGGTCAGCAGCGAGCACGCCAGTGAAAAGGTGACCACCGCCGAAAACTGGCGGAACATGATGCCCGCCATCTCCTGCATGAACAACATCGGCAGAAAGACCGCCAGCGTGGTCAGCGTACTGGCGATGATGGCGACGACGACTTCATTGGTGCCCTGGATGGAGGCTTGTTCCGCATCCATGCCTTCGTCGTGGAGCCGGGTGATGTTTTCCAATACTACGATGGAGTTGTCCACCAGCATCCCGATGCCGAGGGCCAGTCCCCCCATGGTCATGATATTCAGCGTAAAGCCGCAGAAGTACACCAGCACGAACGTGGCGATGATCGACATCGGAATGCTGACTGCGATGACCAGCGTGCTGCCGAAATTGCGCAGAAAGACCAGCAAAACCAGAATTGCCAGCACCCCGCCGGAGACGGCCGCATCGGAGACGCCGCTCAGGGAACGCTTGATGTAATCGGCCGTGTTGACTGTCGGCTGCAGCTGCAGCTGTCCGCGGTAATCGCGGTTGATTCTCTGCAATTCGTCCATGACCCGGTCGGCGATGGCCACGGTGTTGGCGCCGGACTGTTTGTAGATCGACATCATGATGCCGGGCTTGCCGTTGACGCGGACGAAGCGGGTGATTTTTTCGTAAGTGTCCACGACTTCGGCCACGTCGCGGATGCGGATCAGTTCGCCGTTGCGGCCGATCCCGATGACGGTGTCGCGGATTTCGTCGAGGGAGGTGTAGGTGCCGGGGGTGCGGACCCGGACTTCCAGGCGGCCTTCCCGGACATTGCCGGCGGGGGTGGTGACGTTGCCGACGGAGATTTTGGAGAGGACGTCATCCAGTGAGGTGTCAAGCATTCGCGCTTTGTCGGGGTCGAACCGCACCTGGATTTCCCGAACCATGCCGCCGCCGATATCGGAGGAGGCGACACCGTCGATTCGGTCCAGACGGTATTGAATCTGGTCCTCCAGGATCCGGCGGGCTTCCAGCAGGTCGATGTCCGTGGCCACGCCGATGCGCATGATCGGAGAGGCGGCGGAATCGAATTTCCGGATGACCGGGCGTTCGGCGTCGTCGGGCAGCCGGGCGATCACCCGGTCGAGCCGGTCGCGGACGTCGGCCACCGCGCCGTCAAGATTGGTGGACCAGTTGAAGCTGACCCGGACCGAGCTGACGCCTTCGGTGGAGGAGGAGGTTACCTCCTTGACGCCGGGGACGGCGCTCATGGCGGATTCGATCTCCTTGGAGATGAGTTCCTCCACTTCTTCCGGGCTGGCGTCCTCGTAATTGGTGGTGATGGAAACCGCCGGATAGGTGATGTCCGGCATCAGGTCCACCGGCAGATAGCGCAGGGCAATGCCGCCCAGGATCAGCACGATGCAGGACAGCATCGAAATGAAGACCGGGCGCCGGACTGCGAATTCCGCCAGCGTCATGGTTTCACCGCGGGTTGGGACGAAGCGGGGGGCGGGACGGCCGGCGTGTTCCCGGCGGCGGCCGGGGCGAATGCTTCCGGCACCAGAACGGGGGCGCCGTCGCTGAGCAGGTGGTTGCCGAGGGTGATTACCGGGGCGGTCAGTTCCGGCGAGAGAATCTCGACTTCCTCTTCTGCGACGATGCCGGTTTGAACCTCTACGAAATAAGCCCTGGCGTCGCCGGAACTGAGGCGGAAGACCCCGGTTCGGCCGCCGCGTTTGACCAGGGCGCTGCGGGGAACGACGGTGGCATTGGCGCGCCGGTCGAATTCGAGATAAACCCGGACGAACATGCCCGGTTTGAGCGCTAGGTCGGCGTTGGGAATTTCCAGCAGCACATAGGCCTGGCGGGAATTTTCCTGCAGCATCTGGGAAATTTTAGAGACTCTGGCCGTGAAGATCCGGTCCGGATAGGCGTCAGTGATCAGTTCCGCCGTCTGTCCGACCCGCAAATGGGGATAGTCCCGTTCGATGACGTAGATGGCGGCACGCAGCCGGTCGATTTCGGCGACGCTGATGATCGGTTGGTTGGCCTGGAGCAGGGCGCCTTCGTCCACATAACGGTTCCCGGTGTAGCGGGGCGTGCCGGTCCAGTCGGCGAGAATGCCGGTGTCCTGCAGTTTGATGGCGGCGTTGGCGAGGGCGGCTTCGGCACGTTTGACCTCGGCGCTTTTCATGGCGACGGTGGCCTCCTGGGAGAGCAGGGAGGACTGGGCCGATTCGAACTGGGCCTGCGAACCGATCTGTTTGCCGATCAAAGTGGACTGTCGTTCGTATTCCGTGCGGCGCAGCTGCAGGATGACTTCGGCCTCTTTGCGCTGGGCCTTGGTCACTTCGAGGTCGGCGGCGGCCTGGGCGTACTGCTGTTTGTATTCGGTGTCGTCGATCCGGGCGATCAGGGCGCCGGGGGGGATGGGGTCGCCGATGTTGAAGTCGAGTTGTTCCAGGCGGCCGCTGACTTTCGGCGCCACGTCGAAAACGCTCCAGGGCTTGAGGGTGCCGCTGAACAATCGCTGATCGCGCAGGTCGGTTTTTCGCGGCAGGACCGCCTCGACGGCGACGGCTTCCTGCGGGCGTTTCTTTTTGCCGGTATTAGCGGCGGCCTGTTCCGAGGCCTTGCGATAGGTTTTATAGCCGACGGCAACGCCGCCGGCGGCGAGGAGCAGAAGGACGGCGACCCAGAATAATTTTTTCATTTTTCCTGCAGCGGATTCCGTGTTGGTTGAAAAGCCGGACAGGCATAGACCGGCTGTCGGCAACATACGTTCGATTAACAGGCGAAAATAACGTAGGCTATAAGGTATGCCGCTTTCCGGATAATACAAATTTTTGAGTAAAAAAAAGTGGAAGAATACTCGAAAAAAACGGAAGAAGCGTTATTTTTCTGAATGCACAGAGAACAATATGGAAAATCAATGAAAAAACATGCCTCTCCGGCCGTTCCGGTTGCGGATCGTAAACTGCACACACAGTTGCGGACGGCCGCGACCGCGCTGCGCACGGTTTTATGCGCCGCGTTCGGTGAACGGCGTCCGGCGGACCGGACGCTTTCAACTTTCTTCCGTGAGAACCGGCAATGCGGATCGCGCGACCGGCAGTTCGTCAGCGAGGCGGTGTTCGCCGTCTGGCGCGAATGGGGAACGTTGCGGCGACTGCTGACCGACGATCGGCGCGAGGCGGTGGAATCCGGCCGGGCCGGGCCGTCCGCACGGGAACTGGAATTGCTGCTGGCTGGAGCCGTCCGGCTGGAAAAACTGGATTTCCCGGCGGCACGACTGCTGCGGGAGATGTTGCCCGCGGAAAAGATGCCGCGGCGGATTCCGGGCGAAGAGCTGCCGGAATGGGTGGGACCGTTGACGGCGCCGGAATTTCCGCTGGAGCGCTATCGGGAACTGCTGCTGCGGCGTCCTCCCATGTGGCTCCGGGCACAGGTGGAGGCGGTGGATGAACTGGTCGCGGCGCTGGCGGCACAGGGAATACCGGTGCGCCGTCACGAACGGGCGTGCAAGGCGCTGGCGGTGGAGAATGCCCGGGTGAATTTGTTCACGCTTCCGGAATTTCGCGCCGGACAGTTTGAGGTGCAGGATCTGGCGTCGCAGGCGATCGGTCTGGTGGCGGCTCCACGTGCCGGGGAGCGCTGGCTGGACGCCTGCGCCGGAGCGGGCGGCAAGACATTGCAGCTGGCCGACCTCATGGCGCGCCGGGGGACGGTGGTGGCCTCGGATATCCGGGCGTACAAACTGGAGGATCTGCGGCGGCGCGCCCGGCGGGCGGGTTTTCCCAACATCATGACCCGGGAATGGGACGGCAAGCCTTTCCGGGGGCGCCGGAAAGCGGGATTCGACGGGGTTCTGGTGGATGCCCCCTGCAGCTGTTCCGGGGTCTGGCGGCGCAATCCGGACGGACGGTGGGTACTGCGTCCGGAGGAGGTGGCGGAGACCGCGCGCTTGCAGTCCTCCCTGTTGGCGGCGGCGGCGACTGCGGTGCGTCCGGGCGGGGTGCTGATTTACGCGACCTGTTCGATTTTTAAGATGGAAAACCAGGACCGGGTACGGGAATTTCTGGAAAAACATGTTGATTTTGCTCCGGAGGCGTTTGCGCATCCGTTGACCGGGGTTCCGGTGCCGGACGGCTGTTTGCAGCTGGGACCGGACGACGAGGATTGCGATGCGATGTTTGTAGCCCGGCTGCGGCGCCGGCCCGCGGCGGTCGCGAAGGACGGCGAGGAGGGGGACGTGGAATGATGCATGATGCGATTTTGATTCGGGATCTGGAGGTTCAGGCGCTGATCGGAACTTTGCCGGAAGAACGGCTGAAGCGCCAGACGCTGATTTTCAATCTGGAGCTGGAAACGGATCTGGAGGCGGCCGCAGTGAGCGACGATCTGCGCGATGGCGTCAATTATTCGCTGGTGGAGGAGACCGTGCGGAGGGTGGCGGCGGAGTCGTCGTTTTTTCTGCTGGAAAAGCTGGCGCGGACGGTTTGCGACGCGGTTCTGACGTTCGCAGGAGTGGATGCCGTGACCGTCACGGTGGACAAACCCGCGGCGCCGCGGTATGCGCGTTCGATCGCGGTGCGCATGTGCCGGAGGAAATCACCCGGAAGCCGGGAACATACGGAGGTTGGAGATCATGAGTGAAGACGTGCGGTTGGAGCCGATTGGTCCGGCAAAATTCGTTATGCCGGCATTTGCCCGGTGGACGGAGCGGAATTTTCTGTTGACGGCCGGCGATTATGAGGCGGGTCGTTATAATGTGATGACGGTGGGATGGGGGTTTTTCGGCGTGTTGTGGGCGAAGCCGACGGTGATGGTGCCGGTGCGGCCGCAGCGGCATACGCTGAAGTTCCTCGAGGAATTTGACACCTTCACGTTGTGCGCGTTGCCGGAATCGTACCGCGAAGCGGTGTTGTGGTGCGGCCGCCACAGCGGTGCCGACGGTACCGATAAATTCGCCGCCTCCGGATTGACGGCGGCGCCCGCGACGGTGGTGGCGGCGCCGGTCGTACAGGAGGCGGAGCTGTTGCTGGAATGCCGGAAAAGCTATGTTGATCAGCTGCGCGGCAAGAATTTCCCGGAAAAATCCCTGATTCGCGCCTTTTATCCGGAGGGGGATTTTCACGTGCTGATTTTCGGGGAGGTGCTGGCGATCCGCGGCACGGCCGAATATCGCGGAGCATGAGCGGGAGGAGGGGGCGATGGCGATGGATGATCAACTGACCCCGATGATGCGGCAGTACCGCGAGGCGAAGTCCCGGATTCCGCCGGATGCGATTCTGTTGTTCCGGCTGGGGGACTTTTACGAAATGTTCTTCGAGGACGCGGTCAAGGCCAGTGCGATCATGGAGCTGACGCTGACCAAGCGGAACGGGTATCCCATGTGCGGATTTCCCTATCACGCACTGCCGGTGCAGCTGCCGCGGCTGCTGGCGGCGAACGTGAAAGTCGCCATTGCCGAGCAAATGGAGGATCCCCGGTTCGCCACGGGAATCGTCAAGCGGGAAATCACGCGGATCATCACGCCGGGCACGGTGATGGACAGTTCCGCGCTGCGGCCGGAAGCGCACAACTTTCTCTCGGCGCTGGTCATATCGAAAGACGGACGGACCCGGGCGCTGGCTTCGCTCGACATCAGCACCGGGGAATTTAAAGTAAGCAGTTTTGACAGCGAAGAGAAGCTGTTGTCCGAATTTTCCCGGATCGACGCCCGGGAGTGCCTGATCTCCGAAGCACAGGCCGCGGCCTGGGAAAAAGACGGCGGCCGTCCTGTGCCGCGCAATCCGCTGCTGTGGACGACCCTGGATAATCAGGCGTTCGCCGCGGACGCCGCCGAGGAGCTGCTGAAGCGCCATTTCGGGGTGGCGACGCTGGACGGATTCGGCTGCCGGGAACAGCCGGAATGCGTCCGGGCGGCGGGAGCGGTGCTGTTTTACGCGACGGAAAACCTCCGGCAGGACGCCACCCATGTCATTAAACTTGAATACTATACCCCCGGCGACATTCTGGAACTGGATTCCGCCAGCCAGCGCAATCTGGAACTGGTGGAGCCGCTCCACGGCACGGGTAAGGCGGGAACCTTGCTCGGTGTGCTGGACTGCACGGTGACGCCGATGGGGGGGCGGCTGATGCGGGATTGGATTCTGCGGCCGCTGTATTCCCGGGAACGGATCGTCGCCCGGCTGGACGCGGTGGGGCAACTGCATGACGACCCGCTGACCCTGGCCGAATTGCGCGAAACCGTCGGAGCCATCCGCGACCTGGAACGGATCGTCGGGCGGCTCAACATCGGCAGCGCCAATGCCCGCGATCTGCAGGCGCTCGCCGCCGGACTGGAAACGCTGCCCGGCGTCAAAACGCTGCTGGGCGGATTCGACGCGCCGCTGCTGGCGGAATTGAATGCGGCGATCGGCGTTTTCCCGGAAATCACCAGTCGGATTGCGGCGGCGATTGCGGACGATCCGCCGCCGGTGCTGACCGACGGGGGGATCATCCGGGACGGGTATTCGGCGGTGCTGGACGAACTGCGCAGCGCCGCGACGGAGGGCAAGAACTGGCTGTCCGATATCCAGCGGCGCGAGCAGGAGCGTACCGGCATCAAGTCGCTCAAGGTGAAATACAATCAGGTGTTCGGATACTATATAGAAGTAAGCAAGGCGAACCTTTCGCTGATTCCCGAGGATTATGTCCGCAAGCAGACGCTGGTCAATGCCGAACGCTTCATCACACCGGAACTCAAGGAACTCGAGAGCAAGATCCTCGGCGCCGAAGAGAAATCCAAGGCGCTGGAATATCAATTGTTTCAGGAACTGCGCGACTTCGTGCTGCCGCATACCGCGGCGATCCAGCGGAGCGCCGCCGCACTCGGCACGGTGGACGTGCTGGCGGCACTGGCGGAGTGCGCCCGCAAATATCATTATCACCGGCCGCTGGTGACCGACGACGAACTGCTTTCCATCAAAGGCGGTCGGCATCCGGTGCTGGACGCCCGGCCCGGCGGGGAGCGCTTCGTGCCGAACGACGTTCTGCTGGACGGGGGCGATCACCGGATGATGATCATCACCGGACCGAACATGGCCGGCAAGTCCACCTACATTCGCCAGACCGCGCTGCTGGTGATCATGGCGCAGATGGGGTCCTTCATTCCCGCGGACGAGGCGACGATCGGGCTGGTGGACCGGATTTTCACGCGGGTGGGGGCGGCGGACGACCTGTCTCGCGGACAGAGCACCTTCATGGTGGAGATGATCGAAACCGCGAACATTCTCAACTGCGCCACCAACCGGAGTCTGGTGATTCTGGATGAGATCGGACGTGGAACGAGCACATTCGACGGGTTGTCGATCGCCTGGGCAGTGGCGGAATTTCTGCATGATGATCCCGTCAGCCGCTGCCGGACGCAGTTTGCGACGCATTATCATGAACTGACCGAGCTGGCGCAGACACGGCGCGGAGTGAATAATTACAATGTGGCGGTGCGTGAATACGGCGACCGGATCATTTTTCTGCGGCAGATCGTTCCGGGGAGCACGGACCGCAGCTACGGGATTCACGTGGCGAAACTGGCCGGGCTGCCGGCAGCGGTGATCCGACGCGCCAACGAGATTCTGGAAACGCTGGAGAATTCCGCCGACACGCCGCGTGCCGCCATGCAGTCGCTGCCGCGTCAGGCAGTCCGTTCAAAGAGCCGCCGCAAAGGAGCCGCGGCGGATGAGGATCCCGGAGAGCTGTTTCAACCGGGACTGTTCTGACGCGGACTCAACGAGGTACATGCATGATGTTTCATACCGGAAATCTGGTGGTGTACCGCGGCCGCGGGGCGGTTGTTACCGCGGTCGGCGCGGAAAAAATCGAAATCCGTACCGAATCCGGCGATACCAGAAGCGTCCGGCCCAAGGACATTGAGCTGCTTCATCCCGGACCGGTTGCGCAGCTGCCCCCGGCGACGCTGCCGGAGCCGGACTATGAGGAACTGCTGGCTTTGATGGAAACGGAGACGCTGCCGTTCCGGGATTTTCAGGAACTGGCCTACGGCGAAGCCACGCCGGCGGCGGCCTGGAGCGCCCGGCTGCTGCTGGAAGCGGGCATTTACTTTGCCGGTTCGGTGCGGGACGGGGTGCGGGCGCGCGGGGCGGATGAAATTGCCGCCTCGCTGGCTGCCCGGTCCGCCCGGGCGGAAGAGGCGCAGCGCCGTGCCGCGTTGCTGGCGCGCATCCGGTCCGGGGTGCCGGCGGAAAGCGACCGGTCCGCCATGCGGGAGGTGGAGCTTCTGGCGCTGGGCCGGAGCGCCTCCAGCCGCCTGATGCGGGATCTCGGCATGGAGCCGACTCCCGAAAAGGCCCATCAACTGCTCCTGAAAACCGGTATCTGGGACGATTTTGTGGATCCCTGGCCGGCCCGTTCCGGGGTGGATACGGAGGATCCGGCAGGGCCCCTGCCGCCGCTTCCGGAGGAGGCGCGGCGGGATCTGACGGGGCGGGCGGCGCTGGTGATCGACGATGCCGGCAGTCAGGATCCGGATGATGCGATCGATTTTGCCGACGGGCTGATCTGGGTGCATGTGGCGGATCCGGCGGCGCTGGTCGCGCCGGATTCCGAACCGGACCGGGAAGCGATGCGGCGCGGCGCCAATTTATATTTGCCGGAAGGGATCCGTCATATGCTGCCGCGGGAGGCGACGCAGCGGCTGGGGCTGGGGCTGGGCGAAACCAGTCCGGCGCTCTCTTTTGCCATACGCATTGCGGAAAATGGAGAACCGGTGCTGGCGGACATGACGTTGTCCCGGATTCGCGGTGTCCGGCTGGATTATGAGGGCGCGGAGCCGCTGCTCGGGCAGTCGCCGCTGCGCGAACTGGCCGTGGAACTGGAGCGTTTCCGGCGGTTCCGGGCGGAGCAGGGGGCGTTGTTCATCCACCTGCCGGAGGTGAAAATCACGGTGCAGGAGCATCAGGTTGTTCTGAAACCGCTGCCGCTTTCCCCTGTCCGGGAACTGGTGGCCAACGCCATGCTGGCCGCCGGCGCCGCGGTGGCGAAATGGGCGGAGGAGCGGGAAATTCCCATGCCATACGTGGTGCAGCCGCCGCCGGAGGACCGTCCGGACAGTACGACGCTGCCGGGCATGTTCGCACTGCGACGGAGTTGCGCTCCCAGCGTCACCAGCATTCTGCCGGGGCTGCACGCGGGGCTGGGCTTGCAGCCTTACGTGCGGGTGACCAGTCCGTTGCGGCGCTATTGCGACCTGCTGGCGCACCAGCAGCTGCGCCGGTATCTGGCCGGGGAAGCATGCTGGAATTCCGATGAACTGGACGCGCGGATTGCCGCTGCCGAGAACGCCGCCGCGGAACGTCGCCGTCTGGAGCGGCAGGTGAACGAGTTCTGGACGCTGGTTTACTTGCGGCATTGCGAAAAAAAGACCTTTGACGCGGTGCCGGTTTTCCGCCAGGACGACCGTATTACTTACCTGATTCCCGAACTGGCCTGGGAGTTCAAAAACCGCTTCGGCGGGGACATCCGTCTGGGCGAACCGGTGGTTGCCGAAGTCGCTGCTGTTGATCCCGTAACTCTGAGTGCCCGTTTCCTGATCCGCTGACCAAAAAACAAACGCGGGGCGACCGGCCGGTCCGGTCCCCGCGTCCTTGGGTGGCGGCATTTCCAGGACGGAAACGCCGGTTCAGAACTGCAATTTTCAGCCGCACTTGCTGTAGCCGCAGGAGAGGCACTTCAGGCAGTTTTCCTGATTGACCAGTTCCCGTTCACTGCATTGCGGGCAGATCATTTTGCCGCTGTTGATGGAGGTTCTCTCCGCAGGGGCCGCCTGATCGTTTTTCTCCGGATCCTTGCGCGGGTGGATTTCGCCGTCGGTGATCACGCCGCAGAGCCGCAGGTGATGTTCCAGAACATAGCCGATTTCCGCCGCGAGGGAGGGGACATATTTTCCGTGATTGAAGAATCCGCCGTTCGGATCGTAGATGCTCTTGAGTTCCTCCACCAGGAATTTCGGCTTCGGATCGTGGCGGAAAACCGCCGAAATCAACCGGGACATGGCAACGATCCAGCTGAAGTGATGCAGGTTTTTGGTGTTGATGAAGATCTCGTACGGGCGATGGCTGCCGTCTTCGTTGATCAGGTCGTTGATGGTGATGTAAAAGGCGTCCGGCGATTGCGGCGTCTTGATTTTGTAGGTGGTGCCGGTCAGCTCGTCCGGCCGTTTGGGCGGCTGGACGGGGGCAGGGGCGGGAGCGGGTTCCTTCTTTTTTTCCTCTTTGCGGATCAGGACGCCGGCGATGTGCTCGGAGGGCCGGAAGGTGGTGCAGCCCTTCAGGCCGGCTTCGTAAGCCTGCATGTAAATATCCGCGAACTTTTCAAAGGGATAGTCCGAAGGTACGTTAATGGTCTTGGAAATCGAACTGTCGACATATTTCTGCAGCACCGCCTGGATTTTCAGATGTTCCACCGGCGTGATCGAATCCGCCGAAACGAAGGCCGGCGGCAGATCTTCCAGCGCTACTGACGGCAGCGATTTGTAGCGGCAGTAGGCACGGTAGGCGTAATCGGCGATTTCAACCTCGGTGTAATCATTTTCGTGGGTGTTGCGGATGCGGCGGTTGTACTTGAAGGCGAAGACCGGTTCCAGGCCGCTGGAGACATTGCCGGCAAGCAGACTGATGGTGCCGGTCGGCGCGATCGAGGTCAGGTGCGAATTGCGGATGCCGTGCTGGCGGATGGCGGAGCGGATGTCCTCCGGAAGCGTGGCAATGAAGTTGCCGGCGCAGTATTTGTCCGCATCGAATTTCGGGAACGCACCGCGTTCTTTGGCCAGTTCAATACTGGCGCGATAAGCCGCGTGAGTGATGGTCTGCATGATCTCTCCGGCCATCGCCACGGATTCCGGCGAGCCGTATTTGACGCCGAGGAAAATAAACGCGTCGGCCAGCCCGGTCAGCCCGATGCCCATGCGGCGTTTTTCCGAAGCCTCCTGCTTCTGCCGCGGCAGCGGATAGCGGCTGAGGTCGATCACGTTGTCCAGGAGCCGGACGGCGATGGTGACGACTTCGGCGATCCGGGCGTAATCGAGGCTTGCTTTGGGGGTGAAAGGGTCGCGGACGAAGCGCGTCAGGTTGACCGAGCCGAGCAAACAGGCTCCGTAGGGCGGCAGCGGCTGTTCGCCGCAGGGATTGGTCGCGCAGATTTCCTCGCAATAGTACAGGTTGTTAAGCTGATTGATCTTGTCGATCAGGATGAAACCCGGTTCGGCATAGTCGTAGGTGGAATGCATGATCTGATCCCAGAGATCGCGGGCACGGATGGTCTTGTAGACTTTGCCCTTGAAGACCAGGTCCCAGTCGGCGTCGGCCTTGACCGCCTGGATGAATTTTTCGGTGATGGCGACCGAGAGGTTGAACATCTGGAGCCGGGCGTTTTCCCGCTTGGCGCTGATGAATTCCTCGATATCCGGATGGTCGCAGCGCAGAATCCCCATCTGGGCGCCGCGCCGCTGCCCGGCGCTCATGATGGTCCGGCAGGTTGAGTCCAGCACCTGCATGAAACTGATCGGACCGGACGCGGCGGCGTCGCATCCCTTGATATGGGAGCCGCGCGGACGGATCGTGGAGAAGTCGAAACCCACTCCGCCCCCCTGTTTCTGCGTCATGGCGGATTCCTTGACGGTATCGAAAATCCCTTCGATCGAGTCATCGATCTTGTTCATGACATAGCAGTTGAACATGGTGACTTCGTCCCGGTCGGTGCCGGCGTTGGCGATGATTCGGCCGCCGGGGATGAATTCCAGAGTAGTCAGGATGGATTCGAACTGCCGGGTGGCCTGTTCTTTTTTCGCATCCTTGGCCGCGCAGGCGCGCGCGACCCGTTTCATGGTATCCTCGATGGAGGTGTCGGCGGGGTGGGTGCCGTTTCCGGAATAGCGGTATTTGCGCTGCCAGATGTCGGTAACCAAATCGTAGGGAGCGGGTTCGGGAGCCATGACGTTTTCGGGGCCTTTCTTTGATGGAGTTTTTTATCTGATTGGTACTATATATGGTATCGGTGCGAAAATGGCAATACTGTATATTGCGATTGCCGCTGCTTTCTAATTATAGTGGATTTTCGCTGAAAAGCAACTGTATTCCATGTTTTTTCGAGAAAAAAAATACCGTTTTTTATGTCGTTTTGCCCTTGACAAGACGGGAAAAGCGATACATGAGCAGAGCACGATGGAACTTTGGGAAAAAAATAGAAAAACCAAGAAAAAAAGTTGACATTGTTTTCTTTGTTGATATATTTTCTTATAATTTTTATTCGCAGGGAAAAAGGAGAAGATTTTATGCAGAAAGTCGTACTGGTTACCGGCGGCGGGCGCGGTATCGGCGCCGGCATTGTGGAGAAGTTGTTGCAGGAAAACTGGCAGGTGGCGTTCTGCGGGCGTCGGGAACCGGCGGCGCTGGCAGAGCGGTTGCGGGATCTGGCGGAACGGTATCCGGGAGACCGGGCGGCCTACTGGCAATGCGATGTTTCCCGGGCGGCGGAACGGACGGAATTGCTGGAGGCGATTCTGGCGCGTTTCGGACGGCTGGACGCGCTGGTCAACAATGCGGGAGTGGCGCCGGAGGTGCGGCGGGATCTGCTGGAGATGACCGAGGAAAGTTTTGACCGGGTCATGGGCATCAATGTGCGGGGACCGCTGTTTCTGACGCAGCGGATCGCCCGTTATTTTGCGGAGAGCGGCACGAAGGGAACGATTGTCAATATCGGCAGCATTTCCGCGACGGTGGCGAGCGTCAGTCGCGGCGAGTACTGTATCTCCAAGGCGGCGGTGGCGATGCTGACGCGGCTTTTCGCTGTGCGCATGGCGGAGTTCGGCGTGCCGGTCTATGAAATTCGCCCCGGCGTGATTCACAGCGACATGACCGGCGTGGTTCGGGAAAAATACGATCGCATGATCGCGGACGGTTTGACGCTGCAGCCGCGCTGGGGCGAACCGGAGGACATCGGGCGCGCGGTGGCGATGCTGTTGCGCGGGGACCTGGCCTATTCCACGGGACAGGTGATCAATGTGGATGGCGGCATGGAGGTGCAGCGGCTGTGAAGACGGCGCAGGTGCATACGCTGGTTTTGGGCAGCGGCGCGGCTGGACTGGCCGCGGCGGTGCGGCTGCATGCGGAAGGCGTGGAAGACGTGCTGGTGCTGACCGAAGGCCTGCATTGCGGGACCTCGATCAATACGGGCAGCGACAAGCAGACCTATTACAAGCTCGGAATGTACGGGGACGACGGGGATTCGCCGGGGCTGCTGGCGCGGACCTATTTCGACGGCGGTTCGATGCACGGGGATCTGGCGCTGGTGGAGGCGGCCCTTTCCGCCCGCTGCTTCGCCAACCTGACCAACCTTGGGGTGCCGTTTCCCCGGGATGAATACGGACAGTTCATCGGGTATAAAACCGATCACGATCCTTTGCAGCGGGCTACAAGCTGCGGGCCGTATACGTCGCGGGAGATGTGCCGCGTGTTGATGGCGGAACTGGAGCGCCGGAAGATCCCGGTGCTTGAAAAACGGGTGGGGGTGGCGCTGCTCACGCTTGATGAGGAACGGGGCAGGCGGGCCTGCGGCTGCATGGCCGTGCCTCGGACCGGAGGGGATTTTGAGGCGTATCTGGCGGAAAACGTGGTGTTTGCGGTAGGCGGGCCGGGAGGGCTGTACGCGGCCAGCGTCTATCCCGCGGTGCACACCGGGGCGATTGGGCTGGCGCTGGCGGCGGGGGCGCGGGCGCGGAACCTGCCGGAATCGCAGTTTGGACTGGCCTCCGTGAAATTCCGCTGGAATGTTTCAGGGACGTACATGCAGGTATTGCCGCGATTCATCTCGACCGCTGCCGACGGGGTGAGCGACGAACAGGAGTTTCTGCTGCCGGCATTCGACGGGGATGCGGGGCGGATGAATTCGATGATTTTCCTGAAAGGCTATCAATGGCCCTTTGACGTGCGAAAATATCCGGACGGTTCCTCGCTGATCGACGTCCTGGTGCACCGGGAGACGACGGAACGGGGACGGCGGGTATTTCTGGATTTCCGCCGGAACGGGGCGGGGCTGGATTTTGCCGCGCTGCAGCCGGAGGCGTACGAATATTTGCGGCGTTCGGAGGCGTTGTCCGGGACGCCGCTGGAACGGCTGGAGCGGATGAATCCCGGCGCAGTGGCGCTGTACCGGGAGCACGGGATCGATCTGGCGGTCGAACCGCTGGAGATCGCGGTCTGTGCTCAGCACAACAACGGCGGCCTGGCCGGCAATCTCTGGTATGAATCGGAAAACATCCGCCGGCTTTTTCCGATTGGAGAGGTGAACGGATCCCACGGTGTCTGCCGGCCGGGTGGTTCCGCGCTGAACGCCGGACAGGTCGGCGCCTTCCGGGCCGCGGAATACATTGCCGGTTGTTGTCGCGAAGCCACGCTGGACCGGGCCGCCGCGGAACAGGCCGCGATCCGGTGCTGTCGGGAATTGCAGACCATGCTGCAGGGCAAACGCAACTGGAAGGCGGACCGGTGGGAATTGCGGCGACGCATGACGCAATACGGTGCGCAGCTGCGCGACGCGGGGCGTCTGCCGGAAGCCGTCGCCGCGGCCCGTGCCCAGTATGAAGCCATCCGGCGTGAAGGGTATCCGGCTGCGGATGCGGCCGAAGGATTGCGCAATGTACAGTTGTGCCTGGCCCACCTGGTTTATCTGGAGGCGATCGCCTTCCAGGCGGCGTCCGGCTGCGGATCGCGTGGTTCGGCGCTGGTGCTGGACCGGAACGGGAAGCCGGTGCCGGAAGATGAACACTTCCGGGAGCTGGTGCTGGAGACCGGGTGGGACGGTAACCGCGTGGTTTCCCGCTGGCGGGAACGGCGGCCGCTGCCGACGTGCGACGGCTGGTTTGAGACCGTCTGGCGGCGGTTCCGGGAAAAGGAGATTTATCGGGAGACGCAGTCGTGAAGGCGTTTGACTTCGGAGTGCTGCGGCTGTTGCGCAAACGGGCCGGATTGAGCATCGGGGAGGCGTCGGAGCGGTCCGGCGTGTCGCCCGCGGTGATTTCGAAGCTGGAGCGCAACCAGACTGCGGCGGAGCTGGAGACGGTGTGGAAACTCGCGCGGCTGTTCGATCTGACTGCGGCGGAACTGCTGGATATGGCGGAGTCAGGAATGGCGCGGCGTCTGACGGCTTCGTTTCACCAGTCGGAGGATTTTCATTTTGAAGAGTTGCGCTACCGGAATATCCGCTGTCTTTTCGGGCGCGCTCCCGCGGGAGGCCGGGTGTCCCGCCCGAAGATCCACCGGGACGATTATGAGATCTGCTGGATTCTGCGCGGCCGGATGCGGTTGAAACTGCCGGATGAGGAATATCTTTTGTCCGCCGGGGAATCGGTACAGTTCGACGCCTTGCTGGAACATACCTACGAGGCGCTGGAAGAGAGTGAACTGATGGTAATCCATCTCAAGAAAAACAAGGGGTTCTGATACCATGGCCAACTATCCGAAAATTACTTCGTTCAAAACCGCCGCTGCTTTTCGTACCCATTTGCAGACGCAGAATCCGGATCTGGATCTGGATGACGCCGTCATGGCCGCGCCGGAGTCGCCGCTGGCCGCACCGTATCGCCTGAAACATTTCACGGTCGGCAACCGCTGGTGCATCCTGCCGATGGAGGGCTGGGACTGCCTGCCCGGCGGCGAACCCGGGGAGCTGACCCGGCGGCGCTGGCTGCACTTCGCTCAGAGCGGGGCGAAGCTGCTGTTCGGCTGTGAAGCGGCCGCCGTCATGGAATCCGGCCGGAGCAACACCCGGCAGCTGATGATTTGTCCGGCCTCGCTGGGTCCTCTGTCGCGACTGCTGGAGGAGATGCGCAGCGAACACGCTGAGCGGTTCGGCACCGCGGACGACCTGTACATCGGTTTGCAGCTGACCCATTCGGGGCGCTTCAGCCATCCGCACAACGACGCGGTGCTGGAGCCGGTAACCGCCTGGTCCCATCCGCTGCTGGATCGGAAGTTCGGCTGCGGACCGCAGCACGTGGTTTCCGATGACGAGGTGAAGCGGATCATCGACCGCTTCATCGCGGCGGCGGTGCTGGCGCAGCGGGCCGGATTCAGCTTCGTCGACGTCAAAATGGCGCACGGGTATCTCGGACATGAATTTCTGAGCGCCTACGAACGTCCCGGGGAATTTGGCGGGAGCTTTGAAAACCGTACGCGGTTTTTCCGGGAGATCGTGGAAGGCATCCGGGCGGCGGCGCCGGGGCTGGACGTGGCGACCCGGTTGAGTCTGTTCGACTTTCTGCCCTTCATGCCGGGACCGGACCGGGTGGGGGTGCCGATGGCGCTGCCGGGAGTGGCCGAACCGGGAAATTACCGTTACGCATTCGGCGGAGACGGGACCGGACTGGGATATGATCTTTCGGAAACATTCCGTTTTCTGGAACTGGTCCAGTCGCTGGGCATCGAGCTGGTCTGCACCACCGTGGGCAGCCCGTATTATAATCCGCATATTCAGCGTCCGGCCTACTATCCGGTGTCCGACGGTTACCTGCCGCCGGAGGATCCGGTGAAGGGGGCGGCGCGTCAAATCGGCGCGGTGCGGGAGGTGAAGGCGCGTTTCCCGGAACTGGCTTTGATCGGCGCGGGGTACACCTGTCTTCAGGAATTTCTGCCGCAGGTGGGACAGTTCGCGGTTCGCGCCGGCATGACGGACTTCGTCGGCATCGGGCGGATGGTGCTCTCCTATCCGGAAATCTGTGCGGACACCCTGGCGGGACGGCCGCTGAACGTTCGGAAAATCTGCCGGACTTTCGGCGATTGCACGACGGCTCCGCGCAACGGGCTGGTGTCGGGCTGTTATCCGCTGGATCCCTTCTACAAGGCCCGGCCGGAGTGCGAACGGCTGCGGTGCTGCAAGCAGGGAAAATGAGGATGGTCCGCGGGGCGTTCAGCCCCGCAGGGAATCCAGCTGCTGCTCGCAGACGGCGGCCAGAATCGGGTCGAGAATCAAATTGAGCTCGCCCTCCATCAACGCGGGCAGGCTGTGGATGGTGATGGCGAAGCGATGGTCCGTCACCCGGTTCTGGGGGTAATTGTAGGTGCGGATGCGTTCGCTTCGGTCGCCGGTGCCGACCTGCGAGCGCTTGTCCGCCGCGAATTTCTGTTGTTCTTCGCGCTGTTTGATTTCCAGCAGGCGGGCGAAGAGGATGCGCAGAGCGATCTCCTTGTTGCGATGCTGGGATTTTTCCTGCTGGCTGGCCACAGAAAGGCCGCTGGGGATGTGGGTGACCCGGACCGCCGAGTCGGTGGTGTTGACGCACTGACCGCCGGGCCCGCTGGAACGGAAGACGTCGAAGCGCAGGTCTTCCGGCCGCACGTCCAGCTCCACCTGCGCCGCTTCCGGCATGACGGAAACGGTGACGGTGGAGGTATGAATCCTGCCGCCGGCTTCGGTTTCCGGGACGCGCTGCACCCGGTGGACGCCGCTTTCGTACTTCATGCGGGAATAGACTTCGCTGCCGCTCAGGGAAAAGGAGATGCCTTTCAGTCCGCCGAGGTCGCTGTGGGTCTGTTCCAGGATTTCCAGTTTCCAGCCGCGGGTTTCGGCGTAGCGCGTATAAACCCGGCAGAGATCGGCGGCGAACAGGGCCGCTTCGTCGCCGCCGGCCGCCGGCTTGATTTCCACGATGATGTTGCGTGCGTCGTTGGGATCGGGGGGCAGCAGGGCGATCTGCACGGCGCTTTCCAGGGTTGCCGCCTTGTGACGCCATTCGTGGAGATCGGTTTCCGCCAGTTCCCGCATTTCTGGATCTTCCTCGGCTGCCAGCAGTTCTTCGGTGTCCGCGATTTCCCGCAAGGCCGCCGTCCAGGCGGTATAGTTCTGGAAGAGGGCTTCCAGCTTGCTGTGCTCCTGGGAAACACGGCGGAATTCGTCCGGACGGGCGTAAAGGCCGGGATCGGCCAGCGCGGTTTCCAGTTCGGTCCGGCGGGCGCGGAGTCCTTCAATATGAACAGCGATGTCGTTGGGGGTCATGGCGGAACGTTTCCCATCACGAAAAACCCGCCGGCCGGAAGCGGATGATGCAGCTTCCCGCGGCGGGTTTCCGTCGGTTGTTCAAACGGTGGTTCAGGCGTTCTTCTTGTAACGGCGGTTGAATTTGTCGATCCGGCCCGCGGTGTCCACGAATTTCTGCTTGCCGGTGAAGAACGGGTGACATTTGGCGCAGATGCCGACGCGGATTTCCGGACGGGTGGATTTGACTTCCCAGACTTCGCCGCAGGCGCAGATGATCTTGGCGTCACCGTACTTGGGATGGATATCCTTTTTCACTTTGCATAACTCCGTATTTTAGGTTATATTTCCAATCAGTTTCAACTATGCCGCACACGAATGAAATATCAAGTAATAAAGATAGCATTGCATAGCGATTTTTCAAATACGGAACGATAAAAAAAAGAGGATTCATCATGCGTCTGGAACAATTTCGTCGGATTCTGGGGTTTGACGAGGCGGCGGAACGGATTTTGGCGCCGCACTGGAAACCGGCGCTGACTTCGCTGCCGGCGCGGCTGGAATTTCTGGATCCGGATTTTGTTCGGGAAAACTTTATCCTGACCGGCGCCGCCCCGGCGCTGACGCCGAGGCTGCTGGCGACGGCGGCGCGGGCGGCGGACATTCCGGCGGCGCGGCTTTACGCCTGGCTGCTCTTTCAGGCATATTTCATCCGTGGCGACCAGCGGGAACTGGCGGCGCTGCCGCCGGTGGAGACTCTGTTCGGGGACGATGCCGGACTATTGCATTTGCTGGTGGCGCTGGGGACGTTTCCGCTGATCCGTCGGACGCTCGACCGACTGGGGATTCCGCAGAGTCAGCTCACGGAGATGGCCAAGTGGCTGCGCGGTACGATCGACATTTACGCGGCCGGACACGGCGGGCGCCCGGGGCATTCGCTGCAACAGCTGTTCTGGATGCGGCATTATATCAAGGGGGAATTGTTCCGGATCGGCCGGTTTGAATTTCTCATCCACCCGCAGCAGGAATGGTCGCCGGCGATCTACCGGCGGCGCCGGGACGGCGCGGTGCTGGCGTTGTGTCGGGACGGCTGGGAGCTGGACCGGGATGGCTACCGGGCGATGCCGGGCGAGACGGCGTTCACCGCGCGGCTGGAATTCCGGGATGGGCGGGTTTTCGGCACGCCGATCTCGCCGCTGGGCATGGCGTTGACGGAACGCGTGGTCGCATTGTCGCCGGAAGAATGGGAGGCGGTGCTGACGCCCTGGGAATGGGTGCCGAGCGTCCATATTCCCGGCGGCGGGGGGATGACTCCGGAACGGGCGCTGACGTCTTTGCGGGAGGCGAAGCGGTTTTTCCGGGAGTATTTTCATCGGGACATCCGGGTGTTCAGCTGTGCTTCGTGGATCCTCAACCCGGTGTGGGAACGGGAATTGCCGGAATCCAATCTGACCCGTTTCATGCGCATGCTGTATCTGACGCCGGGATACGTCTCCTCCGGCCGGGACGGGCTGTTTTTCGTCTTCGGCCGGGATGGGGAAAAAGACTGGAGCCGTTATCAGACGGATACGTCGTTGCGGCGGGCGTTCCACCGGGTTCACGAATCCGGCGGAAAGTTTACCAACGGCGGTTCGTTTGTGCTGACGGAGGATCTGGACCGTCTGAAAGACGGGTTTTATCGGAATCGCGCGGTATCGGAGGCGATGCGATAGGCGAAGACAGGAAAGATGACTTCCGGAAATGCTTTCCCTTATTCCGGGAAGGAAAAAAACGCCGGAACCGTTTTGAACGGTTCCGGCGTTTTTCCGGACCGGTGTTTCCGGATTATTCGCCCATTTCCTTGAGCGCTGCCTTGCGGCTGAGGCGGATCTTGCCGGACTGGTCGATGTCGATGACCTTGACCGAGACGTAGTCGCCTTCCTGGCAGATGTCGGTTACCTTGTTCACCCGGTAATCGGCCATTTCGGAAATGTGCAGCAGTCCGTCGACACCCGGGAGAATTTCCACAAAGGCGCCGAAATCGCGCACAGTCACCACCTTGCCGCGGTAGATCTTGCCGATTTCCGCTTCGGCGGTGGAGCCGAGCACCCGTTCTTTGGCCATTTCCAGATGGGCCTTGTCGGCCGCCATGATCTTGACGTTGCCGTCGTCGTCCACATCGATGGTGGCCTGGGTTTCTTCGGTGATGGCCCGGATGTTCTTGCCGCCGGGGCCGATCAGAGCGCCGATCTTTTCCGGATTGATCTTGATGACTTCCATGCGCGGTGCGCGTTCGCTGATTTCGGCGCGCGGTGCGGCGATGCAGTTTTCCATCACGTCGAGAATCTTCAAACGGGCGATGCGGTTGCGTTCCATCCCTTCGCAGAGCAGATCAATGGCGATGCCCGGCAGCTTCAGGTCGAGCTGGAAGCCGGTGATCCCCTGCCGCGTGCCGCAGACCTTGAAGTCCATGTCGCCGAAATGGTCTTCCGCGCCGAGAATGTCGGTCAGCAGCAGGTAACGGCCGTCGTCGTCGGTTACCAGCCCGCAGGAGATGCCGGCCACCGGCGCCGAAATCGGCACCCCGGCGTCCATCAGCGCCAGCGTGGCGCCGCAGACCGTCGCCATCGAGGTGGAGCCGTTCGAACTCATGATTTCCGAAACGCAGCGGACCACATAGGGGAAATCTTTCGGCACCACCTTCGAAACCGAGCGTTCGGCAAGGTCGCCGTGACCGATTTCGCGGCGTCCCGGACCGGAGATCCGGCCGACTTCGCCCACGCTGAAGTTCGGGAAGTTGTAATGCAAATAGAAACGCTTGACGCCGTTTCCTTCGAGGCTGGTGATCTGGTCGAATTCCTGGGCGTCCTTTTCGTTGCCCAGCGTGGCGATGACCAGCGCCTGAGTTTCGCCGCGGCTGAAGAGGGCGCTGCCGTGTACCACCGGCAGGACGTTGACTTCCGCCGACAGCGGCCGGATGTCGGTAATCGACCGGCCGTCCGGACGGAAATGCTTGTTCAAGATCACCGAACGGGTGGTGCATTTGACCAGATAGTCGAAACCTTTCGCCGTTTCCAGCGCGAAATCGTCATCGCTCATGTCCGCGAAATTCGCCCGGATCGCCGCCCGCGCTTCGTCGCGCAGCGCATCCAGTGCGTTCATCCGGTCCTGTTTGCCCGGCACCGTGCAGGCTGCTTCCAGACACGGCGCGCAGAAATCGGACAGCGCCTGCTGCAACGCTTCCGGCACCAGATAGAGTTTCGGCGTTTTCTTGGGCTTGCCGGCGCGGGCGGCCAGTTCGGTCTGGGCGGCGCACTGAACTTTCACCACTTCATTGGCCAGGTACATGGCTTCGCGCAATTCGGCTTCGCTGCATTCCTGCGCTTCACCTTCAATCATGATCACCTTGTCGGGCAAACCGGCGTAGATGAGGTCGATCGTGCTCTTGGCCATTTCCTCGTGGGTCGGGTTGACGACCAGTTTGCCGTCCACCTTGCCGACGCGCACCGCGCCGATCGGCCCCTGGAACGGCAGGTCCGACAGCGTCAGCGCGGCGGACGCCGCCAGCATGACCAGCACGTCCGGTTCATTTTTGCCGTCGGCGCTCAGCAGCAGACACTGGATCTGGACTTCGTCGAAGAAGCCGGCCGGGAAGAGCGGCCGCAGCGGGCGGTCGGTGACGCGGCAGGTGAGAATTTCCTTTTCGCTGGGACGGCCTTCCCGTTTGATGTAGCCGCCGGGGAATTTCCCCGCAGCGCTGTATTTTTCCCGATAGTCCACCTGGAGCGGGAAGAAGTCCGAACCGGGCCGGGCCGGGCCGGAACAGGCCGCGGCCAGGACGATGGTGTCGCCGAGGCGGACCAGGCAGGAACCGGCGGCCAGGTTGGCGACCTTGCCGGTGGAGATTTCCATGGTCTTGCCTTCGCAGAGCTGGAATGTGATTTTTTCTTCAGCCATAATGAAATCCTTTTCTGGCTTTTGCGCGGCGCGTCCGGAAATCAACGCTCATCGGCGCCGCTGCGATTAAAAATGCTGGTTCCGGGAAACCATGAGGAACTCCCGGAAACATGACGACTCCGGCGAAGTTTTCCAGACGATGCGGGGTGAGTCAGAGAGCGGAACTACTGTCCGGCAGGATGGGCGGAATCGCGGTATCAGAACCCGGAAGCGGGGTTTCTCCCGGAGCCTGATAGCGTCCGAATTCCACGAATCTGCGAAGAACAGTCGGCTCCGGCTTCCCGTTTCCTTCCGGGAAAACGCCACCGATTCTTTATAATATAGCACTTCCGGCGATGGATACCAGGCCGGAACCGTATTTTGCTGGAAGTTTATTGAAAAAAACGTCTTTCGTTTGCATTCCGGCCGTTGTCGCATCATAGTATTGCCATGAAGGAACCGTCGAATCACAGCGTGCTGATCGGGGCTGATCTTCCGGAATGTTTCCTGCCGCTGGCGCGGCGCGGGAGAACGGCACTGCTCACCAATCCCACCGGCATGAACCGGGATTTCCGTGCCACGGCGGATCTGCTGGCGGAGCGGGGATGCCTGAGCATGCTGTTCGCTCCTGAACATGGCGTGCGCGGCGAACTGCAGGCCGGTATCGCCGTGGACGACTGCCGCGATCCGGTTACGGGGGTGCCGGTGCGCAGTCTTTTTCAGCGTCGCCGTTTTCCGGAAGAAGAGGATTTTGAACGGTTTGACGTGCTGTTTTGCGACCTGCAGGAGGTCGGAGCGCGTTTTTATACCTACTTGTACACACTGGCCGACTGTATGACGGCCTGCGCGGGGCGCGGCGTGCCGGTGGTGGTACTGGACCGGCCGGCGCCGCTCGGCGGAGTGGAGACGGAGGGGATTCTGCTGGAGGAGGCGTGTTTTTCCGGCGTGGGACGGTTTCCGATGCCCGCACGGCACGGGATGACGATCGGGGAATTTGCACGGTATGTTCGCGCGCGCTGCTGCCCCGGATTGGAGTTGACGGTGATTCCCTGCCGCGGCTGGCGGCGCGGGCTGTATTTCACGGACACCGGTTTGCCGTGGGTGATGCCGTCGCCCAATCTGCCGACGCCGGAGAGTGCGTTGATTTACGTGGGAAGCTGCATCTTTGAAGGGACCGCGTTATCCGAGGGGAGGGGGAGCTGTCGGCCGTTTGAATTGATCGGCTCGCCCGGGTCCGACGGGCGGCAGATAGCGGAGCGGATGAATGCTGCGGCGCTGCCGGGGGTTCGGTTTCGGCCGGTCTGTTTCGCGCCGGCCTTTTCGAAACACGCCGGGAGTTTGTGTTCCGGGGTGCAGATTCATGTGACCGACCGGGAGGGGGTCCGGCCGGTTGCCGCGGCATTGACGCTTCTCGAAGTCTGGCGGGAGATGTTTCCGCAGGAGGTGCGGCCGACGCCGTTTCTGGATCTGCTGGTCGGAACTGCGGATTTCCGGCTCGGGAAGTGCGGCGCCGATGACCTGATTCTTCGCTCCCGGCGTGAAAACGCCACTTTTCGCCGGGAACGCGTTTCCTTCCTGCTGCCGGATTACGAATAGACAAAAAAACGGCGGCGAGCCGCAAAACGGCCGCCGCCGGATGCATGGCTGAAGCGGAAAAACGCCTCAGCGGTCGACGCGCGCGCCGCCGCCCTTCATGAGCTTTTCAACTTCTTCACGCAGCGCCATGGAGGTGTCGCCCGGGGTGGTCATCGCCAGCGCGCCGTGAGCAGCGCCGTAGTTGACCGCCTTTTCGGCGTCGCCGGTGGAGAGGAAGCCGAAGACCAGACCGGAAGCGAAGCTGTCGCCGCCGCCGACGCGGTCGAAGATTTCCAGATTCGGCCGGTGAATGGCTTCATGGAATTCGCCGTCGTAATAGCAGATCGCGCCCCAGTCGTTGAAGGTCGCGGTCTTGACCGCGCGCAGCGTGGTGGCGACGACCTTGAAATTCGGATAGGCGGCGACCGCTTTTTTGATCATCGCCTTGAAGCTGTCGGTTTCCAGCTTGGTGAGGTTTTCATCGACGCCTTCGACTTCAAAGCCGAGGCTGGCGGTGAAATCTTCTTCATTGCCGATCATCACGTCGACGTAACGGGCGATTTCCTTGTTGACTTCCTGCGCTTTGGCCTGGCCGCCGATGCCCTTCCAGAGGGAGGGCCGGTAGTTCAGGTCATAGCTGGTGACCGTGCCGTATTTCTTGGCGGCCTTGAGCGCTTCGATCACCACATCCGGAGTGGTTTCGGAGAGCGCGGCGAAGATGCCGCCGGTATGGAACCAGCGCACGCCGAGCTTGCCGAAGATGTATTCCCAGTCGATGTCCCCGGCTTTGAGCTGGGAGGCCGCGGTGTTGCCGCGGTCGGAGCAGCCGCGCGCACCGCGCACGCCGAAGCCGCGTTCGGTGAAGTTGAGTCCGTTGCGGACGTTGCGGCCGATACCGTCAAAGGGAACCCACTTGATCAGCGCGGTGTCGACGCCGCCCTGAAGGATGAAGTCTTCCAGCAGCCGGCCGACCGGGTTGTCGGCGAACGCGGTGACCACCGCCGCACGCTGGCGGAAGCAGCGGCGCAGGCCGCGGGCCACATTGTATTCGCCGCCGCCTTCCCATACTTTGAAGGAGCGGGTGGTGTGAATGCGTTCGTCGCCCGGATCGAACCGGAGCATGATTTCGCCAAGGGAAAGAATGTCGTAACGGCATTCTTCGGCCGGACGGATGATCAGTTTGCTCATAGTCAGTTACTGCCTTTCGGTAATGGTTGAAACGTCGAAAAAAGAGATCCTTTTCCTAATTACTATACGCAGTCAAATCCGGAAAGTCAAATGCCGGAAGCCGTAAAAGAAACACCCCCGTTTTCAGGCGGATCATGGATTGAATCACTTTTATTCAGTATTGATGAAAAAGCAGTGCATTCCGGACTTGACATTTCATCGAATGCGGCTTACAGTATGCCCTGTATATAGGGATGGGCCTGTTTATGCATCAAAAAATCAGAGTCGGAATCGTCGGAACCGGATTCGCCGGAGAATTTCACGTCAACGCCCTGCGCCGCGTGTATGGCGTCGAGGTTGAACTTGCCGGCGTTACTTCCCTGCGCCGGGAAAGCCGTGAGGCGTTCGGCCGGCGGCACGGCATCCCGGTGTTCGATTCCGTAGCCGACATGCTGCCGGAAATCGACCTGCTCGATGTCTGCTCCCCCCCCTATGCCCATGAGGAACATATCGTCGCCGCCGCCGCGGCGGGGCTGCATGTCATCTGTGAAAAACCGCTGACCGGCTACTTCGGCGCCGGCGATCCTGCCCGGTATTACGGCGACCGCGATCCCAAAGCGCCGATGCGCCGGGCTGTGCTGGATACCATGCGCCGCATCCGCGATGCGGTGCGGAAGGGGGGCGGAAGTTTCGGTTACGCCGAAAACTTCGTCTACGCCCCCGGCGTGGTCAAGGAACGGGAAATCCTGAGCAAGACCGGTGCGCAGATCCTGCGCATGACCGGCGAGGAGTCCCACAACGGTTCCGCTTCCCCGGTGTACGGCATCTGGAGCTGCGCCGGCGGCGGCTCGCTGATCGGCAAGGGCTGCCACCCGCTGGGCGGCATGCTGTATTTGAAGCGGGAGGAAGGTCTGGCCCGGGACGGCCGGCCCATCCGGCCGGTGTCGGTGTCGGCGCGGACTCACCAGCTGACCCGGCTGCCGAATTACCGGGACCGGGGCTTGATCCGCACCGATTACCGGGACGTGGAGGATTACGGCTTCATGCACGTGACGTTCGAAGACGGTACGGTGGCCGACGTGCTGACCAGCGAAGTGGTGCTGGGCGGGATTTACGATTATCTTGAAGTGTTTGCCAACAACCACCGTTCCCGGGCGCATCTGAGTCCCGGGGGGCTGATGGATGTGTATAATCCGCGCGGGGAGGAATTCCGGGATATTTATCTTATGGAAAAGGTCAGCACGCAGGAGGGCTGGTCCCCGGCGGCGCCGGATGAATCCTTTACCATGGGGTATCAGGCGGAAATTCAGGATTTTGTGATGTCGGCCGCGTCCGGGGGCGAACCGCAGTCCGGGCTGGAGCTGGCGTTTGATACGACGTCGACGATTTACTCCGCGTATCTGTCGGACGAAAATCGCGGCGCGGAGACGGAAGTTGAACTCGTTTGAGCACTTATACCAAACCAACAGGAGACATGCGTCATGAATCGTGTTCTCAATGTCGGCATCATCGGTCTGGGGCATCTGCACCCCTTCACCTACATGCCCCACTTCAAGAGCTGCAAACTGACCAATGTGGTGGCGGCGATGGATCCCAATGCCGCGCTGCGGGAGACCTTCTCCAATCAGTTCGGGGTGAAAACCTATGCCGATTATGAATCGATGCTGGCCAATGAAAAGCTGGATCTGGTCTATATTTTCCTGCCGCACTGCGACTGCGCCGCGGCCGGGATCGCCTGCGCGGAACGCGGCATTCACGTGGTGATCGAAAAGCCGGTCGCCCATACCTCCGAGTCCGCCGCCGCGGTGGCGGCCGCCTGTGCCAAAAACCAGGTGCTTTTTTCGACGCCTTATCTCTGGCGCTACCATCCGGTCACCCGCCGGATGAAGGAAGTGATCGACGCCGGACTGCTCGGCCGGATCGTCGGCTGCGAAGGCCGCTGCGCGGCCGGCGGGCTGCATCGTTACATCGAAGGCCATAGCGAATGGATGCTCGACCCGGCCAAGTCCGGCGGCGGCCCGATGTACAATCTCGGCGTGCACTGGATCGATTTGTACCGCTGGCTGCTCGACTCGGAAATCCGGGAAGTCGTCGGCAAGAACGTGCGGGTCAACCAGGCCTACAAGATCGAAGACAATTCGTTCGCCATCGCCACGTTTGAAAACGGCGCGACGCTGGCGCTCGACATCAGCTACACCGTGCCGGACAGCTATCCCTACGGGCGGGATCTGTACCTCGGCATCCGGGGGACGGAAGGTTGTATCAACTTTGCGCCGTCGTTCGAAGGGACCCGGCAGACGATGATGATCTGCAGCAACCATCCGAAGTTCGGCGGCGCTCCCCGCCAGATCATTGAATTCGAACTGGATCCCGTACCGGGTTATTGCGGATCGCTCGGGCTGGAATACGTCAATGAAATTGCACAGCAGATCATCGACGGGAACTACAAGCCCTTCATCGGCGGCGATGACGCGGTCAAGGTGCTGGAAGTGGTCGAAGCCATCTACCGGGCTGACTCTGCCAACCGCGCGGTTCAGGTGGAATACAAATAACGGAATTTTCAAAACCAACGCATGTGAGGATTGGAAATCATGGCTAACTTCAAAGCGGTCGTCACCGACTATATCGAAAACGACCTCCAGTACGAAGCGGAGAAACTTGCCGCGCTCGGCATTGATTTTGCCGCTTACCAACTCAAGTTCCGTCCCGAGGACGAAGTATACGAAGCGATCAAGGACGCCGACGTCGTGGTCGTCAACATGGTCAAGATGCCCGAATCGCTGATCAAGCGGCTGACCCGCTGCAAGCTGATCATCCGGCACGGGATCGGATACGACAATGTGGACGTGGATGCCTGCACCCGTTACGGTATCCAGTTCGCCTATCAGCCCGACTACTGCAAGGAAGACGTGGCGGAACACGCCATTGCGTTGATTTTCGCCTGCGCCCGCCGGCTGTTCCGGGCCCGCCGGACCCTGGACGAATCCAGCGCCGCCGGTCAGTGGGACTTCAGCGACCTGTTCCCGGTTTACCGGCTGGACGGCAAGACGCTCGGGATTCTCGGCTGCGGCCGGATCGGGAGCCGGGTCTTCCGCAAGCTGCGCAGTTTCGGTTTCCGGATCATCGCCTGCGACCCGTATCTTTCGGCGGAACGCAAGACGGAGCTGGAAGAACAGGGACTGCGGTTTGTGGACAAGGAAACGCTGTTCAAGACCTCGGATTTCATCACGGTGCACACGCCGCTCAACAACGAAACGCGCAAAATCGTCGACGCCGCCGCCATTGCGCTGATGAAGCCGACCGCGTATCTGGTGAACACCGCCCGCGGTCCGATGGTGGATATTCCGGCGCTGGCCGCGGCGCTGCGGGAAGAACGGATCGCCGGAGCCGGGATCGACGTGTTCGATGTGGAGCCGCCGCCGGCGGAATACGAACTGTTCCCGTTGAAGAACGCGATTCTTTCGCCTCACATGGGATGGGCCAGTGAGGAAGCCGGCTGGGAAATCCGCGAAAGCATTCTCGCCGACATCATCACCGCCGCCAACGGTCGTTCGGCGCGCTGCGTGGTTAATTCGATCAAGGAACTGAAAAAATAAAACCGGTCGTGCGGACCGACCCCGACGGAGAAAACGCTGCCTCGGTTCGCACGGTCAACCAAATAACAGGAGTTCATCATGAAACACAGTTGTGTGAAAACCGCCATCCCCGGTCCGAAGAGTGCGGCTCTGATCAATGAATGGCACAAGTACGAGTATGATGCCTGCGGCTATCAGGCCTCCGTGGTCTGGGATCGTGGGGAAGACTGCATCATTACCGACGTCGACGGCAACAAGTTCATCGACTGGACCAGCGGGGTGCTGGTTACCAACGTCGGCCATTGTCATCCGAAAATGGTCAAGGCCATGCAGGAAGCCGTGGGCAAACTGATCAACAGCTATGAATGCCCGACCGAATATCGTATCAAGGCTGCCAAGGCGCTGATGGAAGTCGCGCCCAAGCACATGGGCAAATGCTTCTTCTTCTCCACCGGTGCGGAAGCCACTGAAGTGGCGATGCGGGTTATGAAACGCCGGACCGGGAAATTCGAAATTCTCTGCTTTGAAAACGGTTTCCACGGCAAGACCGCCATGGCCGCCGCCGCCGGCGGTCTGTCCGGCCCGAAGAAGGGATTCGGCCCGACGGTGCCGGGCGTGATCCGGGCGATTTATCCGTCCGCTTATCGCGACGAACTCGGCTTCTGCGACGACGGTCCGGATTTCAAGAAATATTTCAACTACCTCGAAAGCGTGATTGCCGCGAACTCCGTCGGCAGTCTGGCCGGTCTGATCATCGAACCGTATCAGGGGTCGGGCGGCTTCAACTTCCCGCCGAAGGGCTGGCTGAAGGCTCTGGAAAAATGGGCGCGTGCCAAAGGCATTCTGTTCACGCTTGACGAAGTGCAGGCCGGTTACGGCCGGACCGGTACGATGTTTGCCTGCGAACACGAAGGCCTGACGCCGGACCTTATGACGCTCGGCAAGGGGATCGGCTGCGGTGCGTCGATTTCGGCAGTGATCGGTACCGATGATGTGTTCCACGCGTTCGGTCGCGGTGAAATGTCCTCGACGCTCGGCGGGAATCCGGTGGCGACCTCGGTGGTGCCGGTGATTCTCGACATCATCAAGGAACAGAAGCTGGTTGAAAATTCGGCGAAGATGGGTGAATACCTCAAGGCCAAGCTGATGGCGATGAAGGATCGCTGCCCGAAGGTGGGCGACGTGCGCGGCATGGGGCTGATCGTCGGCGTCGAATTCGTCCAGGACAAGGCGACGAAGGAACCGGCGACTGCCGAAATGATTCACGCGGTCATCGACCGTTGCGCGGCCAAAGGGCTGCTGGTCGGATCCGTCGGCCGTTACGGCAACGTGATCCGGGTGGCGCCGCCGTTGACCGTGACCAAGGAATTGATCGACGAAAGCTGCGAAATCTTCGAAGAAGTGGCCAAGAGCCTCTAAGCGAAACGGAATGCACGACATGCGTGAAAAAATCAAGGCCGCTGTCAAGGAGCTGCTGCCGGAGGCGCAGCAGTTCCTGTGCGACATCATGCGTTTCCCGTCCACGCCCGGACAGGAACATGAGGAAATGCTGTTTTTGGAGAAGGCGTTTTCCAAGCTGCCGTTTGAAGTAAACCGGGTGAATCTGTCCGAGGCGATCAAGCAGGATCCGGATTACAGCGATCCGGTTCCCGGGATCCGCTATGATGGGCGGTTCAATCTGCGCGTGCGCATTCCCGGTTCCGGAAACGGTCGGAAACTGCTCTTCAACGCTCATACCGACGCCGTGCCGCCTTCCGACGGCATGACCGAAGCCTGGAATCCCCGGGTGGAGGACGGTCGGATTTACGGGCGTGGTGCCTGTGACGACAAGGGGCAGGTCGCGGTTTTCTATCTGATGTGCCGCGTCATGCAGAAGCTGGGCCTCAAGTTCAAGGGGGACGTGGTCGGCCACCTGGTTAACGAAGAGGAAAACGGCGGCAACGGTTCGCTGGCCATGGCCCGGACCGGGGAAAAGGCCGATGCCTGCATCGTACTGGAGCCGACCGACGCGCGGATTCTGACGTCCATTCGCGGAGCGGTGTGGTTCCGGGTGGTCTTCAAGGGCGTCGCCGGACACAGCGGCGAAGCCGGGCAGACCAAGAGCGCGCTACTGCTGGCGCATCAGGCAATCAGCATTCTGACGCAGTACCATGCGGATCTGCTGAAGGCTTCGCGCGGGTTTCCGCTGTTCGACAAATACGCCAATCCGATGCCGATTACGTTCGGTAAGCTGCAGGCCGGCAACTGGCCCGCGGCCGCACCGAACAGCGCGGTGCTCGAAGGCGTGCTCGGGTTCCTGCCGAACAAGACCAAGGAAGAGATCTGCGCCGAAATGAAGGCGGCGCTGCTCGCCGGTGGTCTTAAGGAGCAGGAATTTGACCTGACCTTCATGTATCGGCATGACTGCAGCGTGGTCGAACCGGAACACGAGCTGCCGCAGGGGCTGCTGCGGCTCGGTGAAGCGATCGGCGTGCCGCAGACCATCGATGCCTGGACGGCGTCCTGTGATGCCTGGTTTTACAACAACCAGCTCGGCATCCCGACGGTGGTGTGCGGGGCCGGGACGCTCAAAGTGGCGCATTCGATCAACGAAAACATCGAAGTCGCCAGCATCGGTGCGACCGCGGAACTGATGGTCAATTTCATTGCCGAATTCTGTGAGGCGGAATAATCGAGGAAGGAAGAGAACGATGAAAGCATTGGTCAAGACCCAGAAGGGAAAAGGCTTTCTGGAATATATGGACATGCCGGAACCGAAGCCGGGTCCGGGCGAAGTTCTGCTGGAAATCAAGGCGACCGGGATTTGCGGAACCGACCTGCATGTGCGTGACGACGGTTTCCCATACTGGCCGCCGGTGATTCTCGGACACGAGTTTTCCGGTGAAATCGTGGAACTCGGGCCGAACTGCAAATACTACAAGCTCGGCGAACGGGTGGTCGGCGAACCGCATACCAAGGCCTGCGGTGTCTGCTACCTCTGCCGGACCGGCAATCCTCAGATCTGTCCGGAAAAACGCAGCCCGGGCTGGGGGATTCACGGGAGCTTCTGCAAGTATCTGGTGATGCCGGAGGCTTTGCTGCACCGGATTCCGGACAGCATGGACTACGATACCGCCGCCGTACTGGAGCCTGCCGCCAACGTCGTTCACGACGTGATTGAACGCGGCCGCATTGAACCGGCCGACTTCGTTGTAGTCGTCGGTCCCGGACCGATCGGTCTGCTGGCCGGGATGGCGGCGAACGCCGCCGGCGCCCGTTATATCGTGATGGCGGGTGCGCCGTCGGACGAGGCGTTGCGTCTGCCCAAGGCGCGGGAGCTTGGTTTCGACAGCGTCATCGACGTTACCAAGACCAATCTGACGGAACTGGTTATGGATCTGACGCACGGCATCGGCGCCGATATGGCGATCGACTGCACCGGAGCGCCGCGCGCCATTGCCGGGCTGCCGGATCTGGTCCGCAAGAAAGGCCGTATTCAGGCCATCGGTCTGACGGGTGGACGCAATGTGGATTTCCCGTGGAACACCTGTTCGACCAAATCGCTGGACATCCATTTCGGCATGTCCACGAGCTACACCAGCTGGAACAAGGCGATTGCTCTGGCCGAACGCGGCCTGATGCCGATCGAAAAGGTGATTTCTCACCGGATGCCGCTGGCCGACTGGGAAAAGGCGTTTGCCGAGCTGGATGCTCAGAGAGCGCTGAAGATTATTCTGCATCCCTGACGGCAGGGATGCGCCAGGAAAGGTCGCTTCGCCCCCTGTGCGCGGGACGGGGCGGCCTTTTTTTGCAGAAACGGAAAAGGAGAGCGAGGAATCGTCGATTTTACTAATAAATCGCGGAAAAACAGCTTGTTCTTTTCGGCAAAATGCGGTATAATGAACATACGAGCCGATTGATTTTTTACTCAGAACCATCAACGCTGGAGAAATTGCCTGATGAAAAAAGTGGGATTCGGGGTTCTTGGCGCCGGGATGATTTCCGGCATTCACGCCGATGCCTTGCGCAAGTCGTCCAAAGCCGAACTGGTCGCAGTCTGCGACGTCCGTACGGAAAATGCTCAGAAACTGGTTAACGATTATGCGCCGACGGCGAAAGTCTATTCCGACTTTGACGCGATGCTGGCGGATCCGCGGGTGGAAGTGGTCAACATCGTCACCCCGAACCATCTGCATACTCAGTTTGTGCTGAAGGCCGCGGCTGCGGGCAAGCACGTGCTCTGCGAAAAGCCCCCGGCCATGTCGCTGGCGGAAACGGATCAGATGATCGCCGCCTGTGAAAAAGCCGGTGTGAAGTTCGGTATTTTCGTGCAGAGCCGGATGCGCGAGCCGATGCGCTACATCAAGGCCGCGCTGGATTCCGGACGGTTCGGAAAAATTCTTCGCGTTGACGTGCAGATGAAATGGTTCCGCAATGCCGATTACTACAAGATGGACGCCTGGCGCTCCAACCGCAAGTGCGGCGCGGGAGTCACCATTCAGCACGCTTTCCATTATATCGACATTCTGCAGTATCTGATGGGGCGCGGTGCGAAGGTTTATGCCGAAATGCGCAACCTCGCTCATCCGGAAGTGGCGTTGGAAGATACGCTGGATGCGGAAATCGTCTTTGCCAACGGCGTGCGCGGATTCGTTCAGGCGAGCACCGCACTGTGGCCGGGAAATGACGTACGCATCGAAGTGTACGGGACCGACGGCACCGCCGTCATGTCCGGGACCGCGATGAGTGTCTGGAAATTCAAGGAAGAACGTCCGGAGGACGAAGCCGCCCGCAAGGCGGGATCCGCCGCGGCTACCGCCGGCGGCGATCCGAAGGCGCTGCCGAGCGAAGACCACCAGTTCGTGATCGACGACTGCGTGGATGCGATCCGGGAAAACCGCGAAGTCTGCATTCCCTGCAGTTCGGTGCGCGGAACGCTGGAAATCGCGCTGGGCATGTACAAGTCGGACAAGGAAAAGAAGGCGATCGAACTGCCTTTTACCGACGAAGACAGTATCTGGGCGTAAGCTGGAACTGTTGCGGGAATACAGCCGGAGCCGCGTAAGCGGTTCCGGTTTTTTTTGTCATGATTCCGGGAGATCGGGGGGAGCGGGGATACGGTCTTGTGAAAACGGATTCGGGGCGGTTCAAGGAAAATGTGCACAGCAAGGGGTTGCTTTTGAGAGAAAAGGTGGTATTTTTTTCCATACTAACCTCAACCAATCAGGAGAATTGATGGTATGTGGAGTCATTTATGTTCTGTTGCGGTCCTTGCCGGTATGTTGTCTTTGAACGCGGCGGAGTCTGAGCCTGCTGCCGCTGCCGCTCCCGGATTGAAGCCGGGCGGACAGAATCATTCCGGTTTTTCCGTGGACCGAACCCGGAAATACGAGGACGTGCTGCGGGAAAACGACGAATGGATCCGGAAGAATTACCGGCATAAATACGCCTGGGAGGACTACATCGCGCTGTTGGACGAGCTGAAGAACTCTGACCGCTATATCGTTTGTCCGGGACGGGATTTCATTAAGACGTTCGATCCGAAAAAGGTCGTGGTGTACATGCGGCACGATATCGACATCGACCCCTCCACCGCGCTGCGCATGGCTGAAGAGGAACATAAACGCGGTCTGAAGGCCACCTATTACATCCTGCCTACCGCCCGCTATTACGGGGAACAGACGCCGACCGGCGTGCGGCGTTATGCCGACATGGACCGCTTCTACCGGAAGATTCAGGCGCTCGGGCATGATATCGGCGTCCATAACGATCTGCTCTCCATGGCGATCCTCTGGGATATCGATCCTCTGGAATTTCAGAAGCAGGAGCTGGACTACTATCATGCCAACGGGTTTCCCGTCGTCGGCGTGGTCAGTCATGGTTCCGGGGTCGTACTCAGCCGGAAGCTGAACAACACCTGGATTTTTTCCGAATTCGGCAAGAAGGGGGTTTACGACAACCGGGGTGTTGCGGTGGAATACGGCAAGCACTCCTTCAAGGATTTCGGCTTCCTGTACGAAGGGTACCGCATCGGGCACAACCGGGGCACCAGCGACATCAGCGGCTTCAAAACCGGGCGGGAAGTGGTTGAACGTCTGAAATCCTTTCAGCACGGCGACCGCGTGTCGCTGCTCACCCATCCGATTCACTGGGGAGAGCAGACCGACAAGCGCTGACGGCTCGAAACGGCAGAACAGCAGGAACCCGGCGGAATGCCGGGTTTCTTTTTTGGTTGCGTTCCGATGGTCCCGTTCAGAATTTGAAGATCGTGCCGATGCGGCGGCCGAGGATGGCGCCGGCAGCCGCCAGCGTGGCCGCGAGAAACGCCATGGCCCAGACGCCGAAGGCACAGGCGACGAAGGGGCCGGACCCGAGGATCTGTGACAATTCGAAAATCGCCTTGGTAATGGGATAATATTCCGCCTTCTGCGCCAGAATCAGCGAGTCGGAAACCTCCAGCATGGAGAAGCTGAAAGCCAGCAGGCCGCCGACCACCAGATTGGCGCTGATCAGCGGCAACGTGATTCGGCGCAGCGTGGTCCAGGAGCCCGCACCGAGATTGTGCGCGGCGTTTTCCAGATCGACGGGTGTTTGTTCCAGTCCGGCGGTTACCGCGCGCACGACATAGGGCAAACGCCGGATGGCATAGGCGGCGGCCAGGAGAAAGACCGGATTGCTTTCGGGGTTGAAAAAGCCGCGCGCCCAATCGTATTTTACCGCCATGCCGAGATAACCGAAGGCGATGACGATCCCGGGCACCGCCAGCGGCAGCATCGCGGTCAGGTCGATCAACGCACTGCCCCGACAGCGCCAGCGGGTGGTGATGATCGCCGTAAGCAATCCCACCAGCAACGCGAACAGCATGGCCAGTGCGGAGTAGCGCAGACTGTTGATGATGCTGGGTACGACGACGGGACTGGACAAGGCGTTTTCAAAATGCAGCAAAGTGAAGCCGTGTGGCAGCAGCGACCCGTACCAGTTGCGCGAAAACGCGGTGAGGATCAGCGCCAGATGCGGCAAACCCGCCGCCAGCGTCAGCACGCCGAAAACCGCAGTCGGCAGCCAGCGTTTCCCGCCGGAGAGCCGCACCGCGCTGCTTCCCGCAACCCCCTTGGTCGGCGCGGAGGTCGCGCCGCCGCCAAGCGCCAGCCGGCTGATCCCGTAAAGCCCAGCGGAAAACAGCAGCATGACCACGACCAGTGCGTAGGGCAGGGGATTGGTTTCCAGCTCGGTAATGCCGTTGAAGATCTGAACCGCGGTGATGCGGTTGTAGCCGAACATCAACGGCGTGCCGAGCTCGGTGAAACTCCAGATCAGGACAATGCTGCCGCCGGCCAGCAGTCCCGGCTTCATCAGCGGCAGCGTGACGCGGCGGAAACGATACCACCGTCCCGCGCCGAGGTTGGCGGCGGCTTCGTTCAGGGCGGGATCGATGTTGCCGAGCGCGGTAACCAGATTCAAATAGAGAATCGGATAGAGGTGCAGCGCTTCCATGACGCAAACCGACCAGAAGCGCCCCGGGCCGCCGAGGAAATCCACCCGCGGCAGTCCGGCTGCGGTTAGCAACGTGTTGAAGATGCCGTAATGCCCCAGCAGCTGCTGGAAGCCGAGCGCTCCGACGAACGGCGGTAGGATCATCGGCACCATGATTGCCAGATGGCTGAGGCTTTTGCCGGGGAATTCATAGCGGTCGTAGAGCAGCGCCAGCGGCAGAGCGATGAGAAACACCAGAAACGTGGTGACCACCGCGATTTTCAGGGAGTTGAGCAGCCCTTCCAGATAGAGGAAGTTGGTGAAGACCTCGCCCAGCAGCTCCCAGCGCATGCCCTGTTCCACAACCGTATAGACCGGCAGCGCCAGAAAAACGGCGAAAAATGCCAGCAAGGCGGCAATGGTGAGAATCTGTCCGGTTTTTTTCATGGTGTGTTTCCTTTTGCGGTATGGTTCCGGAGCTGCTGCCGGGCTAGTTCCGCGGCACGCCGGTAATGGGCGGCCGCCTCTTCACTCCACCGGCGACAGGTGCGTACCACGTCCAGCACGGAACGGTGTTCTCCGGTGCGCAGCAGCTGTCCGGCGGCGGCCGCCTCTTCGTAAGAGAACGGCAGCCGGTTGAATTCGGCCATTGCTTCCGGTGCTTTTTCCGGACCGCCCGCAGCGATGATCGCTGCCCAGGCATCGCGCAGTTCCTCCTGCACGTCCAACGCAATGCAGCGGATCAGAACCCGGATCAGACTGAAATGCGGCCCGGTCCAGGCTCCCTGATAGACAAAATCCGCGCCGGCGGCGTAGGGATTGTAATCCGGATCGGAAAAGTGTTTCTGAAATTCCGGCTGGTACAGGTCACGCCGGATCGGCGGCCGGCGCAGAGAGTATTTCTCGGGGCCGCCCGGTTCTCCCGCCCGATAGTCCCAGAGCTTCTGCCCCTCCCGGGAGAGGACGAAATCGAGAAATTCCCGGGCGGCGCGCTGGTTTTTCGCCCCCCGCAGCAGTTGAATCGGATCGGCGGAGACCGAGGTTCCCCCGGCCGGCGGAACGTAGAGAATTTTCGGCTGGCCGTCGAACAGGGTGGCGCTCCATTCCTGTTCGGAGAGGCCGTAGGTGTCGATCGCCATGCCGGCGGCGGCGTTACCGGCGGCGATGTCCCGGGGCACTTTGCCGGCGCTGTCGGTGAGGGTACGGGCATTGGCAATGATGCGTTTGATCAGACCGAAGCCTTCGTCCCAGCCGCGGGCCACGCCTTTTTCGGGACCGTGGCGGCGGACCTGTTCCGCCATGCATTGCTGCAGGATGGATTCGAAGCATTTGTTGGCCGAGCCGGATTTGGTCGGATCGGCGACAACGAGGTTGTTGAAGAAGCGGGGCGTACCCAGATCGTGCCATCCGGCGGGGGGCGTGGCGTCCGGGAGTTCCCGGAGCCGGTCGGGATTGTAGCAGATGCCGAAGCTGGCCAGACAGGCGCCGTAATAACGTCCCTGCGGATCATAGAAGACGTCCCCGCCGAACGTCTGCGGGATGACCGTTTCCTGGAAATATTCGGGGTGCCGTTCGCGCACGCCGCCGTCCACACCGAAGCCGCGTTCCGCCTGGCGGCTGTGGTCAAATGTGCCGCCGCCCCAGAAAATATCGATGCCGATACCGACATCGGATTCCAGAAATTTCCGTCGCACGGCTGCCGTCTGCGGATCTTTCTCCGTGTCCGGCTGAATCCGCTGATTGCTGAAGGCCGCGGCCAGAGCAGGTGTCCAGGGGGGATTGGCCGGATCGGATTCCCAGAAATGACGGAATTCCGCTTCATAGCGGTCCGCGATGTAGCGGACAATGTCCGACGTGCCGCCGACCGAACGGTAATCCAGCTCGACGTCGACCCCGTATTTTTCCCGGTAGTGGCGCCGGAATGCCCGTTCAAATTCATATCGGACCGGCTCGGTGTGCGGCGTGATGATGACCAGCCGGTCGGGCGTTTCATCGCTACTCACGGCAGTGGCGGCACCGGGCGTTCCGGGGCGGAGCAACAGCGGCACGGCCAGGAGCAGGAGCAACGGCAGCAATGCCGGCAATACACGCCGGATGATCATGATTCCCGGTCTCCCAGGAGGGCGATCCGATCCGGCCGGATGGTCAGTCGGACGGATTCACCGAGCCGGCGTGTCGGGGGGGCGCTTTCATTCACCAGCAGCGGCAGATCGCCGGCGTGCAACTGCCATTCCCGGTGATCGCCGAGGAAAACCCCGGATTCCAGGGTGGCGGAGAAGGTGTTTTCCACTTCTTCTTCGGCGGCAAACGTGAGATTTTCCGGCCGCAGCATGGCGGTGAGCGCGGTGCCGACCGGTGGCGGATTTTCCATGTCCGCCGTCAGCGGGCCGAGCGGAGACTGGAGCCGCACGCGACCGGTTTCCACTGCCACGACGTCAACCGGAATGAAATTGGCGTCTCCCAGAAACGAGGCGACAAACCGGTTGGCCGGTTTCCGATACACTTCTTCCGGCGTCCCCACCTGTTGCAGAACCCCCGAGGATAAGACCGCGATCCGGTCCGCCATGCTTAATGCTTCCCGGCGATCGTGGGTCACGTAAATGGCGGTCAGGCGGCGTTCCTTGGTGATTCGGCGAATTTCCAGGCGCATGGCGTCGCGAAGCCGGGCGTCGAGATTGGAAAGCGGTTCGTCCAGCAGCAGCAGGGCAGGCCGGACCGCCAGAGCGCGTGCCAGCGCCACCCGCTGTTGCTGGCCCCCGGAAAGCGACGGAATTTTCCGGTCCCGGCACTCGGCCAGCTGTACCAGCCGGAGTGCTTCCATAACTTCCTTTTCGATGTCGCGGGCGCCGATGCCGGCGGAACGCAATCCGAACGCGACGTTTTCAAAAACGGAAAGATGTGGCCACAGGGCGTAGCTTTGAAACACCATGGCCGCCTGTCTTTTTTCCGGAGCAAAGCTGGTGACATCCACACCGTTGAACCGGATGGAGCCGCCATCCGGCGTCACCAGACCGGCGAGGATGCGCAGCAACGTGGATTTGCCGCAGCCGGAAGGCCCCAGCAGGAAAAACAGTTCTCCGGCCTCCACGGTGAGATCAATGGGACGCAGCACCGGCTGCCCGGGGATATAGGATTTGGATAACTGAGATAGTTCGACTCTGGTCATGGGAATTTCCTGGAAAGAAAAAGTTCATAGTCCGTTAAGGATTCGGATATTGGGCGTCATCGGATCCGACCGCTGTATGGTCCGTCAGCCGGTCTGGATTTCTCCGTCAAAATAGTTTTCCCGGGCCATGCGGCGCATATTTTCCAGAATCTGGACTTCCAGCTGCCGGATACGTTCCCGGGTCAGGCCGAAGCGGTTGCTCACTTCCACCAGCGGTTGCGGCTTCTGGTCGAAGAGGCCGAACCGCAGGATGATGATCTGCTGATCCCGCTCCGGCAAGGTTCCGAGCATTTCGTAGAGTTTATCATACAAGATCTTGCGCGCATAGTCATGGATCGGACTTGCACTGTGGTCGTCGGCGATGATGTCTTCCAGCATGGATCCTTCATCGCTACCAGTGAGTGGTGCCTGGAGCGAAATCGTCTGCCAGGCCATTTTCCGAATGGCGCTGAGGCGTGCGACGGGGACTTCGAGCATGGCGGCCAGCTCCTGAACTTCCGGGACTCTGTCATGCTCTTGAATGAATCGCTGTTCCGCCCGGTTCATGGCATTGATGGTGTTGATCATGTGAGCCGGGATGCGGATGACCCGGGACTGCTCGGCGATGGAACGGGCGATGTTCTGGCGGATCCACCAGCTGGCGTAAGTGCTGAATTTGTGGCCGAGCCGGAAGTCGAATTTTTCCAGAGCCCGCAACAGTCCGAGGTTGCCTTCCTGGATGAGGTCATTGAATTGCAGGCCGCGGTTGCGGTATTTCTGCGCAATGCTGATGACCAGACGCAGGTTGGCTTCGATCATCCGATTGCGGATGTTCATCAGACGTTCCCGGACGTTGCGCAGCGCCTGTAGATACTCGGGCAATTCCTCTGCGGTCATGGTGAATTTCCGGCAGATCAAGTCAAGCTGGCGTCGACTCAGTCGGTCGATGCGGATATTGTTCGCGTTGGCTCCGGCTCCGGCCATACGCAGATACTCGTTGATGATGGCATAGAATTCTTCCAGATAATCTCCGGCAAGATCATAGCGTGACAACAGTTCCGCCTGATGCAGCCGTGCTTTCCGGCGTTCTTCCGCAGGTTCTTTAAGGGTATCGGCGACTTTTTTGGCCGTTGCGAGGATTTCATTTTTCCAGGCGTTGAGGGCCTGCCGGCGGTTTTTATGGTTCATGTCCGGCATCTTCATGGCGGACGGGGTGAAATGATCGGCCGGATTTTCCCCGTTGATGCAACGATCAATGACGCGCAGGACTTCGTGACAGGTGAAGCCAAACTGCAACAGTTCCCGGCGGAATTCACGGTCCACCTGGTCGACTTCTGAGCCGAGCTCGGCAAGCTCCTCGGAGGATAGCATCGGCATCTGGCCGATCTGCCTCAGATAGATGTTCAGGGAATCGTCGAAGTCATCGATTCCCGAGTGTCCACCAACGGCTCCCGGTTCCATGACGGGGAGCTGTCCGGTAGCATCCTGAGGCTGTTCTTTCCGCATAATTTTGTGCCCTGCTGCAATCTGAGAGTCATGCACACATGTTTACTGACCGGCATAGCCCGGGTGAAAACATGTGGTTGTATGGCCTCTATCTATGGTAATGTAACTTTTGTTTGGATTTTTTCAAAAAAACTCTTGCATTTTTTCCGAAAAAGGATATTTTAAGGGACAACAAACAATGGGGCTGTAGCTCAGTTGGCTAGAGCGATACGTTCGCATCGTATAGGTCAAGGGTTCGAATCCCTCCAGCTCCACCATTTTGAAAATTCTCCGCCGACCGGTCTTCTGGTCGGCTTTTTCGTTTCCGGGGTAAATTTGAGCTCAACTCGCGTTTTGCCCGAAAGCGGAGAATCTCCACTTTTCTCTTATGAAGGTGTGTTTCAGACCCTTCTCCCGGTAAATTCTCCGGGGGAGTAAAAGACCGGTCTTTTGGTCTGGAGAGCATTTTTTGGAGGAAACACACGTCGAGAAGCTCGACCTTTGATCGTCAATTTTTTTCTGCTATACATTCATTTTGTAATCTTTTATTAATGTAACATGTTTATAATTAAGTAATAATACAAAAATAAACTTGCAGAGGACATGTGTTCAAAAAATCAAGAGGTCGACCCCTTATTCGCGCAATTCATAACAAAAGACTTTTTGATTCAGAGAATTTTTCGAGTTTTGCGAAATTCGTTTTTCAGAACAAACGACCTTTACTTCTGCGTTCACTCCGTCCTCCGGACGGTTCCGGCGCTTCCGGATCGCCTTTCTTTGAAAGCCGATCCTCCAGCGTCGGTCAATTTGATTTATGATTCAGAAATTCTGATTTGCAATCAGAATTTTCCATGCTATCTTACTCTTATTGACAGAATATGATGCAAT
>CASDQW010000110.1 GCA_949282965.1 uncultured Lentisphaeria bacterium
TGGAATCTCCCAGATTATCCAGGAACAGGACAAACCGCTGGAAAAATCATTGGAACGGCTGGCTGATGCCGTCCGGATTTTTCTTGAGATCAAGCGCAAAAAGAACAGGCAGGCATATAAAAAGCAACCGGGGGAATATCATGGGCAAGAACTCGGCAATAAGAAAAATCCGAGGGAAGTCCTTTACTCCTATTGAAATTCCACAGTACTGTTTTTTACATCAAGCACACAACTGCGATGTTATGATGAAGGAAGAGCATGACAGCCTGATTGATCTCAACCAAAAAAATCGAGGTGAAATGATGAAAAACACGCTTAAAAGACATTCCGTACCCGCTGTCAGGCGGCAGAGATTCACTTTGATCGAACTTCTTATAGTAATCGCAATCATCGCGATTCTCGCCGCCATGCTGCTGCCGGCACTGCATCAGGCGCGGGAGAAAGGGAAAGCGATTTCCTGCGTCAACAATTTGAAACAATGGGGACTCGCGGTTCACAATTATTATTCGGCATTTGACGACTTCCTCTTTCCCTATGGTGGTATGGCCTCAAGCACTGGAACGATCAGTAGTTCTGGATATAACTGGAATGCAGCGGGAAGCTGGCTGGTCAGTTCCATTGACCCAGGAGTAACGCCAACCTGGACTCCCGCACGAGACAGATGGACTGCCGGCAAAGGGATAAATGGATGTCCCGCCGTCGGTGATCGCGATGTGCTTCAGGGACAATGGGGCAATAACCAGCCGCTGCGACCGGAGAGTTACGGTGCAAACTACTGCATAACCTGGACACAGAAGCCGGGGGAATATCACAGCAACGATCCCCGAATCCGGAAAATTACAAAAATCAAGAATCCATCCAAAGTAATTCTGATTGCCGACTCCACTTACAGCGGAGGATTTTACGGCAGTGACAACAGTCACCTGGACCCCGCCACCTATCCGGGAAGTCTGGCGGTCACCCTGAGCAATCCGTGCCGACTCGGCTATCGGCACAGTGGACGAGTCAACCTGCTGATGCTGGGAGGAAATGTCGCGAGTTCACCGCATGTCAGAAAGTGTGCGGCAACCTACAATGTGTGGGAAGCGGATAAATTGGCAAACCCATATTGATGGAGATCATAAGCAATGAAAAAATGGATGGAAATCGTGCCGCTTCTGGCGGCGGTCGGAATGACAGCTGAAATTGCGGCGGCTCCGGTGGAGCAGCGGTTCGAGGCGGAGAACGTTCTGGCGAATCCGGAGGTTCTACTGCGCAACAAACTGCAGAAGGGCAGCTGGAATTTGTGGAGCACCGATGTCGACGCCGCGAAAAAGTGGTCCGGCGGCATCGTGCTGCAAGGCAACGTGATCACGAAAGATGCCGCGCCCGGCACGACCGTTCCCGTGCTGAAATTCCGGATTCCGGTCGCGCAGGAGGGACGGTATGACCTGACGGCGCAGATCTTCCGCACCGTCGGAATTTCGCAGGACGGTGGAAAAACCTGGACGAAGCGCATCGGCCCCGGCACGATCTTTTCCAATCGGGCCCTGAAGGCGGGCGAGGTGATCGAACTGCAGATCTCCGGAGACACTCTCGACCCCAAAGGCCCCGGCGCGCCGTATGTCGACTATTTCACCCTTCTGCCGGCCGCCGCGTCGAAAGCGGTACAGAACACTGACGTGCGCAATGGCGGATTTGAAAACTCTCCCGCCGGAAAAGAACCGGCGAACTGGTCGCTCTGGACCCGGGAAAAGGGCAGCGCGACAGCGACGGTGACGACGGACGCCCACTCCGGCAAACAGGGGGCGCGTATCGTCTCCACCGGTACGCGGGACTGGGCCTTCAACAACAGAGCCTCGTTCCCGGTCAAGGCGGGTGACATGTTTGAACTGACCGCATGGGTAAAAAACCATGCGAAGGACAAGCCGAACGCCCAGCTGCAGGTGGTCTCCTACAAGGACGGCAAGGTGGTCAACTATGCGATGGCGGCGGCACCGTTAGCCAAAGCGGATGGGGAATGGCGCGAGTTCAAGCTGAATTTCACCGTCCCCGCCGGGGTGGAAAAAATCAGCGTCCGGGCGATCGGGGAAGGTGTCTGTGACCTCTCGCTGGATGATTTTTCGCTGGTTTCGCGCGGCAATCGCGCCGGAGCGCCCGAAAAGGTGGTGCTTCCCGGTGCTGATTTTGAAAAAGACACCGTCGGACGGCAGCCGAAGAGTTGGGTCAATTGGGCGCGTGACGGTGTGAAGTTCTCCGCCGAAGTGATCGATGCGGCAGCTCAGGGGCAACGGGCGGTCCGGCTGCGTTCCACCGGC